>NZ_JAEUPY010000728.1 GCF_016790065.1 Steroidobacter sp.
TCGCCACCATGATGTTCGACGGCCGCGAGGCCAAGTTCCGTTCTCGCAAAGTCCAGTCCGTGTTCGATGGCAAGAAGGCCACTGAGCCGGCGTTTTATGACGACCATATCGGCGCGATGCGCCAGCTGGCGAAGCGCTATCCGTTCATCGACACCGAGCGCGTCGGTATCTATGGCAACTCCGATGGCGGCTGGCGCGCAGCGCGTGCATTACTCCAGCATCCGGAGTTCTATAAGGTCGCAGTGGCAGTAGCCGGCAGTCACGACTACGGCACCTGGATCGGTACCAAGTACCCCACGGCGGAGGAGCCCGAGTTCGATTGGCCCACCAACATGGAGATCGCCGGTCAGCTGCAGGGCAAGCTGCTGTTGATGCACGGCTTCGTCGATGATGACGTGCACATCGCCCAGACCATGCAACTGGCGCAAGCGCTGATCGACGCCAACAAAGACTTCGACATGTTCATTCCGCCCATGCTCGAACACAAACAGTTCTGGCGGCACGGCTACGTGCATCGCAAGACCTGGGATTACTTCGTCCAGCATCTGTTGCATCAGACCCCGCCCGAAGGCATCACAATTCCGAACGCCAACGATCCGCCGTTCCGTCGGCCGATGCATCCGGCGGAATAAAACGCCAACCTTCCCTAGACTGATCGGCCAGAGGCGCGCTAGCCTCTGGCCCGTAGCCACGGCCGTGGCCTGAATCCAATACTCAACGGCCCAGCCAAAATGCCCGCGCGTCGACGCGGGTTCGTATCATTTACGCGCGACCGGATGAGTCTTTACCGCGTCGTGCCCACGCTCGCCACAGCTCGCACGCTTCGGAGAGATAAAAATGACACGTTCTCCTCAACGTTCCTGGCACGCGGTTACGTTGCTTATATTGCTCGCCAGCCTACCGGCGCTCGCGCAATCCAAGCTGGAGGACCGACGCAACTGGGTGGGTAAGTCGACGGCAGTTTCGGACGATCCGCGACGGGTGCCGGTCGCTCCGGGGCCGCGAGGTCCGGAAGGCAGCATCGTCCTGCGAGGCGGCCGAGTGTTCGATGGAACGGGCAGCGCTGCGAAGCTGGCGACTGTCGTGATCGAGCGCAATCGGATTGTCGCTTTACTTCCGCCAGAGGCTACGCAGTGGCCGGCAAATGCTCGGGTGATCGACGTTGCCGGCAAGACAGTGATGCCGGGCTTGATCGACCTGCACACTCATCTGACGTACACCGAGCCGAACACTCCTGAGGAACAAGCTGAGGAGGGCGAGTCCGCCACACTGCGCGGGGCGGAGCGGCTTCGCGTCTATGCGCAGTCCGGTATTACCAGTGTTCGAGATGTCGCTTCGGAAGGCACCGCGCCGTTTCGACTCAAGCAGTGGGTGGCAGAGAATCGTTTGCCAGGCCCACGAGTGTTCGCTGCCGGGCAGCTCATCACCGGCACCGGCGGTCACGGCGCCGAAGGCATGTGGCGCAAGAGCTCTCACGATCAACCGGTCGCTGCCGTTCGCGAAGCTTCCGGACCCGATGATTGGCGCGAGGCTGTGCGCGAACAGTTCAAGCGAGGCGCCGATCTGATCAAACTGGCCAGTCATTATTCTCGCGCCGAAGTAGCGGCTGCGGTGGATGAAGCACATACGCTCGGTTTGAAGGTCACCGTCGATGCGGAGACCTTTTATATTCAGTGGGCGGTTGAAGCGGGCGCGGACACCATCGAACATCCGCTCCCTCGTAGCGATGAAACCATCCGTTTGATGGCTCGCAACGGCACGGCTTCGGTGCCGACGTTGGTGCCTTACATCTATATCTTCGATCTGGCCGGCGGCTATTTCGGTTCGACCTCGCGCCGGTTCGATTTTTCCAAAGAAGCGAACATGGAGATGCTGCGCAAGTTGAAGCGCGCCGGTATCAAGTTGGGTGTGGGCACGGACCTGGTGACCGACTGGTTCCGCTATCTGCCCAACGCTTACATCACCGAGCTGAAACAGTTCGTGGCCGCGGGCTTCACCACCGAGCAGGCGTTGGTAGCCGCAACGCGGACCAGCGCTGAGATCTTGGGCATGGACGATAAGTTAGGAACACTCGCCGTCGGCAAACTCGCCGATGTGATCGTCGTGGACGGCCAGCCCGACCGGAATCTCGACGACTTGAGTCGAGTGTCGTTAGTAGTGCGCGACGGCCATGTGATTCTGGAGAACGGCCGCGTGGTGATTGCACCGCATGTGCCGGTTCCTGAACCGGATCCGCGCAAGACCGTGCCTGGCAAGGAGTGGTAAGCCATGCATGCTAGTTTAGGAAATGTTCGACAGCTCGCTGCCGGCGTGACGCTGGCGGTCGTTACGGTGCTGACGGCCAACGCTAGTGATATGCGAGGCGCTGAGCTTTCTGCCGCCTACGAACGCGCGGCGCAATTTCAAAGTGCTCGCACGCTGGTCTCACGCGAGACACTGCAGCCGAACTGGATCGCGCAGGGCAATGACTTCTGGTACTTGGACAAGTATGCAGGCAACAAGACCTTCATGCGCGTGGACTCGGCGCGGAATCGTCAGGCACCTGCATTCGATCACTCGCGACTCGCTGCTGGGCTGTCTTCGGCTGCGGGCAAGCCGTTCACCGCTAATGATTTGCCATTCGGTTACTTCGAGTATCGAGACGCAGGTCGACAAATTGCCTTCCAAGTCGAGCAGATCGCTTGGTCCTGCGAGCTGGCGAAATACAGCTGTACGCGAACGGTAGGGACGCCGGGCACGCGAGAGGGTGAAGTGCTGTCGCCGGACGGACGTTGGGCCGTCTTCAAGAAAGAAAACAATCTCTGGTTACGCGACACCAGCAACGATGCAGAACGCGCGTTGACCACCGACGGCACCAATGACCAGCCTTATGGTAGCGATGTGGGCGAGCCGGTCACCGAAGCGATGCTGCAGCAACGGGTCGAGCCCGAAGCAGTCTTCTCACCGGACTCGAAGAAGCTATTGAGCTATCGCAGCGATCAGCGCCGAGTGCGCGAGATCGCTGTCATCGAATCTGTGCCAGGACGGCCGCCAGTGACGCATCCGTATCATTTCCCCAATGCCGGCGATGCTGATGTGTCGCAGGTGCAGATGATCGTGGCGGATGTCGCCACCGGTCGCGTGACGCCGCTGCACTCGGTGTTCTCTCGCCCCGCCTCATATGACACCACGCTGTGCTGGAGCGAAAACAGCCGGCAAGCGTGTTTCAGCGAGAACGAGCGTGGCTATCGCGTTGCTCGACTGCATGTCGCCGATGTCACATCGGGGCAGGTGAGTACACCAGTGGTCGAAAGTAGCGAAACCTACGTCAACCGCAACTCGATCGCGCGCATAGCGGGTGAAGCGCTGATCTGGTCGTCGGAGCGCGATGGCTGGAACCATCTGTATCGCATCGATGCCAAGAGCGGCCGAGTGCAGCGGCAGCTCACTAGTGGCGACTGGGCAGTGCGTGAGATCCTGCACGTCGACGCCGCACAGGGCTGGGTCTACTTCACCGCTGGCGGCCGTGAGCCGGGACGCGATCCTTACTATCGTCCTTTGTATCGTGTGCGGCTCGACGGCAAGGGATTGACGTTGCTCACGCCCGATGATGCCGATCACACGGTGAGTTTCTCGCCGCGTGGCGAGTACTTCGTCGACACGTATTCGCGCCTCGATGCCGAGCCGATCAGCGTGCTGCGTCGGGCGGATGGGCGACAAGTTCGCGAGCTGCAGCGAGCCGACATCAGCAAGCTACAAGCTATTGGCTGGAAGCCGCCCAAGACGTTTACGGTCAAGGCGCGAGATGGCCAAACCGATCTGTACGGCGCCATTTTCTATCCCAGCAATTTCGATCCCAAGCGCCAGTATCCGGTGCTGGATGCGATCTACCCAGGGCCGCAATCCATCAATACCCAGAAGATCTTCTCGGCGCAGGCATCGGAAGATGAGCAGGCGCTGGCCGAGCTCGGCTTCATCGTGGTGAGCATCGACGGGCTCGGTACGCCGTACCGTTCGAAAGCATTCCGCGATGTGTCTTATCGAAACATGGGTGCGGCCGGCGGGTTGGAGGATCACGTCATCGGGCTGAAGCAGCTGGCGACGACGCATCCTTATCTGGATCTGACGCGAGTCGGTATCTACGGTCACTCCGGCGGTGGCTTTGCGTCGACGCGTGCGTTGTTGTCGTTCCCTGATTTCTACAAAGTGGCCGTGGCGTCGGCGGGCAACCACGATCAGCGCAGCTATTGGGCGGAGTGGGGCGAGCGCTTCCACGCCTGGCCGGTGAACGACGATACTTACCTTTCGCAGGCCAACCCACCGTTGGCCGCGAACTTGAAAGGCAAGCTGTTGCTGGTCCACGGGGATATGGACGACAACGTGCACGTCACGCACACCCTGCAGATGGTGGATGCGCTGATCGCGGCTAATCGGGATTTCGATATGCTGATCCTGCCCAATCGCAATCATGGATTCGTCGATTTGCGTAAAGGCAAGGAGGCGGTGAAGCGCGTCGATCCCTATTTCCTGCGCCGGCGTTGGGACTACTTCGTCCAGCATTTGCTGGGCACGACGCCGCCCCCGAACTTTCAGCTGCAGTTGCAAGACTGAACTCAAAAGTTACCCAATGACCACTCAATGACTACTGGGAGAGATGCAATGATTGGAACGCGCGTTGCTTGCGTTCTCGCAGCGGTTTTGGGGGCGTCGTTCGCGATGGCGTCCACGCCTGCTCCTGTGAAGATTCAGGAGGACATTTTCGCCGGTCAGCCGCGCGGTCCGTACCAGACCGGCACTTACGAAGAGATGTGGATCGACACCAAGCGCCAGGAGACCACGACTTCAGCTCCGAACGACCAGCGCCGCTTGATGGTGCAGATCTGGTATCCCGCCGTTCACAAGGGCAAGCAGCAACTGGCGCGCTATGCGTTGCACCGGGAGCTGTATCCGAACGACGAAGACGCGCAGTGGATGACGGACGCCGCGGCGTTGCCAACCAACTCGGCGTTGAAAGCACCGCTGGCGTCGCAACCGGCACGTTTGCCAGTGCTGATCTACAACCCGGGCGGCGGTCATCCGGCGTTCAGCGCCACCTTCCAAACGGAGTTTCTGGCGAGTCATGGCTACGTTGTGGTTGCCATCGGCCACACCGGCCTCACTCGCATCGAGCGCTTCCCGGACGGCACCAGTTACCAACAAGACACTGAGATTCCGTACTTGAGCGACGAGGAATCGAAGGGGCTGTCCGAGGTCGAGCAGTTCCGGCGAAACGTTGAAGGTTATGCCAGGCGAATGATGCCGGTTCACGTACAGGACATCGGCTTCGTGCTCGACCGACTTGCAGCGATGAATGACGAACGCGGCAATCGTTTCTATCAGCGCCTGGATCTGGAGCGCGTCGGTTCGCTGGGATGGTCATTGGGTGGCGCGCTGTCTCTGCAAGCCAGCCGAGATGAGCCTCGGATCAAGGCAGCGATCAATCTGGATGGTTGGTTGTATACCGACGTGCAGGAAACCGGTACTCAAAAGCCCATCATGGTGATGCACGGTGGCGAGCCGTTCGCGAATTCTCCCGATCAGAAGGCGCCGGATCGCGAGCTGCGTCTGTATGCAGAGATGCAGCCTTGGAAGCTCTATGCGCGCACCGAAGCCGATTGGTACGACGTGATCCTGGCACGCGCCGAGCATGGACACTTTTCCGATCGCACGTTGTTCGAGCCGGCCGACTCGAAGTCGATGCATCCTCGGCTGGCGCACGACATCGTCAACCGGCTCACTTTGGAGTTCTTTGACAAGTACTTGCGGCAGAGCCAGGCCACGCCGCTGCTCTCGGGCGAGCAGTCCTATCCCGAAGTGAGCATATTCACCAAGCCCAAGTAGCGCAGTCGGGCGCCGATTTATAGTTACGACGCACGACCCGGCAAAACCCACAGTAAGCGGCCCCGGTATTGATTCTGTATTGATTCAGTATTGATTCCGTGGCCCTTTCGCCGGCATGCTGTCCGGCGTGAACGATCCTTTGCGCCCGAATCAACCGCTTGCTGCAGCGGCGCCCGGTGCGCCGGACAGCCAGGATGAGCTGTTGGCGCACTTGAATCGGCGCTTTCGCCTGCCGTTGCTCAAATACTTCGGCCGCAGGGTTCGCAGCGCTCACGAAGCCGAAGATTTGACCCAGGATGTGTTCGAGCGCGTGCTTCGCAGCCGGGAGAACCGGCCCATCGAGAATGCCGAGGCCTTTGTTTTTCGGGTTGCCGTCAACCTGCTGCGCGATCGGGCACGGCGCGCTCAATCCCATGGCACCGAAGAGGCCCTGCCGGCCGAGGTGGTCGCGGAATTTGTCGACGTGCTCACTGTGGATTTGTCCCCCGAGCGCGTCGTACTAGGGGAGAGGACGTTACAGGAAGCGCTCTCGGTGCTGGATGAGCTCGGCGAACGGACCCGCGCGATGTTCTATCTATACCGGTTCGAGGGCCTGAAAGTCCGCGAGATCGCGGAGATGTATGGAATTTCGGCGAGTGGCGTGGAGAAGCAGCTCGAAAAGGCGCTGCTGCATCTCACTCGTCGGTTGTGCAAGTCATGAGTCGCATGGAACAAACAGAGGCTGCCGCGCAGCCTACGGATGCTCACCTCGAGCAAGCAACGCAATGGTTCATTCGCCTGCGCGAGCAAGGGCAGGTCGAGGATTTGCCGGGCCTGAAGACCTGGCTCGATGCCGATCCGCTCAACCAGCGGGCGTATCAGCAAGTGACTGCGGCTTGGTCGGCGCTGGGTGAGTTTTCCGCAGCCCCGGAAGTCATGGTCGGTCGTCGCGATGCTTTGGATAGCGCTCGACGAGCCGCGCGACGCCGTTGGTCGGTGGGCAGTGGTTTCGGTTCGCGGCCCGCGGCAATTGCTGCTGCTGTGATCGTCGCTGTCGCGTGCACTTTCGGATGGTTGTATTCCCAGCGCGGCGTCTACAGCACGGATGTTGGCGAAAGGCGGGCGCTCACACTCGAGGACGGTTCCGTCGTCACATTGGACGCGAAGTCTCGAGTTCGCGTGCACTACGAAGAGAACCAACGGCTGCTGTCGCTGGAGCGGGGCCAAGCCCGATTCGATGTTGCCAAAGATCCCACGCGACCGTTCCGAGTGCGGGCTGGCGAGCAGACCGTCATTGCGTTGGGCACGCAGTTCAATGTCGAGCTGGTCGGCGGCAACGTGTTGGTCTCGATGATCGAAGGTCACGTCGCTATCACCGGGGTTGAGCCCACCGTTGAGTCAGCCACAGCGCCCGTCGAGCTGAAGGCGGGCGAGGGTGTGCGAGTGCGCGCGTCGGATGGACACGCCGTGGTACTGCCCAAGATCGATGTCAGCAAGGCCACCGCGTGGCAATCCGGAAAAATGATTTTCGACAACGAACCGTTGTCCAGCGCCGCCGAACGCGTCAATCGTTACTCGCAATTACAGATCGTGGTCGACCCGGCCGTGGCCGACGTGGGCATCAGCGGTGCATTCAACACCGGCGATTCCAATGCATTCGTCGAAGCGGTCGCCACTTACTTCGCGGTTCGGGCCGAGCACACCGGTGCTGCGAAGATTCGCCTGACTGCACCGAACTGAATCGAGGTCGGTGCTGCCGGTTCTACGGCATTTCAAAAAATTTTCAGTCGCGCGCTGGGTATTTCACAAAGTCATGCGTCGGAATGAGCAGCTTCAGTGAATTTTCCAAAGAACAGCATACTCACCAGGCGCGGAAAATGACCCATAGAAAGTTTGCAATGCTCGCCTCGGCAGCAGCTTGCTCGACCTTGTTGCTGACCGGATCTCCGTTGCTGGCAGCGGCGCAACCAGCTGCAGCCCGTTCCATCACTCAC
>NZ_JAEUPY010000084.1 GCF_016790065.1 Steroidobacter sp.
TGAGCTTCCCTGAAAGCGACTGATCCTTAAACGCCATCAGAATGCAAAACGCCGCGGCTTCTTGCGAAACCGCGGCGTTTTTGTATCGACTGCCTCGCCGCCCCCTTCTGAGCCGGCGAACCACTTTCAGTGATTTAACGCTGCCGCGTTATTCGAAGACCTTGTCGTTGCGGACGATATCCGCATTACGTTCGGCTTCTTTCACGTAAGCGCTCAGCTCTTCGCCGCCGACCGTACGTTCGGCCTGACGACGACGGTTGGCACGTTCCGTCTCCGGCTCAGTGCTCGCCTCGCCATGGCGAAGCTGCGACACCGCCAGCACGGCGTAGTTGCCATCGTCCGTCGGCACGCCCGACACGAACGGCTTGGCTTCCGAAATCTGCGACTTCGACGCCTGGAACGCCGCACGCAACACCGCAGGCGGAGCGATCGAATCGTCACGCGTCACGAAGCGCTTGCCCACTGGCTTCAAACCGGACGCGCTCAGCGAATCCCAGCTCTCGCCCTTCTGCAGCTTGGCCAGCGCTTCAGTGCCCTTGGCCGTCGCAGCGTCGCGAGCCGCTTGCGCACGCAGGCGCGACTCGATGTCGCCACGAACTTCAGCCAGCGGCCGCGGCTCGGCCGGCTTGTGCGCGACCACTCGCAACACCACCGCCTTGTCATCGCCAACCGGCACCAACGGACTGTTCTGGCGACGCTCCAACACGTCTTCGCTGAACGCCGCATCGACCACGCCCTGCTCGGCGCCGAACTCGCCGCCACCTTCGCGAGTGAACCCTTTGACCGCTTTGATCTGCAGGTTCAGCGATTTCGCCACCGAGTCCAGCTCGGTGAGGGCAGCGAACGCAGCGTCAGCCATCTTCTGCGACTCGTCGTAGAAGCCGGTCTGCGCGCGGTCCTTGCGATATTCCGCTTCGATCTCGGCGCGTGCTTCATCGAAGGTCTGCAAATGACCCGCTTCGATGTTCTCCAGCTTCAGCACGTGATAGCCGAACTGAGTCTTCACCGGGCCGCGAATTTCGCCAGGCTGCATGCTGAACAACGCGTCTTCGAACGGGCCGACGAACATGCCCTTCTGCGCCCAGTCCAGATCGCCGCCTTGTGCGGCCGAGCCTGGGTCCTTGGAATTTTCTTTGGCCAGCTTAGCGAAGTCGGCACCGGCTTTAACTTTATCGGTCAGCTCCTGTGCCTTCTTCTGCGCGGCCGCGTCGTCGAGACCGTCAGTCGCGGTGACCAGGATGTGACGAGCACGACGGCGCTCTGGCGACTCGAAGCGCTGCTTCACCTGCTCGTAGTAGTCCTTGAGCTCTTTGTCGGTCACTGTGACGTTCGACTCCGCCTGCGCACGAGTCAGCTCGATGTATTGCAGGTCGACCGTCTCCGGCAGCAGGAATTGCTGGCCGTTGGCTTCGTAGAATTTCTGGATCTGCTCGTCGCTGACCGTCACCGACGCGGCGAAATCCTTGGCGGGAATCAGCACGTAGTCGAGTTCACGCTGCTGCTTCTCCAGCGCGTAGCGACGCTCCAACTCGTAGGGAGCAGCGAATGCCGAATCCACCACTGCACTCTGCAGTTGATCGAGCAGCAGCTCGGCCTGCAGATCGGCTTCGAAACGCGCCTCAGTGGTACCACTGGAGCGCAACAGCGCGATGTAGCGGTCCTTATCGAACTTGCCGTCGACCTGGAACTGCGGGATTTCCATCACGCGCTTGGCCAGCGCTTCGTCGCTGACCTTGTAGCCGAACTCGTTGGCGCGCTGAGTGAGCAGCGTCTGCTGAATGTATTGATCGAGCAGCGCGGTCTGCTGGGACTTGGCCATTTCCGGCGGCAGCTCGTTGCGGAGCATCTGCTGCAACTGAGACTGACGCTGCTGCCAGGCGCGGCGCACGGTCTCCGCCGAAATGCGCTCGCCGTCCACCTTGGCGGCGAACGAACCAGAACTCGACTGGAAGTCGATGCCCCAGAACACGAACACGATGGCAATGGCGCCGAGGAACAGACTGGCGACCCAGCCGGCCGTTTTGTCGCGGATGGTTTGTAGCATGTTGAAGCGGGAATTGAGTCCCTAAACGATTGATTCCGAACGACTTGCCCGCCGTTGCTTGGAACCGCGGGCGCGCGATAGTAACAAACCCGGGGCCCGCCTGACACGCCGAGGCTGAAGTTACTTCTTTAAAGGAGCCCGTTGAGTGCGCGCTCGCTTGGCTTTGGCTGCCGGTTTTGCCGGCTTGGCATAGCGGGTCTGACATCGCTCGCAGCAGAAGGTGCGCCGGTCCCTGACGCCCAAATAGGCGCGCTTCAGTTTGATTTCGCAGCGCGGACACATGCCCTTGTTGTGGACCAGCCAGTGCTGGCGCAGCTCGGACGCTCGCTTCCATTCCAGAAACTGAAAACTGTAGGTCCTCGCCTCGTCCGCCATCTCTTTGAGTTTCGCCGCCGGCACCGCACCGACCGTGGAGCACGGATGCACCCGGATTCGAAACAGCACTTCGTTCTTGATGATGTTGCCGACGCCGGCGAAGACGTCTTGGTCCAGCAACGCGTCGCAGATCCGCGTGTCGGGCATGGCTTTGAGCTTTTGCCTCGCTGCCGCCGGATCCCACTGGTCGGACATCACGTCGCCGCTCCAGTCGTAGGTATCGTCCAGATCGCCTTCTATGTAGCGCACAGCGCAGTTGTAGAAGTTCAGCTCTTGGCCGCCGGCAAACTTCAGACCCAGGCGAATGGGCTTGTCCGGCTTGCGTTCGTTGATGCAGTACCGGCCGAACATCAACAAGTGAATTCGAACGCTGAAGCCGCTGAACTCGATCAGGAAGTGCTTGCCCCACGTGCGCAACGCCACGATGCGTTGCTTGGCGATGCGAGCCTTGTCGATCTTCGCGTTGCCCTCCGCGGCCAGCACGCGTTTGCCTTTGAAGATCTGCGCTTGCTCGCGCAGGATGACCAACGATGGACCTTCCGGCATGACTCCTCGGACAGCTTTCGAGCTACCGAGGAGTCAATCGATCAGGTCACGCAAGGTTCCGCATCAGAACGTGGCGCGCAAGCCCAACAACACCTGACGCCCCGGGTAGTACACCGAGTACGGCGAGTTGTCGTAGCCGAACAGAGTACGAATCGGCTCGTTGGTCAGGTTCAACGCATCCAACGTCAGCCGCATGGACTCGTTCGCGAACGGCAACGTGTAGCCGGCGGACAGGTCGAGCTGGCCGCGAGCATCGGCACGCAGCGGCACGTTGACGTTGTTCTGCGGAGCATTGGCCGCGATCGACTCGTCGTTCCACACGTAGTTCAAGCTGATCGACACGCCATAGTTCTCGTAGAACGCCTGCAAGTTGTAGCTCCACGGCGCGATGCCAGTGGCCTTGAGGTTGCCCGAGGCGCTTTGAGTGATGCGCGTGCCGTTGGCCGAGAAGCCCAAGCCTTCGGTGACGAAGTCCAACGGCTGCACCCAGGTGATTTCCGCGCCTTCCAAAGTCAACTTGTTCAAGTTGACGGGCCGATTCAACGTGACCAGCGCATTGACGCCACCGCGCGGCTCCATCGCTGCACGCTGCGTGTCGGTCAAATCGCTGTACGGAATGCCCAGACTGGTGAACGGCACCTGCGACTGCTGAGTAGCGGTGAAGCCATCGACATCCTTACGGAACAAAGCGAGACCGATGTAACCCAGACCGCCGGTGTAGAACTCACCGCCGAGGTCGAAGTTGTTGGAGAAGTACGGTTCCAGCTCCGGATTGCCGACGCTGGCCACCTGACCGGACGTGTCACTGAAAGTCGTGCCCGGCAGAATCTGACCGGCATCAGCGCGCGTCATGCTGCGAGACACGGAGAAGCGCACCTTCACGCGATCGGCAAGATCGTAGGCCGCGTTGAACGACGGCAAGAAATCATCGTACGTGCTGTCCAACGTCTGATCGAAAATGCCAGCGCCAGTCTGCACCGGGCTGGTCACGGTCTGATCGGTATGGAAGTAACGCACGCCACCGTTCAAACGCAGATCGCGATCGAACAGCACCAACAAGTGATTGGCTTCGATGTACGTGCCCGCCGTTTCTTCGGCGATATCACCCGTCGCGCCGCCGGTCACCGCACCGATGGCTTGAGGTGCCGTGTCACGGTAATACGCGTAGTTGGTAGCACGCTTCAACGCTTCCAGATTGGTCATGATGAAACGCGAATAGCCGACGCTGCCGCTGGCCAGGTGACCGAAATTATTCGTGTCCATGGCACGCAGATACTGCGCGACTTGCGAGTTTGGCACTGAGCCCGTCACACCTGCGCACAACGTGCCACACACCGCCTGCTGAAACGCGGCGCTGTTGTCGTATGCACGAATGGAACGCTCGGCCTTGTCGTAAGCCACGCCCACTTTGATGTTGGAATCGTCGTCGCCGATGATGGTGTCGACGTGCGCGCCCTGCGTCTCGGTCTCGCGCTTCACGTTCTGTACGTTGACCCGATACCAGGTCCAGCCGAGATTGGGATCGTTCAGATCGACGTTGGTGGTGATGACAGGCTGATCGCTGCCGCCGTTTTGCAAATACACCTCGACACCCGACTCACGCGCCGTCTGGAAATCGAACTGCGGCTGCTCGCGGAAGAACTTGCTGTGGCTGTAGTTCACCTGCGCGTTGACGCGCACCTTGTCGGCGACCTGCCACTCCATGCTCGGATTGACGTTATAGAACTCGGTGGACTGGTCGAAAATGTCGTTCTCGAGGAAAAAGCTCGAATTGGCGAACGTGCCGTCGGTGACCACGCCATTGCCGTCGACGGTGAGATCGATTGGCACCATGCCGCCGGTGGCCGTGGGCGACGTGCCCGGGCCCGAGTTACGCACGTACCAATTCATGTTCAAACGCTGATAGTCGCGATCCGACTCGGCGTACATGGTGTCGATGGCGAACTTCAACGTATCGCTGGCGCGATATTCCATCGCGAGCAGGCCCGACACGCGCGAGCGATCGCCGATGGTGTAGCTATTACGACCCAAGCGCGGCAACAGTGCAGTCTTCAGAACGTCGGTAGAAACGCCCGCCAAATTCGCCAACGCCGCCGCGCTGAGCGCTGTGCCCGGCGTGTAGTTGCGGACGTTGTTCGGCATCACCGGCGCATACAAGAAGCCGTTGCCGTTGTTGGTGTCGGTGACACCCAGCGAGCTCAGATTACCGTCGGTCCAACCGACCGACTCGAAGCCGTCGATGCGCGTTTTGGTCTTCACGCCCGACACGCCGACCAGCACGCCGAATTTGTCCCAGGTGTTGCTGGCAACGATAGCGCCGCGCGGGCTCACTTCGTCGTTGGTGTCCGTGTACTGGGTCTGACCGATGACGGTGAAGTGCGCGCCTTCACGATCGAACGGGCGCGCGTTGCGCAGGTTCACCGTGCCAGCGATGCCGCCTTCCAACGTGGAGGCGACCGGAGTCTTGGCGACATCCAGGCGCGTAAACAATTCGGAGGGGAAGAAATCCAGATCCACTTCGCGATTGGCGCTGCCGCCGTTGGTGCCGCCATCCGAGGCCACCGCGATTTGCGAGCCGTTCAACAACACTTTGGAAAAGCTGGGGCCGAGGCCTCGCACCGACACTTGCACGCCTTCGCCGTTGATGTCGCGATTCAACTTCACGCCAGGAATGCGATTCAACGTCTCGGCCAGGTTGGTCGCCGGCAATTTGCCGATGTCCTCGGCGAAGATCGAGTCGCCGAACGCAACCGACTCGCGCTTGGACTCAGTGGCGCTTTGCAGACTCTGGCGAATGCCGGTGACCACGACCTCTTCCACATCGCTCGCGGCCGGCGCGGTGTTCTGAGTTTCTTGGGCTGGAGCCTCCTGAGCGAATACGCTCGCTGCCGCGGCCAGACCCAGAACCGTCGCGGACGGGAACAACACCGCACGCAGAATGTGTCGCTTGCTCAAGCTCATATCCCCTCGCCTCCACTCGTACTCAATCGATTCGTCGTTTGTTAACGCTATCAAATCGCTGCGAAGAGCCACCCTCGACGCTATGCGCGCCGCGGTCACTCATCGATAGCGATAAAACCGTATTCGCTGAATCTGGAATTGGCCCGGCGCCAGTCGCACGTGCCGGCCTTGATGGGTCTGGTCGCCATTCAGCGCGCGGCCAGCCACCCAACGTCCCTGCGAGTCGAACGTGCCTTCCCAGGCAGAGTCGATCCCCGCCAACGGCGGGCCTGCTCCCACCGGCTTTGCTGTCACCGTGATGCCCTGACCCGCGATCAAATATTCCTCGGGACCGGTCTGCACGATCAGGCCGCCGTGGGTCGCAACTCGCTGCGACGCCTTGGGTACCCACGGATCGGTGAACGACACCGTGAAACGATAACCGCCAATGTCTTCAGTGATCGGCGTGGCGATGACGGTTTCGTCTTCGAGGACGCGTGGTTTGAAACCGGACATGCGGCCGAGCCCCTGCGCGGAAAGAATTGCCGGGCTGAGTTGCCTCAGCACGGCATAGGCATCTGCCAGGGGGTTGGGTTTGAGGTCGCCGATGGCTTCGATGGAGAACGGCCCGAAGCCGATGGCGTCCAGCTTGCCGAATGCATAGAACGCATTGGCCGGCACTTCGGGCTGATCCGAATTGTTGGCCTCGGGAATGAACAAAGCGTTGTCGGCACGGCGGAACAGCGACGCGAGATCCACGAAGTTGGGGAAATAAATATCCGGCGCCAGCAAATCGAGCGATGGCGCACCCGCTTTCCAAACCTCCAACAAATGCGGCAACGGCCCGCCGCTCGGATATTCACCCGGCGCCTTGCCCATGCGATTGAGCGCGGCATTCACATACATCGGCAACGGATACGCTGCTTTACCTGAAGTGACCAAGGCTTCGACGAATCGCGAGTAATGCCAAGCGGTGAATGTTTCCGCAGCGGCATCGCCTTCGCCAAAGACTTCAGTCCAGCTGCCGGCGCTCTTGCCGCCCTGCTCGGCCCACAACTTGTGCAGCCCGGTGCCATTCGCGCGCGTGGCATCGAGACGACGCAGCAACTCGGCGGGCACTTGCTCAGCAAACAAACGATTCGCTTCCGGACCGTACTCGCGCGCCACCGGCAACATGCCGATCTCATTTTCGACTTGCACCATCACGATGGTGCTTTGCTCGGCATCCACCGCTTTGATACGACTGAGAAGCGCCGCGAATGCACGCGCATCGGCATCGCGAGTTGCCGTCGAAAATGCGGACAGAATCTCGGTGCTCTGCCCGTTCGGTAATTGCACGCGAGGAAATCTGACTTGATCGCGCTTGACCCATGCCGGCACATACGTCGACATGCTGTTCTTCCAAGCGCCGAACCACAACAGCACCAACTTCATGTCGTGGGCGCGCGCATCCTTGAGCAACTGATCCAGCGACGACCAGACGAACTTACCTTCGACCGGCTCGAGCAGTTCCCAGGACACGGGCGCAAACACCGCGTTCAAGTTCATCTGCTTGAGCTTGGGCCAATGCGGCGCCATGTAGGCCGCGCTGCTGGCGCTGGAATTACCGAGTTCGCCTCCCAACAGCAGCAGCGGTCGATCGTTGACGATCAGGCGCTGCGTCGAGCCCTGCCGTTCCAGATGCGGAGGCGCAGCGTGTGCGGTGGAGACCAGGAATGCGGCAACTGATAGCGCTACCAGACGCGACAGAAAAAAAACGCGCCGCGCGCGCTCGACACTCGTCATGATCCCCCTCGACATCCAGCAAATGGATTTTGTATGAGTATAAGTATTCAACGACCGCCGGCGACTTGTCAAACTTGGCGGCCGAATCGGACCGCCGAGCGCGCCTTGGCCCGTTCAGCTTCGACTTCGCGATTCTTGGGCTCGGCGTTGGTCGTCATCGAGTGAATCAAGGTGCGAGCGGCGGCGGAGACCTGCTCCACCGCGCGCTCGAACGCCGCCTCATTGGCTTTGGACGGCAACGTGAAGCCACTCAGCTTGCGGACGAACTGCAGCGCTGCATCGTGGACCT
The DNA here is from genome assembly GCF_016790065.1 of Steroidobacter sp. Taxonomy (GTDB): domain Bacteria; phylum Pseudomonadota; class Gammaproteobacteria; order Steroidobacterales; family Steroidobacteraceae; genus Steroidobacter. The sequence continues at coordinate 7,980 of NZ_JAEUPY010000084.1, forward strand.
CGTCGTCCGTGGCCGGCGGCTCGAAGTTGAACAAGGTTCTGATGTTACGACACATCGCTGCTCCTCCGACTCGGGCTCAGACCTGCAAGAAGGTGTCGAAACCGCCGAAAATCATGCGTTTTCCGTCCACCGGCAGATCCTTGAACATCTCTTTCATGCGCGGATCGGCCATCACTTTTTCATTGACGGCATCGCGCTGCTGACGCGACTCGTACTTGATCCAAGAAAACACTACGGTCTCCTCAGGCGTCACTTGCACAGCCCGCGGGAACGACGTGAGTTCGCCGTACGGCACATCGTCGGCGACGCATTCGACGTATTCCAAGGCGCCATAACCCTTCCACACCTCGGCGCACAGCCGTGCCTTCTCTTTGTACAGCTCCAGTTTGTCTTTTGGGACCGGCAACACGAAACCGTCTACGTAGGCCATGGCAAGCTCCTGTCGGTGAATTTCTATTCAAGGACGCGCGAGCGCGAGCGGTTCCGACACCGGTCGAGAAAAAACCCATTGGCCTCGCGCGCTACTGAAAAGTCAACTGCCTTGACGGGGCATGGACGTAGAAAACCACGGCATGCGAGCCTACGCTCCGTTGCCAACAAGCGCAGGCCCAACTGCGCCCGCTCGCGACCGGCCTCGCGATCCTAACAGTGCAGGAATCCCCATGAAAAATGTGCCCAAGTTGCTGTTGCTGACCGCCTGTGCCGCCACCTCCCTGGCGTTGGCCCAGAGCACCGTGCCGGGCGAAAAGTGGAAAATCACCAGCTCCATGCAGATGGCCGGCATGAGCATGCCGGGCCAGTCCTCGGAAATCTGTAAAGAGCCCGGTCAGGACGCCGCCCCGATCCGCACCGACGACAACTGCCAGATCTACGACATGAAGCGCAGTGGCAACGAGCAGAGCTTCAAGATGCGCTGTACCGGTAAGGACGCGGTGGAAGGCACGGCTCGCTTCACCTACCTCGGCCCCGATCACTATCAGGGCAAGATGGAAATGACCACTCAGGGCGAGACCATGGTCATGAACTACGAAGGCAAGAAGCTGGCCGGCACTTGCGATGGCCGCGAAATGAATCTGCAGGCCAAGAAGATGATTGCCGAAGGCGAACGCCAGCAGAAGGTCGCCGAGCAACAGACTGCCGAGTATTGCCGTAAGGAAGCCGCTGCCGGCAACGGTCCGGGGTTCCTGACCATGTGTAAAGACCCGGCCGACAAGCGCACCTTCTGCGAGGCTGTGCGCAAGCCGGAGAACTTCAAGCGCCTGAGCGATCAGGAACGCAAGACCACTCGCTATGCCGCCAACAGCAACATGCCTGGCGCGCGTCCGTTGACCGAATCGGCGACAGCCTGCGGCTTCTCGGCCGAGAAAGAACGCGAAGGTCTGTGCCAACTGGCGGATCGCAACGGCAACCTGGACTTCATCGCCACCGAATGCCCGACTCAAGCGGCCGGCATCGCGGCTGCGCAGTGCGCTGGTCGTCGCTACACTGCCATCGCCGAACGCTATCGCAACTTCTGCTCTGAGTTCGCCAGCGCGCAGGGCGACGACGGCGCTCAGGATCAGCAGCAGGCGCAAGATCAGCCGCAGACCCCGGGCGAAAAGACCAAGGGTCTGTTCAACAAAGGCAAGAAGGCACTGGGTGGCCTGTTCTCGAACTAACGATCGCAATACGCGCCG
>NZ_JAEUPY010000763.1 GCF_016790065.1 Steroidobacter sp.
CCACACTGTTAGTAGATAAAACCGGCGTGAACACGTCGCCGTATTTCTCGGTGCTTACTCAACACGGCTTTGCCGACACCGAATCTCAAGTACCGCCCGATGCGATCAAAGCGCTGGCCCGGCTGCAATTCAACGGTCAGCTCGACCATGTCGTGCAAAAGGCCGACACCATCGAGCTGTAACCCCGGCTCATAAACCAAATTTATAATCGATAGATTAAACCTTAGTACGATGTAGTCCGCCCAGCACGTTGCTACGCTCGCCCGGCAAAGTCACGCCGGGGGCACCATGAGTGACGTGTTTGCTTTCCGAATCATTCGTGGGCCGCAACGTCATGCGCGCGCGAACGGCATCCCGCTGTACCCCTCCCGCCGCAACCAACCCGTGCCACCCAGTTTGCGGGTCGCACAGTTCGGCAACTCGGTCGATACTGGCGCCTCCGTCAGTCGTTACGCCGAGCTGTTCATCGCTGGGCCGTCGTTCATCACTCCGCGAACGCCCTTACCCGTGCCGCTGCGAGAGCTGGATCAGTGGCTCACGCAGCGACGCAATCGCGCCGAGCCCAGCGACATCGTTAAATCCTTGCCCACGCCTCCAGCCGAGCTGATCGCTGCCGCGGATTGGCTGACCACGCGCGAATCACTGGCCGATAGCTTGATTGCCGCGATGATCGCGCGACATCGCGATCCGAGTACTTACGTGCATTTGCATCGGCTGCTGATGCTCGCCGGGTTGATCGAAGCATTGGCACAAACTCACTCGGCACTACAAAACGCGGACGACGTTGCCACCTTTCTGCGCACGGCCCATGTGTTACTGCCGTCGCAGCTGTTGGATGTCATGCCGACCAATGCCCGCCTGGCTCGTCGCTACGGATTCTCGGAGTTGGTCGTGGTGCGCGACGATTGGTTCGAGTATCGCTTCGGCGAAATCGCCCATGTCGAGAACGCGTTGAAAGGTGAGATTCGCGAACGAGCGCACCGGCGCATCACCGAAACCGAAACCATCGACACGCACGAGCAAGAACGGACTACGGAAGAGTCGTCCGACGTCCAGAAAACCGACCGCTTCGAGATGTCCAGTCACAGCAACGAGCAGATGTCGCTCAAGGCCAGTGTCGAAGCGACCGTGGACGTTTCCGCTACGTATCCCTCCACCACTGTCGACGTTCACGCCGGCGGCAGCTTCGACTATTCGCAAGAACAGGCTCGCGAACAAGCCACCGAACTGGCGCAAGAAACCATCGCTCGTGCAGTCAAGCGCGTGGAAGACCGCGTCAGCACGCTACGCTCGACCCGAACGCTGGAGCGCTTCGAAGAATCCAATCTGCATCGGTTCGAAAACAACAGCGCCACTGCAACCACGCTGGTCGCGGTGTATCGGTGGATCGACAAGATCCAACGGCTGCAGGCATTTCATTATCCGCATCGCTTTCTGCTGGAGCTGCAGATTCCCGAACCCGCCGCGTTCGTACATTGGCGCCGGAAGCGACCGTCTGGAGACTTTCTGAATCCAGCCCCGCCGGAGTTCATCGCGCTCGGCATCGGCATTACGCGTGCGCTCGGGCCCACCGACATCACACCGCAGACCTATCTGCAGTACGCGCAGCGCTATCGCATCGGCGATATCGAACAACCGCCGCCACCCACCATCGTGAAGTCAGTGCCCGTCGTACTGGCCCCACCCGCCGGCGGCGCCAACGCTCAGCCCGACGATCTCGGCTCCGTGGCCGACCTCACCCAGTATGACTTGGTAGGCGGTGGTGAAGGTCAATCGGCCGGCGGCAGCGCCACCGTCGGCGTGCAGGTTCCAGATGGTTATCGGCTCAACTCGTGGTCTGCCACCATCCACACGTACACCTCACGCTTCGTCATGGGCGATGTCATCGGCAACTCCGCCGATGCGGTCGTGCAAGTGCGGGGGGCGAATCCGGTGTTCAAAGTCACCGTCGGCCAAGCGATACAAAGCGCAACACCGCAGGCCAATCACAACACTGCCTCCGTGCCCACGGGCGCTTGGGATTCAGTCAACATCTACACCGCAGCTTCTTCGCTGCTAGCCATGCCGACGGGGCTGACAGGCCAAGTCCCGGTCACAGTGTGGGCTCGCGATGCGCGAGAGTTTCGCGCTCATCTCACGATGACCTGCGACCGACTGCCGGACGCATTGGTCGCGTGGCAGCTCCGAGTCTTTTCGCGATTGGCTGCGGAATATCGTTCTCAGCAAGTTCGTCATCTCGAAGAACGCGCCGCTCGCGCCATCGGCAACGGCGTGCAGATCAGCGGCGACTCGCCGACCAGAAACAAAGAAGTCATGCGCGAAGAATTGAAGCGCGCGGCGATTCGTTTGCTATCCAACGGAACGTATCCGCCTTCCAATCTGCCGGAGCCCAATCTCGATCCGGAGGTGGGGCCCGAGTTCGATTTGGACAGCGCGGCGTTGAGCGCACCGGAGATTCAATTCATCGAACAAGCCTTCGAATGGGAGAACATGACCTTCGTGTTGTATCCCTACTTCTGGACCGGCAAGGGCAAATGGGCTGAACTCGCCGATATTCCCGACGGCGCCGACCCACAATTCGCTCGCTTCTTACGCAGCGGCTCGGCGCGCGTGGTGGTGCCGGCAAGGCCGGGCTTCGAAGGCCAGGTGCAAATGTATGTAGACACCGGCGTGATCTGGGGCGGCGGCCCGGTGCCCGCCATCGACGATCCAGAATATTTATCGGTCGCCGAAGAAATTCGCCTGCAGACCGGCGCCGGCGATAAAGGCGAGCCTGGCGATTGGTGGGATGTCCGGTTGCCCACCTCGCTGGTGGCTGTGGATCTCAACGCAGCGCTGCCTTTCCAGAACCCGACTGTGAGCGTAGGACCGACCGCCGTCGCCGCTCCGAACTAAGCGCCGAGGCGCCCAGGCATGGCCGATACCGACACCGAACAGGACATCGCCACCGGCTTCACGCTTTGGGCGCAGTCGGACGATGCGATTCGCGCCCTGGTCAATGAAGGCCTGCTGCAGATCCAGAACTCGCGAGATGTGGCGGTCGCTCGCACCGACGTGATCTTGCAGGCGGCCATCGCCGCCGCCGAGCAGGTTCAGGACATTCGGATCGAGCAGCTGGAGAATCCGGACGCGAACTACTCGTCGTTCGTCATCGAGGTATTGGTGATCGTGGCGTTCGAAACCACGATCGCTGGCATCGTCCTCTCCAAGGTAAGCAACGCATTGTTTTCTCACGTGCTGGCCACGACGGCCACAGCGATGCGACGCCGCGCTCGCGCCCTGCTCTCTTCTTCTACTGCTGCTCGGTTGCGAGAACGCTCCAAAGCGCTGCAGATCCTGCGAGACCTGCCTCGCCTGCGTGGACCACAACGTGGCGAGGCCGTGAAGCAACTCACCGCGCTAGCCACCGACCGCAGCGGCAAAGCGCGACGGCTGATCGATGGTTTCATTTCACGAAGCCAAGTGCCGGTGCCGGTCGCGTCGGACTCGCGCCAAGCGCTCAAATCATTTCACGACGCCGTGCGCACACTGTCCAAAGGCGGCGGTGACGTGAACGAAAACCTCCAAGGCGCCGCGCAGACCGGCATCGCGCTGTTACAAGCCCCCAGCGCCGGCCCGGCACTGAGCGAAGCCGATTCGCCCGGAGTAAGACTGCTCACCGACATCCAGGCTTACGCCAGTCGAGTGCGCCTGAGCATTCAACTGGTCCACAACCAGCTGGAAAAATGGATGAACGATCAGCTGCTCGAGCCCGACAACGACAGCTATCTCGAAATCCTGTCCGTGTGTACCTATCGCGATGTCCGCGCTGGCAACAGCTCCGACCTGCAGCGGATCGACGACGATCTCAACATCCTGCGCAATCAATATCGGCTCATGTTCGAGGCGGTGATTTGGGCGTACCTGTTCGGCTTCCAACGCCCACGCAGCGCTCGTGAACCGCAGCGCCCCGAGATCGAAGGCGAGAATTTCAAGAACATCAAAGAGCGGCTGATGGACTATTGGCTGCTGCGCTTCGGCGCTCAGATCGACGCACGCAACGCTGAGGCCGATGGTTCACGAAAATTCCCTGGGAAGTTCGCCGACCTGCCGCGACGTGGTCAGGTGTTTCAATTGCGCGATCACTTCTGGCTGATCATGGAAAAGGTTCGCGAGCTGGAAGGCACCTACAGCAATCAGCCAAGGCCGGTCGAGCTGGGCACGTGGTGGTGACCTCCGAATCACGCCAACCGACGGGCGCCAGCCACGCAGCCGAGTACGCCGATGCAGGTAGCGACCAGAGACCAGGCAATGCTTTCATGTAAGAGCACGGCACAGAGCCCGAGGCCGAGCAGCGGCTGCAGTAATTGCAGTTGGCCGACGCGAGACGATCCGCCGATGGCCAGCGCTCGATACCAGAAGAAGAACCCGATCAACATCGAAAACATCGCGACGTAAGCCAGCCCCAGCCAGGCGCTGGAATCGGAGGTCGGCCAGTGCGCCGGCCAGGTCATCAACGCCAACCCGAGCATGATCGGTGCGGACAGCGCCAACGCCCAGCAAATGACCTGCCATCCGCCCAGCCGGCGCGACAGCACTGCGCCTTCGGCATAGCCGAGGCCGCAGACCACGATGGCGGCCAGCATCAAAGCATCACCCAACCACGCCCCTTGAGAGCCGCCGTTGAACAACGCAAAGGCAGCGACCAAGCCTGAGCCACACAACGCAAACACCCAGAACGCCGGCCGCGGACGCTCTCCTCCTCGCACCATGGCCCAGGCCGCCGTGGACAACGGCAGCAAGCCCGTGAACAACACGCCTCTCGCGACGCTGATCTCCATCAGCGCCAGCGCGCTCAGCAATGGAAACCCGACGACCACCGAAGCTGCGACCACCAGCAGCGAAGGCACCTCGGAACGTAGCGGCCGGCTGTTCTCGAACAAACCCAGCGCAATCACCGCCCCGAGTGCTGCCAGCAACGCCCGTGCAGCCGTCAGGAAAATGGGCTCAAACCCGGTCACTGCCGCGCGCGTCGCCGGCAGCGAGCCGCTGAATATGACGACGCCGATCAAGCCCAATAACAAACCGCGATCTCTGGTTTCCATGCCGGCATCATGCGGGACGGCCCGGACGATGGCCAAGGACAGTCCAGTACGATATAAACGAACTGTCATGGTCAATCTAACCGAACAGTCCGACGCCAGCCTGGTCGAGCAAGTGATGCGCGCGATCCAGACCAAGATCGATCGCCGCCAGTACACGCCCGGCACCCGCATTCCCTCGGTGCGCGCCATGGCCGAATCGATGAGCGTTTCCAAGTCGACCGTGGTCGAGGCTTACAGCCGCTTGACCGCCGGTGGCATCGTGCAAGCTCGCCTAGGGTCGGGCTTCTACGTCGCCGCCCCGCTCGCGCCGCTCGATCTGGCCGAGCTCAGTCCCGAGACCGATCCCACCATCGATCCACTATGGATCATGCGTCAGGCATTGCGGCCCGGCGATGAACACATGCGGCCAGGTTGCGGTTGGTTGCCGGAAAGCTGGATGCCACACGAAGCGATGCGTAAAGCATTGCGAGCCACCGCTCGCGACGGTGACGGCATGACGCTGTTCGAATACGGACCAGCGCAAGGATTGGAAACGCTCCGCGGATTGATCACTCGTCGCTTACACGATCAAGGCGTGGAAGCCGCCCCCGAACAAGTGATGCTCACCGACTCGTGCACGCAAGCCATCGACCTGCTCTGCCGCTTCTTACTGGAGCCCGGCGACACCGTGGTCGTGGACGACCCGTGCTACTTTAACTTCAAAGCGTTACTACGCGCTCATCGCGCTAATGTGGTGGGCGTGCCGTACACGCCGACCGGCCCTGATCTGACCGCCTTTGCAGCGGTGCTCGAAGCGCATCGGCCGCGTATCTATCTCACTAACTCGGGGCTGCAGAATCCGACGGGCGCGACGTTGACGGCGGCCGTTGCCCATCGGCTGTTGAAAATATCTGCGTCTCACGACGTAGTGATTGTCGAAGACGACATCTTCGGCGACTTCGAAGAGCAGCCGGCACCGCGACTGGCGGCGTTCGACGGCTTGGATAGGGTGATTCGAGTCGGCAGCTTTTCCAAGACGCTGTCGGCGTCGGTACGCTGCGGATACATCGCCAGCCGCCCCGATTGGATACGCGCTCTTTCCGATCTGCGCATGGTGACCGGCATGGCGTCCAGCCCGTTCAACGCCGAGTTGTTGGCGTCGATGCTGATGGACGGCTCCTATCGACGCCACATGGAACGCGTACGCACCCGCCTCGCCCGCCAGCGACAAATCGTAGCGACCAAACTTGCCGATCTCGGCATCGAGCCCGTGCTCGAACCCGCTGGCGGCATGTTTCTCTGGTGTCGCCTGCCTCGCGGCTGCGACGCTGCCCAAGTCGCTCGTCATGCTCTGACCGAGAATGTAGTGCTCGCCCCCGGCAATGCCTTCAGCGCCGGCGCCGATGCCACCGGCTTGATGCGCTTCAACGTCACTCACACTGACGATAAACGCGTGTATGACGTGTTGAAACGCGCCATCGCTGCCACCGCCAAGACGTCGTCATCGGCACGCAGGAAACTGACTGACGTTTCGCGCACGCCGGGCTCCTGAGACGCGCGCCGCCAGCGCCGAGCTAGATAGGGCGTTCGTTACGACACCGCCGGCTCGGTATCGCCGCCGAGTGCTTTGTACAGCGTCACCAAGCTCAGCAGCGCCTGCTTCTTCGCTTCGACCGCCGCCTGGCGATGATTCTCGTACTCTCGCTGAGCAGCGAGCAGCTGTGGCTTGGCCGAATCGCCTTGATCGAAACGCGCCTGTTCGTGCGCCAGCAACTCGCTAGCGCGCTCAAGCGCAGCCACTCGCGAATCCATGGCGTTGGTCGCGCCGTTGTGACGAATCATCGCCTGTTCCACATCGGCGAGCGCAGTCACAACCGCACCTCGATAAGTTGCAGTCGCCGCCGAGACCTGCGCCTCACGCTCCTTCACCACCGACTTGCGCCGACCGCCATCGAACAACGGCACACTCACTTGCGGCGCCAACGCCCAAAATCGGCTCGCCGACTCAAACAGCGAACCGCGTTCCAGCGACTCGAAACCGCCGCTGGCCAAAATGGAGAAGCGCGGATACTGATCGGCGACCGCAATGGACCGATCCGCAACCGCCGTCTCAAACTGAGCTTCCGCCTGACGAATATCCGGCCGACGCCGCAGCAGATCCGATGGCAGCCCCATATCAACCGAGATCTGCGCCTTCGCCGTCTGCAACTCCGCGCCAAGCATCGGGCTCTGCTCCGGCAAAACGACATACTCGCCCGTGCCGACCAGAACACCCATAGCATGCCGTCGCGCTTCAGTTTCAGCTCGCAGACTGGCCACGCTTTCACGGGCATGCTCGAGTGCCAGCTCCGCCGACGTGACATCTGCCGCCGGCACCGCTCCGTTGTCGTACTGCTGCTCGGCAAGCTGCAACGATTGTTCGCTGAGCTCCAGCACCTCTCGCGCACTCGTCAGCTGCTGAGCGTAAGCAATGTGCTCAACGTACACGCGCGCGATCTCAGCCGTCAGAGACAACCGAACAGCTGCACGATCCGCCATTGCCTCTCGATGACCCGCCGCCGCCTTGCGACGCTCAGCGGCATGGGCGCCAAACAGGTCGAGTTCCCACGACGCATCCAGTCCACTCGTGGTTAGCGTGTAGGTATCGGGAAACGCTGCGCCACCGCCACTCGACAGCAACAGTCCGTTCTCACTCATCTTCTCTCGCGACGACCTGGCGCTCGCGTCGAGCTGAGGCAGCGAGCGAGAGTCGGCGATGCCCATGCGAGCGCGTGCCGCGGCGATACGGGCGCCGGCCGCTTCGAGATCCAGGTTCTCCCGTAAGCCGCGCGACATGAGCTTGCTCAGCTCTGGATCGCCGAGCGTATCCCACCATTCATCATGGGCGGTCTCCATCTGCGTCGCGGCGGCGTTTCGATAGTCCGCAGGCAACGTCGGTTGCGACACGCTCAGGTTATGCACGCAGCCTTGCAACAGCGCCGCGGTCACGCAGGCAAGCAGCACGCCCGTCCGATTCTGCACAGTCATTGGGTTCATAAGTTGTTACTCACTGACGGTTCTAAACTTGAAATAAGCCAGCGACAACGACACCGCTGCGATGATCAGCATCGGCACGGCCGTGTCGGCGAAGGCAGCGAAAGTGATGCCTTTCAAATAAGCCATGTTCATCAGGTCCACCACATGCCGCATGGGATTGAACCAAGTTGCGGCTTGCAACCAGCCGGGCATGTTCTCCACCGGCGAAATGAAGCCGGACAGCAGCAATCCAGGCACCAGATAAGCAAACACACCGAGCACCGCCTGCTGCTGCGTGCGACAGAAGCTGGAGATCAGCAGCCCCCAACCCACCTGCGATAGCCCGTAACACACCATGCCGGCGTAAATCGCCAACAACGAGCCGTGCATGGGCACCCGATAGATCAACAGCGCAGCGAACAACACGATAGAGCCTTGGAACAGCGCGATCACGATGGCAGGCAACGCTTTGCCGGTCATGATCTGGCCCGCAGACAACGGCGACACTCGTAACTGATCGAGCGTGCCCTGCTCCCGCTCGCGTGCCACCGACAGCGCGGTCACGATTAGAAATCCCAACGCTGTCGCGATGGCGATCAGTTGCGGCACGATGAACCAGCGATACTCCAGGTTCGGGTTGTAGAAGTGGCGCACGTTGATGCCGACCGACTGAGCGCCGGACAGCTCATCGGCATAACTACCGACGATGTTCTGCACGTAGCCGGTGGCAATCTGGGCGGCGTTGGACTTGCGACCATCCGTCACGACCTGCAGCGCCGCGCTCTCGCCCGCCGCAATACGCGAGGAAAAGTCCGCTGCGATCTTCAAGCCGATCAGTGCATCCTGATCGTCGATGCGAGCCGCAAACTCGTCATGACCATGGGTCACCACGAAGCTCGAAAAGGTCGGTGCCGAGGCAATTCGTTCCATGATCTCCTCGCCGTGGACGCCATCGTCTTCGTTGAGCACGACGACGCCCACGTTACGAACCTCCATGGTGGCCGCGAATGGAAACAGAATCAGCTGCATGATGATGGGCGCGATCAACAGCTTGCGACCGTGCGGATCGCCGAGCAGCGCCTGCAGCTCTTTCAGAATCAGGGCCCGAAGCCGAAACCACGCGTTCATTCCAGCATCTCCTTGGTCTTGAGCAACGTGAGTCCGATGAAGATCAGCGCCAACAGCGACATGAACAGCATGTCGACCCACAGCGTCGACCAGATGACACCGGCCTGGAACAAGGACTGCAGCGAACTCATGAAGTAGCGAGCCGGCAGTGCATACGAAAAGGCTTGGGCAAACTTGGGCATGCTGGCGATCTCGTACACGAACCCCGACAGCATCACCGCCGGCATGTAGCCGAGGTTCAACGCCGACTGCGCAGCGTTGAACTGGTTGCGAGTCACTGTGGAGATGAGCAGGCCGAGACCCAAGGTGCCGCCGAGGAACAGCGTGCTCACCAACAGCAACACCAGCAACGAGCCGCGGAATGGCACGCCCATGATCAGCACGGCCACCGCCATGCACGTCACCATCGCCAAGATGCCCAGCACGTAATAAGGAATGAGCTTGGACAGGAGCAGTTCGGCGCGCGTGATCTGGGCAGCCAGCAACGCCTCCATGGTGCCCCGCTCCCACTCACGCGCCACCACCAGCGCCGTCAACAACGCGCCGAGGATGGTCATGATGATGACGATGGAGCCCGGGATCAGAAAATTCCGACTCTCGGCCGACGGGTTGTACCAAGAGCGCACTTCGATGGAGATGGGCGGCGCTGCGTGAACGCCCCGATCGGCGTGCCACTGTTGTTGCCACAGCCGCCACACGCCCTGCACGTTGCCGGCCACCAAGCTGGCCGAGTTCGGTTCAGCGGCATCGGTAGCAACGAACACCGGCGGCGCTTCGCCACGCGTCAGCCTGGAGCCGAAGTCATTCGCGATAGCAACGTAGCCGCGGATCTTGCCATCGAGCATGGCCTCCTCGGCCGCTTTGATTGAGCCCATCTCGCGGATGGTGAAAGCGTCGGCCGCGATCAACGCCGCTGCAAAGTCGCGTGCAGCGGGGCCATTGTCTTCTACGACTACACCTAGCCGCGTGTTGGAGCTGTCCAGATTCACTCCATACCCGAAGATGAACAGCAGCACCGCAGGCAATACGAACGCAATCAGGATGCTGCTGGGATCGCGAACGATCTGCAGCGCTTCTTTACGACAAAGCGCGAACACTCGCCGCCACGCGAACCGAGAACGATTGGAAGACTTCATAGCTTGCTCGCCTCCACCAAGCGGATGAACGCGTCCTCCATGGTCGGTTCGGGCAGCTCAGCCGTGGCCACGCTGCGCTTCAGTTCGTCTGGCGTACCGAGCGCAATCACGCGCCCGCGATACACCAGGCCAATGCGGTCGCAATACTCGGCCTCCTCCATGAAATGAGTCGTGACCAACACAGTGATGCGCTTCTCGACCATGGCATTGATATGAGTCCAAAACTCGCGCCGCGTGATCGGATCCACGCCCGAGGTCGGCTCGTCGAGGAACAGAATGTCCGGCTCGTGTACCAACGCGCACGCCAACGCCAGTCGCTGCTTGAATCCCAGCGGAATGCTGGGCGGCGTGGTGCTGAGATAAAACTCCAGTCCAAACGCATGCACCAACTCATCCACCCGCTGCTTTTGCTGCCGGCCGCGTAGCCCGTAGATGCCAGCGAAGAACTCCAGGTTCTGTCGCACCGTCAGCACGTCGTACATGGAGAACTTCTGCGCCATGTAGCCGAGCCGCTGTTTCGCCTCGCTCTGACGGAACGTGAGATCGATACCGACCACGCGAGCGCTGCCTTCCGTCGGCTTCAACAGGCCACAGAGCATTTTGAAAGTCGTGGACTTGCCAGCGCCGTTCGGCCCGAGCAACCCGAACACTTCCCCCTGCTTGACCGCGAAGTTGACGTGATCGGTGGCTGCGAAGTCGCCGAAGCGCTTGGTCAGCTCAGTGGCCTCGATCATCGGTACATCGTCAGCCGCACGCGCCTTGGCAATGCCGCCGAGCACGGACTCTTCCTTGGACGCGCCGCCAATAGCATCGATGTACGCGTCCTCGAAGCGAGGCTCGGCCACGTCGACAATCACCTGAGAATCGATCTGAAGCACGGCTCGCAGCTCGTGCACTTCGAACGGCCGCTTCGTGACCACACGCAGTCGATCGCCTTGGATGAGCGTATCGACGGTCTCGCCGGCATGCGCGAAACGCTTTAGTGCACTCCGCTTCTCTTCGGCCGGTACGCGAATCAGGAACACGCGATTGTCGCAACGGCGTGAGAATGTAGCCGGCAGGCCCTGAAACAGAATTCGCCCGCCGTTCATCAACACCACATCGTCGCAACGCTCAGCCTCATCCAGATACGACGTGCTCCACACCACCGTCATGCCATCGCCAGCCAGCTCACGAACCATGCGCCACAGCTCGCGACG
>NZ_JAEUPY010000795.1 GCF_016790065.1 Steroidobacter sp.
CGAAGACGCTGAGAAGGCCGTTCTGGATTACGGCCAGTGTATTCGCGACCTGGCGGTCACCAATATTTTCGCCGGCGACTTGTTGCTCAAGAACTTCGGCGTCACCCGCCACGCTCGCGTCATCTTCTACGACTACGACGAACTGTGCGCCGTCACCGATTGCCGCTTCCGCGACGTCCCGCAATCCAAGTTCGATGAAGACGACATGCGCGCCGAGGCGTGGTTCCACGTCAACGACAACGACGTGTTCCCCGAAACATTCATGCAATTCTTAGGCTTCGACGCACAGCTCAAGGAAGTGTTCTTGAGAGTGCACGGCGAAGTCATGACCGCCGAGTGGTGGCGTGGCATCCAGCAGCGCCTGCAAGAAGGCGAAGTGCTCGAAGTGCTGCCCTACCACCGCCACCGCGTGCGGGTCTTCAGCAGCCTCTAGTCTTGCTCAGATCTGGATCTTGCCCAGCCAGATGTCCCGATACATCGCCCAGTCGCCCATGAAGCTATAAAGCGGCCGGCGGAAACTCGCCGGCTGGTTCTTTTCGAAAGCGAAGTGGCCGATCCAGGCGAAGCCGTAACCGCACAACAAGCCCACCAGCAGCCAATAGCCATCGCCAGTGGCCAGCAGCAGCACTAGACAACCCAGCGCCAAGGTCGAGCCGACGAAATGCAACCGCCGGCAGGCCAGGTTGCTGTGCTCCGCCAGATAGAACGGATAAAATTCAGCGAAGGTTTGGAACGACTGCGGGTCGACGGCGGTCGGCGGCAGCTTGGAGTCCATGCAGAGTCTCCCCCTCTTTCGCGCCTGGCACTCTCACACCTCGAGCTGATACCTTGCGCCAGCGCGCTCAAAACAGCAATCGGCATGAGTAAATTCGATGACATCCCCGACGTTCGCGACGGCCTGACCCGCAAGGAACGGATCGTGCTGTACGTGCTGGACCAGACCCAGAAGGAACGCGGCGGTCACAACGTGCCCACGCCCATGCTGTGGGGCCGGGTCTGCGAATATTTTTATATCAGCCCGGAAGAACTGTCCAAGATGCTGGCGCGACTCGGCGCCATGAAATACCCGGGCCAGCCCTAACTAAACATTCGCTTCGGCCGCGATTTGATACGACCGCAGGCGCGCGGTGTGATCGTAAATCATGGACGCGACGATGATCTCGTCGGCCCCAGTCCGCTCCGCGAATGCCTTCAGCTCCCGACGCACCGTGGCCGGCGAGCCGATGGCCGAGCAAGACAAAACATCATTCAGAATTGCCTGGTCGTGCAAATGCAGCCGTTCGTAATAACCAGGCACCGGCGGCTGCAGTTTCTTGGGCGTGCCGGAGCGCAAGTTAACAAAGGCCTGCTGCATGGAAGTGACGATGACCTTGGCCTCTTCGTCCGTATCCGCACCGAACACATTGAAGCCCACCATCGCGTACGGCTTGTCGAGATACAGCGAAGGTTTGAACCGCGCGCGATAAATCTCCAACGCCTGCATCATCTGCGCCGGCGCGAAATGCGAGGCAAACGCGAACGGCAATCCCAACGCCGCCGCGACCTGCGCGCCATACAAACTGGAACCGAGAATCCACAGAGGAACATTCAACCCCTGTCCCGGCACCGCCTGCACTCGCTGCCCTTCCTCGGCCGGACCGAAGTAGGCCAGCAACTCGAGCACGTCCTGTGGAAACGCTTCCGGATCGGAATGTAACGTCCGGCGTAACGCGCGAGCGGTAGCTTGATCCGACCCCGGCGCGCGGCCGAGACCTAAATCGATACGACCAGGGAATAAAGATTCCAACGTGCCGAACTGTTCAGCAATCGTCAGCGGCGCATGATTCGGCAACATGATGCCGCCGGCACCGACTCGTATGGTCGAGGTTCCAGCCGCCACATGACCGATCACAACCGCGGTCGCCGCGCTCGCGATGCCGGGCATGCTGTGATGTTCGGCCAACCAGAACCGCCGATAACCCCAGCGCTCGGCCTGCTGGGCCAGGTCGAGCGAGTTCCGCAACGACTCGGCGGCTTCGCAGCCCACCGGAATGGGCGACAGATCGAGGACGGATAGAATGGCCATGCCGAGAGAATACTGGAGTCCCGGCCCCTGGATTCAAGCCCTTCAGGAACAACAGAATTGCACCCGGCCTGGCCGGCTGACCCGAAATTACAGACTTCGCGGCTGTCCTGAATTTGCTCATCAGGCCCACCTCCTGACGGAAGTGGGCTCGTTGATGGCCGTCGAAACCCTGCGAGCTACGGCGCGCGTGTTACTTCGTTGTGCTTGGCTTCGTAGATGTCGCGACTCTGCTGATTCAAGTCCTGATGCAAGTCGATGCGCTCATCTTTCGTCAGCGTGCCGTCGGCCTTGTACGCCTGCTCGGTCTGACGAATCTCTCGTCGGCCGTCACGCAGCTCCGCCGCTTCATCGTGCGTCAGCTCACCGGTCTTCACGCCGTTGACGATACGGCCGGTTTGATTGGCCTGCCTCTGATTCACACCAGGATCACGAACCGCCGCCGCCGGGCGAGTTTGGGCGTCATGCTTCTGGTTGTAGATGTGCCGGCTGGCCTGATTCTGCTCCTTCTGCAAATCAACACGCTCAGCGCGAGTCAGCTCGCCGTCGGACTTGTAGGTCCGCTCCAGCTGACGAATGTTCTTCTGCTCCCGAGCCAGCGCTCCCGTTTCCCGACGCGTCAGCTCACCGGAACGAACACCCTGCCGAACGCGCTGCTGCTGATTGTGCTGCCGAGCGTTGACGCCAGGATCCCGAACGCCAGCCTCGGCCTGACTCAAGCCAGCGACGCTTAAAAGACCCGCCGCCATCAGCACCAAAGTGAGGCGACTCTTGTTTGAGTTAGAAACCTGCATGGGACGACTCCTGCTGTGTCCAGATCAACCGATCTGGGACATACAACGCCGAGCCCGGCGAAAGGTTGACTGCGCATAACGCCGCCGCGGTCTTTTTCTCCCTGCGGGAGGGCTGAATTAAGACAAATGGATCGGCTCTGTATGGACGGCGCTGCCACAGCGAACGTTGAGGCCGCGCCTGGGGCAGAGGTGTCCTCCCGGCAATTGGATCCAGCAGGGATGCTGGTCCTATAGCGCTACATGGATGTACAAGCACGCGCCACGCGACAGCGTAGGCGCGGCGGGTGCAGCGGTGCCGGGAGGACACCTCTGCCACAGGCGCAGCCAGCCACCGAGGCCTCCCTTTCCGTCGAAGCGACGAGACGGCGAAGCGGCGAAGCGGCGAAGCCTACCGCTTAAAGCGGCGAAGCCAACGCCCGCCCCAAGTCCGCAATCAAGTCTTCAACGTCCTCGATGCCAACAGACAACCGCATAGTCCGATCGGAAACAGCCGCCCACCCCTGCTCAGCCTCATTCAGATCCCTGGGCCGCATCAACTGCCCCGGCTGCACCAGCGACTCCGTCGACCCAACGCTAGCGGAGATAGCAAACAACTCAAGCGCATTAGCAAACGAAGCCGGCGCGACCGCGCGCTCCTTGAGCTCGACAGAAACAATAGCCCCACCATCCAACATCTGCGCCCGGGCCAGCTGATACTGCGGATGCGAACTCAACCACGGGTAACTGACGCCAGCCACCCCAGGATGAGCCTCCAAAAACTGAGCCACCGCCAAAGCATTCGCACACTGCCGCTCATACCGAAGCGCATACGTCTTCAGCCCTCGCTGAATCAAAAACGCCGTATGCGGATCGAGCGTCGCCCCAAGGACAATGAAATCCTGTCTCATCCGATCAGTGATCTCCCGGCGGGCAATCACCGCCCCGCCCATCACATCGCCATGCCCCGACGCATATTTCGTCAGGCTATGCACGAACACGTCGATATCGAACTGCCCATGGTTATGAAACCCGGCGAACGTATTGTCTAGCACCGTCAGTGCCCCGTGCCGCTTCGCCGCCGCCGTGATGGCTTGAATATCCGCAACCTTGAGCACCGGATTACTCGGCGTCTCAAAAATCACCAATCTCGTGGGCTTCTCCGCCAGCGTCTGCTCAATCCCGACCGTATCTTCAATCGACAGCATGGTGTGCGTAACACCGTAGCGCGCCAGCAGCCGCCGAATCATGTACCGCGTCGGCTGATACATCTCAGCAAACAAAATGACATGGTCGCCCTGCTTACACAGCGACAACAGCGCCAAATTCACCGCCGCCACGCCGGATGACGTGAGCAAACAACCATCTCGCCCCTGCAGCTGCGCCAGAGTCAAACTCAACTGCTGCAAGGTTGGGTTGGACACGCGCGAATACTGAAACCCCTCGCGCTGCCCACGCGACTGACGCTCCGACTCCGCGACGTCATCGAACGTGAACTTCACCGACTGATAAATGGGCGCGACCAACGGCCGATTGTCGACCGGCACAGCCACGGCAGGTGGATGATTGACCCGAGTAGAAATTTTCATGGCGATGGCTCGATCAATTGAAATTCGTCAGCATCCAAATGCGCCGGGAAACTGGCGCGAAACCCGTCCAGGGCCGCTCTATCGAGCGTCACAGTCGCAACCAACTCTTGCTCCGACGGCTCAGTCATCGACTGCCCGAGAAAATCGATGGCGGCACTATCGCCGGTGTAATTGACGCCCGTGCCGTCCTTGCCGACCCGATTGACAGCGATGCAGTAGCTCAAGTTTTCGATGGCGCGGGCTTTGATCAGCGTCTGCCAAGGATAGCGACGCCGCTCCGGCCAGTTGGCGACATACAGCAACACATCGTAGCCACCGTCCGCACCGATCCGATTCCGGCTCCACACCGGAAAGCGCAGGTCGTAACAAACCAGCGGCAGAATCTTCCAGCCCTTCAGCTCCACCACCACCCGTCGCCCACCCGGCGAATAGTGATCCTGCTCGTGCGCCATCCGGAACAGGTGACGCTTGTCGTAGCTCTGATACGTGCCGTCCGGCCGCATCCAGATCAGGCGGTTGTAATAGTTAGCTCCGTCTTTCGTAGCAACGCTGCCCGTGATGACAGCTCCAACAGCCGCGGCCTGCTCTCGCAACCAAGCGACGGTCGGCCCGTCGGCAGGCTCCGCAACCGACTCCGGCTGCATGGTAAAGCCGGTAGTGAACATCTCCGGCAACACGATCAAATCGGTTTGACCCGCCAGCGTTGCGAACCGCTGCTGCAGCCGACGGCGATTCGCCTCCGGGTCGTGCCAGACCAGCTCGGTCTGAATCAATGTGACATTGAGCGTACTCATGGCTGCGAAGATACGGTGCAAAGCCGGTCATCGCCAGTGCCCGTGAAAAAGCCCTGGGAAGAACCGTTGACATGCACGCCGCGGATGGACGGCCTGTTTTCGGCCGAGCGAGCTGATGCTCGGCCGGGCCTTCTAGTGACGACGGATGAACCGACCGGGTTTGGCGCCGGTGTGTTCGCCGTCTTTGATGACCTGCACGCCGTTCACGAAGACGTTGCGCACACCGGTGGCGTAACGATGCGGCTGCTGAAATGTGGATTGGTCGGCGACGGTCTTTGGATCGAACACGACGATGTCGGCGTAGTTGCCGACGCGTAGCGTGCCGCGATCGCGCAGGCCTAAAGTCGCGGCCGGCAAACCCGACATGCGATGAATGGCATCGGTGAGACTGATGACGCGTTCCTCGCGCACATACTTACCTAGCACTCTGGCGAATGTTCCGTAGTCGCGAGGATGTGCGCTACGAAGCAACGCGTCTCCCTCGGCGGCGCGCGAATCTCCGTCCGACCCCAAACTCAGCCAGGGTTGGCGCAATTGCAGCCGAAGGTTGTCCTCGGACATCGCGAAGTACGCCACCTGCAACCGGCCGCCCTCCTCGATCACGAGGTCGACGATGGCATTCTCCGGAGAAACGCCGCACTCGCGAGCGACATCGCCGATGGTCTTGCCGACCCACCGACGCAATGTCGGTTTGTGCGCGCCGAGAATGAGCAGCTTGTCCGGCGAGCCCGCGTCTTTCAGAGCGTTCGACCAGCCCACGCCGGGCTGGCTCATCTCGCGTAACACACGGGCGCGAATCGCCGGGTCACGCAACCGCTCGACCCAAGCCGCATTGCCGCCCTCTTGAACCCAAGGCGGCATGGTCAAATCCAAACCTGTGAATGCCGCATCGTAGGGATACATGTTGGCAGTCACTTGCAAGCCGCGAGCGCGGGCGCCATCGATCTTGTCGATGACCGAGCGCATCTTCGGCCAGTTCGGCGCACCGAACGCTTTCAGGTGATAGATCGCGGCGGGAACCTTCGCCCGCTCGGCAATCTCGATCACCTCATCGACAGACTCAAGCAACTGCGCGCCTTCACTACGCATGTGGGAAATGTAGCTTCCACCGAAGGGCGCAGCGGCCGAAGCCAACGCCACCAACTCGTCAGTGTCGGCGTAAACGGCAGGCGCATATTGCACGGCCGACGTAACACCGAATGCGCCGTCCTGCATGGCCTCGCGAACCAGCGAACGCATTTGCTCCAACTCTGCAGGTGTAGCCCGTCGGTTCTCACGTCCCATGACATGAACCCGAATCGTCGTTGCGCCAATGAACGAGGCGATGTTGGGACTGACACCACGACGCTCGATCAACTCCATGTACTGTCGCTGCGTGCTCCAGTCGGCCTGTACTCCTAGCTCGCGCAGTTCGGACGTCATCTCCTCATGCATCTCGGCATTGAGCGGCCCCATCGTCACACCTTCGCCCAATATCTCGAGCGTCACTCCCTGACGCAGGTCACTCTCGCTGCGAGCATCGCTGAGGAAGGTCCAGCCGGCCTGACTCAGAAGATTGATGAAGCCCGGCGCGACGGCTTGACCGCGCGCATCGATCTCCACTGGCGCCTTCGCCTCACGCAGATCGCCGATGCTGACGACACGGTCGGCGCGCACGCCAACGTCGCCTTTCGCGCCGGCAGCGCCGGTGCCGTCGTAGACCATCCCGCCACGGATGATGACGTCGAAATCTCGCTCAGCCGCCGATGCTCCAACGGCCACGAACAGGCCGACGACCGCCAGCCAGCGCACTACTTGGCCACCGGCTTGAACGCGCCACCCAGCAGCACCCAGCCAGGATCGAACGAGCTGACCCGACCGCGGGCGTCGACTTGGAAGTTCAGGAAGAACTGCATCAGCTCCAGGCCGTCGTTGCCGACTTGCAGCCGAAACGTATCGTGATGCCAATGCTGTAAGCGCCAGCTGAACACACCAGGCAATTGCAGCGTCAACTCTTTACCCGTTTGTTCGACACGAATCTTGCCGAAGGCGTCGTTCTCATACTCACCGACGTACGCCGACAGCGGCAGCGAGTGCGGCGCATTCTTCAAACGCGAACGCTGCAGCTGTTGGTCGGCGGCCTGTCGCTCCCGCTCGCCGGCTTGCATGGTTCGCAGGAAGTCCGCGCTCCAGTCGTGCGACTCGACACCCAACATCTGGTCGAACGCGCGGAGCGTAATGGCATCGTTGAGCATCCCTCGGCCACCGTAACCATAGCTATTGGCCAGCACGACCACGGCCATGCGACGCTCCGGCATGAACGCGATCGACGACGTGCCGCCCAGCAGCGCGCCGCCGTGATCGACGTAGCGATAGCCTCGATAGCTATTCACGAACCAACCCAACGCATAAGCCGGCGGATACGCTCGCCGTGCCGCCTCGGGATCGAGTCGTTCCACCGCACTCCACTGGATTTCGAAAGAGGCTGACGGTGCGTCACGGATGAACAGCTGTGGGGTTTGCACCTCACGCAAGGTCGCGGCGCGAATCAGTGCCGATCCGCTCGCGTCACGCCCCTCGCCTAGATTGAAACGCGTCCACTGCAGCAGGTCCTGAAGAT
The DNA here is from genome assembly GCF_016790065.1 of Steroidobacter sp. Taxonomy (GTDB): domain Bacteria; phylum Pseudomonadota; class Gammaproteobacteria; order Steroidobacterales; family Steroidobacteraceae; genus Steroidobacter. The sequence goes on from NZ_JAEUPY010000795.1 coordinate 7,815, forward strand.
TCGAAACGATCGAGCCCGAGGCCCCGCCGCCATTGGTCAACAGGATCTGCCAAGGCAGCGCACGACTGCCCTGCTCGGTGAGCCAGTGAGGCATGGCGACGTTGGCCTTGGGAACATCGTCGAGGCTCGCGCGCCCGGCCGGTGCTCGGCCATACATGGTGGGCGCCAATCGCTCACGCGGCCAGATGCCTGCAGCCACAACGTCAGGACTGCTCTCGCTCATCTGCAGCGGCACGAACAGGCGGCGGCGCACGAACTCGTCCCAACTCATGCCGGCCACGGCAGCCACTACTTGGCCGGCGACGTCGTACATCGTATTGCTGTAGAGAACCGCATCCCGAAACGGCACCCGCGAGGTCAGCCTGCTCGTGTCGTGCAGCAGTCGCGCCGAATCGGTGGGCACGATGGTATGCGTGCCGCCTTCCAGCCCGGTGCGATGGCCGACCACATCGCGCACCGTGATGTTTTGCGTCAGCCACGGATCGGCAACTCGAAACGACGGCACATGCTTCACTACCGGATCGTCCCAGCTGAGCTTGCCTTCATCCACCAGCAAGCCGAGCGCGGTCGCGGTGAAGGCCTTGGTCAGTGAGCCGATCTGAAACAAGGTGTGCGCATCGACACGCGGCTCCTTGCCAACTTCACGCGCACCGAAGCCTCGGACATACACCACCTCGCCATCACGAATGACACCGACGGCCACTCCAGGAACCTTCCAGTCCTGTCGCGCCTGCTCGATGTACTCGCTCAGTGCCGCGAACGAATCATCGCTGCTCGCCGCCATCGCCGAACCGGCCAACCCCACCTGACCAGCCCCCCAGGCTGCGGCCCAAAGCCGCAGCCGTAACATCCATCGTTGTTTCATGCGTTACCAGCCGGCTCCCGCCCGGACACCCCCATGGCCAACGGCCCGGCGACCTGCGCGGCCGGACCCATTTTGTAGTGGCGACCGCTTTATGGCGACGCTCGTAAGTAATAGGCTGGGGCTGGCAGAGCATGTCACTAGTCGCGGCCTGCAGTTTTTTTTCATGGACGACTAGTGAGTTTGGGCGGCAACCACAGTCGTTACTCATATGGTGAACCAGAGCGTGCCGCAAACGACGCGGGAAGCCGGCCAGCCGACCAACCCGTCGGACCTGGCGACACGCGCCTTCGAAGAGTTTCGCAGCGGGCTGTACCGCCTGCTGCTGCGACGCCTGCGCAACTCCGAGACCGCGGAGGATCTGGCTCAGGAGGTCTACCTGCGGCTGTTGAGAACCGCCGACCCGGCCGGGGTCCGCTGCCCGCAAGCTTATGTCTACCGAATCGCCTTCAACTTGCTGTATGAATTCCGCCTACGCGAGCGCGACCGGCCGATGGTGTTCGATTCGGCAGTGGTCGAGCACGCCACCGACCAGCTACCCGACGAGGCCGCGCGCCCGGACGAGATCTACGAACACACCGCGCAGACGCGTGAGTTCGAGAAAGCCGTCCAGCAGTTGCCGCCCATGCAACGCGCCGTCCTGCGGCTCGCCACTCATCACCCGCTGTCGCACGCTCAGATCGCCGAAAAGCTCGGCATCTCAGTGAGCACGGTGCGCAATCATCTCTACAAGGCCATCGACCACTGCCGGCATTACTTGGCAGCCGGGTCGGCGTCCGCGCGAAAGGAGTAATGACATGCGCGCCAATCACCGCGAAACCCAAACTATCAGCGAACAAGCGTCGCAATGGCTCGGCATCCTGGCCGACGGCGGCGACGCCGAGCGTGCCGAGTTCCTGAAGTGGCTCAAACAATCGCCACGTCACATCGAAGAATTCTTGTTCGCCAGCGCCACCTGGCAACGGCTGCGCGAGAGTGCGGCTGAAAGCCCGATGGAGATCGACGCCATCCTGGCCGAGTTCAACGAGGCCAAGGGCGCCGACATCATTCCCTTGCAGGACGCTCTTACGACGCGGGCAACGGCTCAACAGCCGGCTGCCGTCGCCGCGCCGAGCAAGCCTGCACGACGCGCCATCGGGCATTGGCGTTGGGCCGCTGCGATTGCCGTCGTGGCCATTGCGGCCTCGTATTCGTGGTGGCTGTCGGCCAATGCCAATCTATATGTGACCGCTGTCGGCGAGCAACGCATCGTGCAGCTCGCCGACGGCTCGGTGCTTTATCTGAATACTGACTCGCGCACGCGGGTGACGCTCTCCGAGCATGCCCGCGACGTCGAGCTGCTCGAAGGTGAGGCGCTGTTCGTGGTCGCTCACGACACGACTCGCCCGTTTCGCGTCAAGGCGGGAACTGCGGTCATTCAAGCCGTCGGCACGCAGTTCAACGTGCACCGCGTACGTGACGACACGCATGTAGCCGTGCTCGAAGGACGAGTGAAGTTGGCAGACTCGCGCACTCCGGCTACTCCGAATGCGACACCTAATCTACTCAGCGCAGGTGAAGAAGCGGTGATCGCCAGCGACGGCGGCATCATCCGGCAGGCGACAGCGGATCGCAAACAAACGACGGCTTGGCGGGAGCGCCGCTTGGTGTTTCGCGCTGAGCGGTTAGAAGACGTGGTGAACGAGATCAACCGTTACAACACACGGCGCTTTCAGATCGATGGCGACGCTGCTCGTAATACGCGCCTCACCGCCACGTTCGATGCCGACAGCCCCGAGTCGCTGGCGACGTTCTTGAAACAGTACAGCAACTTGTCGGTGCATCCCGATGGCAGCGGCTTCGTGATCCGCTCCGAATAGCCGCTTACAACTTACACAGCTTCTCGGCCGCGGCTGCTAGCGTCGCATCGTTCTTGGCGAAGCAGAAACGCAGCACGGTGAGTTTGGGCGGCGCCACGTAGAACGGCGAGACTGGAATCGAAGCCACGCCGGCCTGGCGCAATACCTTGTCGGCGAAGTCGACGTCGCTGTCCTCGGCGATGGCGCTGAAATCCAGTAGTTGAAAAAAGCTGCCGGCGGCTGGCGTCCAAGTAAATCTGGAATCACGCAGCAGCTCCAGGAACCGATCGCGCTTGGCCTGATAGAACGCGCTCAATCCCGCGTTGTGTTCGGGCGTTTGCTCGAGGAAGTCAGCGATAGCCAGCTGCAATGGCTGCGCGATGGAAAACGTATTGAACTGATGAACCCGGCGAATCTCCCGAGTGATGTCGGGCGGCGCTACCGCATAGCCCACGCGCCAACCGGTGGCGTGCATGGTCTTGCCGAACGAGAAGACAGCGACACCGCGCTCATACAGCTCGGGATGCTCGACGATGCTCGCATGGCGCGCGCCGTCGTAGATCATGTGCTCGTACACTTCGTCCGAAATCACCAACGCATCGGTGGGTCGCAGAATCTCGGCCAGGATGTCCAACTCGGCTCGCGGGATCACCGTGGTGATTGGATTGTGTGGCGTGTTGATCATCACCAGGCGCGTGCGCGGCGAGATCGCAGCTCGCACCCGATCCCAGTCGATGCGAAAGTTGGGCGGATCGAGCGGAATATGAATCGGCCGGCCGCCGACGGCGATCACCGCCGGCGCATATGAGTCGTAGGAAGGATCGAACAAGATCACTTCCTCGCCCGGATGCACCAGCGACACGATGGCGGAAAACAGAGCTTCGGTGGCGCCGAGCGTGACGGTGATTTCGCTGTCGACGTTGGGCACGCGACCGTAGCTGGCACCGAGCTTGAGCGCGATCTGTTCGCGCAACTCGGCGACGCCAATCATCGGCGCGTATTGGTTGTGACCCGCAGCGACGTGATGGGCCAGTAGCTCCTTGAGCTTGGCCGGCGCGTCATAGTCCGGGAAACCTTGCGCCAGATTGATCGCACCCAACTCACGAGCGCGATTGGTCATGACCGTAAAAATGGTCGTGCCGACGTGCGGCAATTTCGAACGGATATTCATCTCCGCCCCCGCGGATAGTCAGGCAAGTATTCTCGCCGATGCGCCGCGCGGCAGCGATAGCAGGCCGGTCTTATTTCGATGACGCGGCCATCTGCATGTCTCGCAACCGACGCTTCTCCTGGTTGGCCAAGAGGAAGCCGGCAGCGATCACACCGAGGGTCACGAGCAACACGATGATAGTGGCGAGCGCGTTGATGTCCGGGCTCACCCCCAGACGGACTTTGGAGAAGATCACCATGGGCAAGGTGCTGGCGCCCGGGCCGGACACGAAGCTGGTGATCACCAGGTCATCCAGCGAAATGGTGAACGACAGCAGCCAGCCGGAAATCAGCGCCGGCGCAATGATGGGCAAGGTAATGACGAAAAAGATCTTGCCCGGCCGCGCGCCCAGATCCATCGCCGCCTCTTCCAACGAGTCATCGAGCGACGACAGTCTGGACTGCACGATCACGGTCACATAGGCCAGTGTCAGCGTCATGTGAGCGATGGTGATGGTGGTGAAGCCACGCCCGGCTGGCCAGCCGAAAGCGCTTTCCATCACCACGAACAACATCAGCAACGACAAACCTGTAATCACTTCGGGCATGACCAGCGGCGCAGTCGTCATGCCTGACAACAGCGTGCGTCCGCGAAACTTGCCGAAGCGCGCCAGCGCGAGGCCCGCCAACGTGCCAAGAATCACCGCACCCGTGGCATTGATGGCAGCGATTTTCAGCGACAGCCAGGCCGCGTCCAGGATCTGGCGATTCTCCAACAACCGGCCGTACCACTGGGTCGAGAAGCCGCCCCACACCGTGACCAGTCGCGACTTGTTGAACGAATAGAAGATCAGCGACAGGATGGGGATGTAGAGGAACGCGAAGCCGAACACCAGCACGGACAGGCGGAACGTCGATGACTGTTTCATCGATGCGCTCCACGCGCTTCCGCCGCCTGCGCCCGCTGCAACAACACGATCGGGATCACCAGCAGCAACAGCAACGCGATGGCCACCGCGCATGCCGCCGGCCAGTCACGCTTGGTGAAGAACACTTGCCAGAGCACTTTGCCGATCATCAAGGAATCGGACGGGCCCAACAGCTCCGGAATCACGAACTCGCCCACCGCCGGAATGAACACCAACATCGAGCCGGCGACGATGCCGGGCATGGACAACGGCAGCGTGATGGTCATGAACGTCTTGAACGGACGCGCGCCCAGATCCGCCGCGGCCTCCAGCAACGTCAGATCCATCTTCTCCAAGTTGGAGTACAGCGGCAGGATCATGAACGGCAAGTACGAGTACACGATGCCCACGTAGATGGCGAAATCGGTCTGCAGCATCACGATGGGCTCGTCGATCAAGCCGGTCCACATCAGGAAATTATTGATGAGGCCGTTGTTCTTGAGGATGCCGATCCACGCGTATACGCGCAGCAGGAACGACGTCCAGAACGGCAGAATCACCAGCATCAATAAGATGTGCCGCCACGTCGATTGCGCGCGCGCAATCGCATACGCCATGGGATAGCCGATCAGCAGACAGAACAGCGTCGAGATGCCGGCAATCTTGATCGAGTTGAGGTATGCCTTCACGTACAGGCTGTCCTCGATCATGTTGCGGAAGGTGGCGAAGTTGAGCTGGATCTGCACCAGATTGCCGTCGACCCAGTTCAGCAACGGCGAGTACGGCGGAATGCCGATGCGCGCATCTGCGAACGAAATCTTCAGCACGATGATGAACGGCACCAGGAAGAACAGCAGCAGCCAGAAGTACGGGATGGCGACCACCGCGGTGCGGCCGGTGATGCCCCAACGTAGCAAGCGTGCTTGTGTCCAGCGATACGGCGGCAGGCGCTGCAAGATATCCAGAATCAGTTGTACGCCGGCGCTGTGCCGATGCCGCCGAGGCGCTTCGGCGCGGGCGCTCATTCGCTGAGCACCACAGGACTAGACGCGTGCCAACTCAAGTACACCGTCTGATCCCAAGTGATGGATTCCTCGGCATGCCGGTATGAATTCGGCTGCGTCACCCGCACGATTTTCTTGGAAGCCAGCTGCACCAGGTACACGGACATGTCGCCCATGTACGCAATCTCTTTGACCGTGCCTTGCACGACGTTGTCGGTCTGCTGCGGCGGGTTGACGGAGATGTTGATCTTCTCGGGCCGAATCGCCGCGGCCACGACCGCTCCCGGCGCCGAGCTGACACCGTGATCGACATAGATCGTGCCGCCAGCCAGGTCGGCCGACTCGATGCGCACATGATCTGGCTCGTCTTCGATCAGCCGGCCCTCGAACATGTTCACGTTGCCGATGAACTCGGCCACGAACTTGCTGTTGGGATACTCGTAAATGTCTTTGGGCGTACCGACCTGAATGATCTCGCCCTGGTTCATGACGCCGATGCGCGAGGACAGGGTCATCGCTTCTTCCTGGTCGTGGGTCACGACCACGAAGGTCACACCCAACTGCTCCTGAAGATTCACCAGCTCGAACTGCGTGTGCTCGCGAAGTTTCTTGTCGAGCGCGCCGAGCGGTTCATCGAGCAGCAACAGTTTGGGACGCTTCACCAGCGAGCGAGCCAGTGCTACGCGCTGACGTTGACCGCCGGACAACTGATGCGGCTTGCGCTTGGCGAACTGCTGCAGCCGAACCAGCTTGAGCATGTCGTCGACACGCGTGGCGATTTCGTCCTTGGCGATTCGATCCTGCTTCAGGCCGAATGCCACGTTCTGTTCCACCGTCATGTGCGGGAACAGCGCGTACGACTGGAACATCATGTTGACCGGCCGCTCGTAGGGCGGAATGTCGGTCATGTCGGCGCCGTCGATGAAAATCTTGCCGCTGGTGGGATCTTCGAAGCCCGCCAGCATGCGCAGCAGCGTGGTCTTGCCGCAGCCCGAGCCGCCGAGCAGACAGAACAGCTCTTTCTTGTAGATCTTCAGCGAAACATTATTGACCGCGACGAAGTCACCAAATTTCTTGGTGACCCGATCAATGTGGATGTACGGAACAGCTTGCGGATCGTTCCAAACCGCAAGCTGTTGCTGAGGACGCGGATTCGAGGCCATACGGACCCGCCCGGTTGTTGGAGTTGATGGGTCGAGTTATTGACCGGTCGTGAACTTCTGCCACAGGCGCGCCATGGTGGCGGTGGCCTGCTCGCCGTAGGCCAGCGATGGGAACAGCTTCGCCTTCACTTCCGGCGTCGGGTACACGCCCGGATCGTTCTTCACCTCGTCGCTCACCGAGGCAAACGACGCAGCGTTGCCGTTGGCGTAGTTGACGAAGTTGGAATTGTTGGCGGCCACCTGCGGATCCATCAAATAGTTGATGAAGGCATGGGCATTCTTCGGATGCTTGGCATCGGCCGGAATGGCCAGCATGTCGAACCACACGATGGTGCCTTCCTTCGGAATCGAGTACGCCACCTTGACGTTCTGGCCGGCTTCTTTAGCGCGGTCCCGCGCCTGCAGAATGTCGCCGCTCCAACCCACCGACACGCACAGCTCGCCGTTGGCGAGGTCGTCGATGTATTGCGAGGAATGGATCTTGCGAATGTACGGACGGATGGCCTGCAGCTTCTCGGCCGCGGCGTTCAGATCGTCATCCTTCTGGCTGTTGGGATCGCGGCCCATCCATTGCAGCACCACTTTGAGCAGTTCATCCGGGGCGTCCAGCACCGACACGCCGCAGTCCTTGAACTTGGCGATTTCCTTGGGATCGAAAATCTGATTCCAGGAATCGAGCGGCTTGTCGCCCAGAATCTTTTTCACCTTATCGACGTTGTAGCCGATGCCGGTGGTGCCCCACAGGTAGGTCACCGAATGATCGTTGTTGGGATCATGCAGAGCGACGCGCTGCTGAATGTCCGGATCCATGTTGGCCAGGTTCGGAATCTGGCTCTTGTCCAGCTTCTGGAACACGCCGGCCTTGATCTGGCGCTCCAGGAACGAGGCCGAGGGCACCACCACGTCGAAGCCGGAATTGCCGGCCAACAGGCGGGTCTCGAGCATGTCGTTGGAGTCGAAGACGTCGTAGGTGACCTTGATGCCGGTCTTGTCCTCGAAGTTCTTGATGGTGTCTTCGGCGATGTAGTCCGACCAGTTGTAGACATGGAGGACCTTCTCCTCCGCGGCGGCGGCACCTGGCGCCTGCGACTGCTGAGCTTCTTCCTTCTTGCCGCAGGCCGCGACGGCCAGCGCGATCGAGGTTACGGCAAGCCCTGCGCGCACTGAACTCTTCAACGGCCTACTCATCAGGATTACTCCCCGCAATGTTGGTTGTTCCGATCCCGGTGTGGTGGGAAGCGTAACGCAGAAGCGGGGGCGCGGGCTATAACTTGCCCTGCCGCTGTAACTCCTGCTGGGTCTGATCCAAAGCGAGGCGCGCTTTGGCCACCAACTCGTCGATTTGTGCATGGCTGATGACCAATGGCGGTGCAATGATCATGGTGTCACGCACCGCTCTCATCACCAGACCGTTGGCGATACACAGGTCCCGGCACAACAGGCCGACTTCACCCGGGTCCGGGAAGGTCTGGCGCTTGGCCTTGTCCTTCACCAACTCCAGCGCACCGATCAAACCGACGCTGCGAGCCTCGCCGACCAACGGATGGGACGCCAGCTCCTGCCACTGACGCTGCAAGTAGGGACCCAGGTCATCGTTGACCCGCGCGACGATGCCTTCGTCACGCAGGATGTTGATGGCGGTACAGGCCACCGCGCAGGCCACAGGATGGCCGGAGTACGTGAAGCCGTGATTAAACTCGCCGGCCTTATCGGTCATGACCGAGGCGACCCGGTCGCCGATCATGACGCCGCCGATGGGCAGGTAGCCCGAGGACAAGCCCTTGGCGATGGGCATCAGGTCGGGGCGAATGCCGAAATATTCCGAACCGAACCAGCGGCCGGTGCGGCCGAAACCGCAAATGACTTCGTCGGCCACCAACAAGATGCCGTACTTGTCGACGATGCGCTGAATCTCGGGCCAATAGGTCGAAGGCGGGATGATCACGCCGCCGGCGCCCTGAATCGGTTCGCCGATGAACGCCGCCACTTTCTCCGGACCGAGCTCCAGAATCTTCTCTTCCAAGGCGCGCGCCGCCACCAGGCCGAATTCTTCCGGCGAGAGCTGCCCGCCTTCGGCGTACCAATACGGCTGCCGGATGTGCACGATGCCAGGAATTGGCAAGCCGCCTTGCTCATGCATGGGCTTCATGCCACCCAAGCTGGCACCAGCCATGGTGCTGCCGTGATACGCGTTGTTACGGCTGATGATGACCGAGCGCTGTGGCTGGCCGAGCACGTCCCAATAGCGACGCACCGTGCGCACCACTGTGTCGTTCGCTTCCGAACCTGAACCGGTGAAGAACACGTGTTTGAACTGCGGCGGCGTGACTTCGGACAACAGCCGCGCCAGTTCGATGGCCGGCGGATGGGCCACCTGGAAGAAGCTGTTGTAGTACGGCAGCTCCTGCATTTGTTTGTATGCGGCGTCGGCCAGCTCGCGCCGGCCGTAGCCCAGATTCACGCACCACAGCCCGGACATGCCATCGAGAATGCGACGGCCGCCGGACTCATATAAGTACACGCCCTCGGCGCGAGTGATGACACGCGTGCCCTTCTTACTCAGCGCACCGTGATCGGTGAACGGATGCATGTAATGGGCGGCATCGAGCGCCTGCCACTCGCTGGTGCTGCGCTCGGGAATGGAGGACGCCATGATGGGTTGAGTTGTTTAGCTAACGTTGATGT
>NZ_JAEUPY010000812.1 GCF_016790065.1 Steroidobacter sp.
TGTACGGCGAACATGTGTTTCCGCTGCAGGTCGCTGTGCTGCTGTCCCAGCCTGGACGAGATTTTACCGGTGGCGAGTTTGTGCTCACCGAACAGCGACCCCGCATGCAGTCGCGTGCGGAAGTGGTGTCGCTAGAGCAGGGCGATGCCGTTGTGTTTGCCGTTCATCACCGACCGGTACAAGGCACGCGCGGCATCTACCGAGTGAACATGCGACACGGCGTGAGCCGCCTTCGCGGCGGCCGTCGCCATACGCTAGGCGTGATCTTCCACGACGCGACGTAGGCGTCGTGCTGCCAGTCATGCGCGGCCGTCGCGACGTCTCAATCTTCGGGCGTTATGCCGCGGCGGCTGGTCTGCTGGAATCTTTGAGTGCTGCTCTTGCCGAGGCGGGCTCAATCGTCTCGCCGGCGTCGCGGGCAATGGCGAGTAGCAGGCGAACGGCGTCACCGGGCTTCTTGTCGCTGCCGGCGGCGAGTTTCAACTTATGATGTTCGAAGGTCGCGCGCAGACCTTCAGCGGCAATCCTCAGCGCATCTTCAACGCCGCCTTGCTTCATTTCCGTGACGGTTTCGTCGGCTGCCTGACTCGCGCGAGTCAGCCAATCGAGCGTCTGTGTGCTCTGAGGACGAGCCAGGACCGGCGACCCGAACAACTTGGTGCCCACTGCATCGAACGCCTTTCGTTCGATGGCGGTCGCCTTGCCACCGTTAGCGAGGTTCAGCCACTCAGCCAGCGCGCTGGCGTGCTTGTGGAACGTCCGCAGCGACTGCCGCAGCTCGGCCTGGGCGTCGCCAGCCCGCAGGGCATGCTCACGACGGTAACGCTTGGCGAGACCAGCAACGTGCTCGACGAACTCGTCGGCGTCCTTGATCTCCCGAGCCACGGCCTCGAGCCGCTTACCCAGCTTCACGACCTTGGTCGGCGCAGCGTTGCGCTCGGCCGCCGGCCGAGCGGCGCCACTCTTGGCCGCTACGGGAGCCGGGCCCTTGGTCTTGGCCGCAACAGTCTTCGCCTTGGCAGCAGGCTTGGAAATCGCCGCAGCTGCTGGCTTGGCCGACGAATTGGCAGGCGACTTGGCGGACGGCTTAGCAGGCGATTTGGCAGGCATAGGTAAACAACGGCTGCATAGAAGGGCCGCTATTCTGCACCAAGCGAGCAAGTGATGCCGAGCCTGCGCTTCACACCTTGGCGTTGCCTGATCCCGAGAGCCCTATCTCATGCCGATCGGTGCGAGTGCGACAACCCCGAGCGCAGCGTTACGCCTCCATCCGGCAGTAGCTATTAATGAACTCCTGGTGCTTCGGCAGCCTCGCCACACTCTGCGCCACGCCCGCCTTCAACCCGTGCAGAACACGCGCTAACTCCTGGTCCTGCATGCCCCGAGGCAGCGGGTGATAGTGCTTGGGCACGACGCCCTGGCCGAGCAGCACCTGGATCCAGGAGTCCACCCGGAATAGCTCACCGTCGGCTTGATAGGCATGGCCGCCTTCCTGGAACAGCTCGATGCGCCGAGCCAGCGACTCAGGAATCTCCATCCCTCGGCAATAGCGCCAGAACGGCGAGTCATCGCGCTCGGTGGTGTGGTAGTGCAGGATGATGAAGTCGCGCACCTTCTCGAACTCGGCCTGCGACTCCTTGTTGAACTGATCGACGAACGCCGGCCGGATGCCATCGAAAGGAAACATCTGCATCAGTCGCGTGGCCGCGGTCATGATCAAGTGAATGCTGGTGGACTCCAGCGGCTCGATGAAGCCACTCGACAGTCCCACCGCCACCACATTCTTGTTCCACGTCTTCAACCGCCGACCCGGTTTGAACTTGAGCGTAAACGGCGGCCGCACCGGATTGCCGCTCACGGCCTGCATCAACTTCTGTTTGGCATCCTCATCGGAAATGTATCGGCTGCAATAGACGAAGCCGTTCCCCATCCGATGTTGCAAGGGAATCAACCACCGCCAACCTGCCTCGTGCGCGATGGCGCAGGTGTAAGGATTGGGCGGCGAGGTGATCTCGGTCTGCACGGCGGCGGCACTGTCGCAAGGTAGCCAGTGCGACCAATCTTCGAAGCCGGTGTGCAGCGTCTGTTCGCTGAGCAACGCGCGAAAGCCGGTGCAATCGATGAACAGATCGCCGGGCACCACGCGCTCGCCATCCAGCTGCAGCGATTCGACGAAGCCGGTGGTCGGATGTTGTCGTACGGATTTGATCTTGCCTTCGATGCGCTTCACGCCGTGGCCTTCAGCGAAGCGTCGCAGGAAGCGGGCATACGCCGAGGCGTCGATATGAAAGGCATAGTTGATATCGGACTGCGGCGAGGTACCGAACCGGCCTTGCTTGGCTGCGAGCCACTCGACGCAGTACTCGCCGAGCTCGGAGTTCAATCCCGAGCGCAGACCATGCAGCCAGAAATGATGAAACTCACACAACCAAGTCGACTTGCCGTGCCGGCCAAAAGGATGGATGTAGCGATCGCCGATCTGGCCCCAGTTCTCGAACCAGATGCCGAGCTTGAAGGTCGCGGACACCGCGCGCATGAACTCTTGTTCGTCGATGCCGAGTAGCTGATGAAAGACTCGAATCGGTGGCACGGTCGACTCGCCGACGCCGATGGTGCCGATCTCCTCGGACTCGACCAGCGTGATGTCGAGCAATTGTCCCAGCTGATGTGACAGCGCGGCGGCCGTCACCCAACCGGCCGTGCCGCCACCGGCGATAACCACTTTCCTCACCGGCGTCGCTGTCATGGTCGCTCCGAGGTTGTCGAATATCAGCGATTCAAATTGTTGAGCAGCATGGCCCGAATGCGCCGCGCGCTGCTGTCATCCAGAGGGCCGAGTGGGCCACGCGCTTGTTCGGGTAAGTGCTCGCCCGCGCGTTCCGCCGGGCCGAACACGTAGTAATCGAAAACATGCTTCCAAGCGCGCTTCTCGCGCTCCGGCCGGTCGCGTAGCGCCCAAAGCGCGTGATACAGCGTGTTCATCGGCGAAGGAATGAACTTCGGCGCCGAGCTCCACCAATAGTTGATCAGCGTGTTGAACGGACTCAGCGCTTCGACGTGATGCCACCACAAGCTTGGAATGTAGACCGCGTCGCCAGGCTCCACTTCAGCGTGCTGACCAGCAGCCAATGCGCGTCTGAAGCGAGGAAAGCGTTCGAAGTCCGGCTTGGCAAAGTCCACCAGGCTGATGGCTTGCCCACCGGGCGTTGGTTCCAGCGGACCGGGATACAGATTGTCGATCTGTTCCGGCGGAAACATCGTGAAGCGTCGCCGCCCGACAGCGCAGCACGCGAGGTTGTTGGGCGCGTCGTAGTGGCAGGATGCGATCGTGCGATTACCGATCCAGATGCTAGCGAGCGGCTCAATCTCATGTGCCGCGAACGGCAGATCGTTGTCACGCCGGAAGCCGGGCAGACAGGCATCGATGGTGGTGGAGGCGATGTAGTTGGTCGGTGGCCGATCGTCCTCGAGATGCTTTTCGATATCCATCAACACGTGATCCAGCGGCGCACGCTGGCTGAGGAAATTCAGCTGCGTGTAGTCCTCGTTATAGAACAGGCGGCCTTTGATCTGCGGATCGCCGCGCGAGGTGCCGACCGTCTTGCCGTTGTAGAACGAGCGCAGATAACTCATGGCCTCGTGGTGCGAGCGCAAGCCTGCCTGCACGAGCGGCCACTGCGAGACCAGGCCTTTGAGCACGATGGGCTCGTCGCTAGCCAGCAGTTCCGGCAGTGGTAACGTCTCGACCGTATAGCCGTGCAGCTCGCGAGTTTGTTGAGTGATGCCGGTCATGACGTTGCTGCCACCCGCACGCCATCTCGGCGCCGCCGATGTTTCATGTCGATCAGCTTCTTGACGTTGTTGAGCGAGGCGATCACCAGGAAGGCGCCTTGCAGGAAGCCGGCGTTGTTCAATTTGAACAAGGCGTCGCCGTCCAGCTTGCGGAGTTTGTCCTCGCTGATGGTGTACAGCCCGCGCAGGTTGAATTGTTCTTCCTCGTTGAACTTGATCTCGACGTTCACCGGTTCGATCAAGTCGTAGGCGTGGAATGCTTCAAACATGGCCTTGCTGACGGCCAAGCCCTGGTGGATGCCCTGCAGGATGGCGCCGATGCGGTCGAGGTAACGAGTGTTGCCGCCTTGAGGCAGGAACACCGGCTCGCCCTCGGTGCTACTGACACGAGGATTGTCCAGATCGATGTGGATGACCGGCGCCTTGCGCGACTCGCCATCCAATTCTTGGTTCTGAAAACCGATCAGGAACGGGCCGCGCGCGACGATGCCTGGGACATAGGCTGCCTGCCAGCCGTGCTCGTCGAGGAACAAATTCTCATCGGCTTGAAAGCCGAGCAGGGCGACGGATTGAAACTCGCCGCTGTGCGCGTCCTTGCGAAAGAAAATCGGGTACTCGCGCTGGACGTCGCCGTACTCGGTGGGGAAGGTGAGCACGGTGCCGACGTTGTCGCCGAACTGCGCACCGTAGCGTGCGATGACCCGCAAATCCTTGTGGGCGACGTTATTGAGCATGACATGCCTAGGCATATTTTTCCCTCGCGATCGGGCATCCTGCCACGACCCTCGGGCAGACAGCAAAAGGCGTGACTTTTGCTGTCTGCTCGTCCCCGCGGGGACGGAGTACATCCTTGTACCCAACATCCTTGTAGCCGAGGTCGTGGTCAGAATTTGTAACGCGCTCCCAAGCTATAGCGCGCCCCCTGGTCTTCCACATACCAGGGTTGATTGACCGAGCGGCCGTGCCAGCGGACATCCTGTTCGGTGAGGTTCAGGCCCTCCAGTGACAGCGACAGGTTCTCGTTCACCTGGTAACCGACGCTCAAGTCGATCTGGTAGTACTCCTCCACGTACTCGGGATTACGGAAGTTGCCGCGGTTGGTGTTTTGCAGGAACTCATCGCGCCAGTTGTAGGCCAGGCGCACCGAGAAGCCATAGTCCTCATACATCAAGATCAGATTGGCCGAGTCGCTCAGGCCGAGCAGGGCGAACTGATTGATGTTGGGATTGCCGGCATCGTTGAAGCTCACATCGCCTTTGACGATGGTGTAGTTGGCTTGGATGCCGAAGCCGCTCTGGCCGAAGAAGTGTTGGCCACCGAGTTCCCAGCCATGGATCTTGGCGTCCTTGTTATTGACCGGCCGGGTCACATTGAACTGATATTCCGGATCGGCCGCGGTCGGGTACAAGTCGTAGCGCGTGGCGAACGCCAGATGTTGGGCTTCAGTACCGGTGAAGTTGGCGGCACCGCCGGTCCAGGACGTGCCGTTGGCATCGGTGAAGGTGCCGGTGTTTTCCATCATCGCCATCATCACGAACAAGTTGGTGTCGTCCGTGGTGAAGTTTCGAGCCAGCAACTCGGCCCGTGCCGCTTGAGCGCGTGGCCCGGACGTTTGGTCGGTGATGCCGAACAGGCCTTGCGTGGTCACTTCCTGGCCGATGAAGTTGGCCACTTTCTTGTGGAAGAACCCAGCCGAAATGTAGCTGGCATCGCCCAGATACCATTCCACCGACAGGTCGATGTTGTCCGACTCCAGCGGCTCCAATTGAGTGTTGGAAGCCGTCGCCGTGGGCCGGAAGCCATTGATGGTCGAGCCTTGCGAGCCACCGACGTCCACCGCCGAGCGCAGTTGGTTGTATTGCGCGCGAGCGATGGTCTTACTGTAAGAGAAGCGCGCTTTGACGTTGTCCACCACTTCGATGTCGAAGTCGAGGTTGGGCAGCACGTGATCGTAATCGGCCTTTTCCTTCAGCGCCGTCATGCTCAGACCTTGCCACTCAGAGAAGTCGTTGTTGTCTTGCCAGATCAAACCGCGAGGAATGATCAGGTTCGAGACGGCTTCCACGTCGGTCTTCTCATAACGCACACCGACCAGGAAGTTGGCGCGCCGATCGAACAAGTCGCCGCTGATGCCGTACTGAACGTACGCGGCCGCCGTGTCTTCGGAGATGGTGTGGTCTTGGTCGAAGGCCGGGTTATACGACAACGTGCCGTTGGCCTGGCTGGCGTCACGCCACACGCCGTAACGATTCACCGCCCACTGCGCCAGCGCGTTCGCATTGCCTTTCCAGCCGGACAGCGGCACGCCGGCGGTGCTGAAGTCGTTGAACTGGCCGACGATGCTGAACGGTTGCAACAGCTCTCGCGGCAACTCGCCCGGGCGCGCGACACCCCAGTCGCCCAAGGTCATTTGCGCATTCGACGCGCGCTGATGCGATTCCATGGCACGCGTTTCGACACCGAATTGCACTCGACTGCCGTTGTCGAATTTCAGATTGCCGTTGATGCGCGCCTGCGTGATGTCGCTGGTCTGTTCTTGATAGTTGATGCGCAGGTACTGGCTACCCAAATGATCGGGCGTAAAGGCGAAGTTCGCATCGCCGCCTGTGCTCGGAGCGGTGGTGGTTGGATCGGCGTACAGCGTGCGCGTGGCTCGCGGCAACCCGTCGTTGAAGAAGAACGTTTGTACGAAACGATTACTGCAGTTGGTGCTGTTGACTGGCACGCACGTGCTCGGCACGCGCGCCGCAAAGCTGAACAGCGTTTCGCCGCCGCCGGTGACCGGATCGCTGGGCAAGCTTTCCATCTTGGAGTCGTGCACGTCCAGGCCCAGCGAGAATTTGTCGGTGACATGCCATTCGGCGTTGAACCCAATCGACTTGAGCTCGTTGGTTTGTTCGCGATGCTGTTGCTCGAAGCCGAAGTCCTTGGCAGTGCCTTCGTCCTCCTGCAGCACCAGCGGCGTGGCGACCGAGCGGCCGGTGTCGAACTCCACGTATCTATAGCGGTTCGCGTTCATCCACAGCGTTTGGTCGCCGCGATTCTCGATGAGATCCATTTCCGCGTAGGTGTAATCAGCGGTCAGCGTCAGCGTGTCGGTCGGTGCGAATTGCACGGTCAGCTGGGCGTTGGTGCGCTCACGTTCGCGATCGGAGAAGTGATAGCGAATGTCGTTCGGGATTGCATACAACGAGCCCACCGCCGGTGCATTGACGATGGTGGCGCCCGGCGCGAACTGAGTCGTTTGATTGGCCGGATCCCAAGTGCGGATGTTCCAGTCGTTGACGGTGGAGCTGGAGGAGCCGCTGTCGCGCTTCTGATAGCTCGCGGACAGGCCGACGCCCCAAGTCTTATCGTCGTTGGCAAAGCTGAAGATGCCCGACACTTCCGGCGTGACATCGTCGCCGGTGCGATTGGTGGTGTCGTTGACCGCTTTGACGCCGACTGTCATCACTGGTTCGTCGTTGTCGAAGGGGCGGGCGGTTCTGACGTTCAACGTGGCGCCGATGCCGCCGGTGGCGATGTCGGCGCGGCCGGTCTTGTATACCTCGATGGCGCTGATGCTTTCGCTCGCCAGGTTGGCGAAGTTGAAAGCGCGCGATTGTCCGGCGATGCCGCCGTCACCCGAGCCGCCGCCGGCGTAGGCGTCAGCCGCGGGCATGGTGCGTCCGTTCAACGTCACCATGTTGTATTGAGCGCCGAAGCCGCGAGCCGTGACCAACGCACCTTCGCCGTTGCGACGGTCGATGGAAATGCCGGTGATACGTTGTAACGATTCGGAAAGATTGGCGTCCGGAAATTTACCGATGTCCTCGGCGCTGATCGCGTCGACCACGCCGACCGCGTCGCGCTTCACGTCCATCGATGTTTCCAAGCTGGCCCTGAGACCAGTGACGACCACTTCTTCGAGTTCACCCGTCCCGGGTGTGGTGGCGGTTTGCTCGGCGGCGGCCTGCGCGTGTACGCCTTGCAGTGGCGTAACGGAGGCCAACGCCGCGGCAATAGCTACCGCGAGCCTGTTGTGTCTCATCATCGTGAATCCCCCTGATTTACCGAACGATCAATTCACTGCGTAGTTGCTCCAAGCTGTCTGTGGCGGGCGAGGGTGCAGATACCGCTACCATCACCACTGAAAAGTCATACGCATGTCTCGGCTCCCAGTGGCTGCTAGGGACCGGAGCGACGCTGCGACGACGGATAAAGCGGCCGGGCGAGCGCGTCGGCCGGCATGGAAATATCGAATCGGTGGGCTGGCCCCATAAACGGAGCCGAGCGGTCAGATGCCTCTGACATCGCTGTCAATTTGCGGTGCTGCTGTTGTCGTTCCGCCCTGTACGACACGAGGTTCCCCTACTGATACCGCTATCATTCTTGGCCATAAGATGATCCAGTCCGCGACGCTTTGCAACTCCCTTTGCAACGTGACGCGCCCCACAGTTCCAATTCAGCGTTGCCGCCCGCTTAGTAGCGGTGACAAAATCGCGCGCCTTCACTGAACTGGAAAGCTCATGACTGACGCCGCTGCTACGCCCGCCGCTGAACCGGCTTTGCCGATGTTTTATAAGAACCCGCAGCCGCTGGAGCCAGCGCGCCACGCTGCGGCCGGCTTGAAACCGCAGAGCGGCTTCAACTTTGCTGCCAATACCAATGCGTTGCCGCTGACGGCATCCGAAATGCCACACGCGGCGCGCACCTATCCCATCGTGTTCTCGGCGTCGGCGCCGACTGTGCCGTTCGCAGTCGTGGGCTTGCGCGATCATGAGAATCTGTTCGTCGATGCGTCGGGCACCTGGCGCGAAGACTCGTACATTCCCGCGTACGTGCGACGTTATCCGTTTATTTTCTCCGAGGTGCCGGAGTCGCAGAACCTGGTGCTGTGTATCGATGAGTCCGCGGACAACTACGACGCCAACTCGGCGCAGCCGCTGTTTGCCGCCGACGGCAAGCCCACCGAAGCTCTGCAACGCGCGATGCAGTTCAACGAAACGTTCCAGCAGCACTACATGGATACGCGACGCTTCGGCGAGTGGCTGGATCAGAACAACATGCTCGAAGATCGCACGGCTCGTGCCGATCTGGGCGGCGGTCAGACGTTCACGCTGCGCGGTTTCAGATTGTTGAACACCGAGCGTGCCCGTGCTCTGACCGACGAGCAGGTGCTGGATCTGCACAAGAAGGGCTGGCTGCCGCTGCTGCATTTCCATCTACAGTCGTTGCAGAACTGGGGCTTGCTGGGTGCGCTGACGCGTCGTCGCGGCGGTCTCAAACCGTCCTAAATCCGCTGTGAGGGTGGTTCTCCGCGCTACATAACGAGAACCACCCGTCATTTTTTTGCCGGCGACTTGGCTAGCATCAAACGCTTTGCGACCACTGCCGGGTGATCGATGGGCGCGTTGACCGAAGACCAAGCCAAGACCTATATCGTCAAGCTATTGACGGCCATGAGCCAGGCGGGCGGCTCGGATTTGTTCGTTTCCAAGGACTTTCCGCCCGCCATGAAGTTGCAGGGCGCGATGAAGCCCATGACCAACCAGAAGCTCACCGGCGAGGTGACGCGGGCGTTGGCCGAGTCGCTGATGAACGAGCGGCAGCGCGAAGAATTCAAGCGCGACCTGGAATGCAATTTCGCCATCTCCGTGCCCAACGTGGCGCGCTTCCGCGTCAACGTATTCGTACAGCAGCAGCACGTCGGCATGGTGATTCGAACCATCGCCAACGACATTCCCGACATGGCCAAGCTCGGGCTGCCCGAGACGTTGAAAGAAGTCATCATGACCAAGCGCGGCTTGGTGTTGGTGGTGGGCGCGACCGGCTCGGGTAAGTCCACGTCGCTGGCGGCGATGATCGATCATCGCAATCGCACTTCGGCGGGTCACATCGTCACCGTGGAAGATCCGGTGGAGTTCGTGCACCAGTCTCGGCAATCCTTGATCACGCATCGCGAAGTGGGCATCGACACGCACTCGTGGCACAACGCGCTCAAGAACACGTTGCGACAGGCGCCGGACGTGATTCTGATCGGCGAAATCCGCGACACCGAAACCATGGAACACGCCATCACCTTCGCCGAGACCGGGCATCTGTGCTTGGGTACGCTGCATTCCAACAGCGCCAATCAAACCCTGGATCGGATCATCAATTTCTTTTCCGAAGAGCGTCGCAAACAATTGTTGATGGATCTTTCCAGCAATCTGCGCGCGATCATTTCGCAGCGCCTGGTGCGGACGGCGGATGGCAAAGGCCGGCGCGCGGCGGTGGAAATTCTGCTGAACACGCCCATCATCTCGGACAAGTTGCTGAAGGGCGAATTCCACGAGATCAAGGCCATCATGGGCAAGTCCCAGGAACTGGGCATGCGCACCTTCGATGCATCGTTGTTCGAGCTTTACAACGAAGGCGTGATTTCGTTCGACGAAGCCATTCGTAACGCCGACTCGGCCAACGAGCTGCGCTTGAACATCAAGCTCAACGGCCGTCAGCCGGTGGCCGAAACCTTGTCGCTGGCGCCGAATCCGCCCGAGAAGAAAGACGACGCCGCGGCGGCCTGACGATGACTTACTGGGCTGAGTAGCTGCCGCCCGCGGGAGCTGGCTCGGCCTTGCGCCGGAACAGGGTCAGCAGCGGTCCGGTCATGAACGTAGTGACCAGCGCCATGATGACCAGCATGGTGAAGATGGCCGGCGACAGAATTCCCAAGTCGTAGCCGATATTCAGCGCGATCAGTTCCATCAGGCCGCGGGTATTCATCAGCGCGCCGAGCTGCAACGATTCGTTCCACTTCATGCCGGTGATGCGGGCTGCAATAGCGCTCGCGCCGAGCTTGCCAGCGGTGGCGACCGCGATGATCAGCAAGCACAGCAGAAAGCTGTTGGCGTCATCGAGCAAGCCGACTTGAGTGCGCAGGCCGGTGAAGGCGAAGAACAAAGGCAGCAACAACACCGAGCTGAATTTTTCCACGCGCGCCCGAATGCGCTCACGGAAGCCTTCGGCGTTGGGCATCACGGTGCCGGCGAGGAACGCGCCGAACAGCGCATGAATGCCGATGACCTCGGTGCTCAGTGCAGAAGCCAGCACGATGCAAACTATCACCGCCAAGGTGCTGTTCGAAGGCTCAGCCTCGGTCAAACGCTTCTGGCCAAGCCAATGGGGCAGGGCACGTCGCACCACCAACGTCATGATGGCGATCAATAGGCCGACCAGCGCCAACGCCAGCGCTGCGCCGGACAGGCTGGAGGATCGAACGATTGCGACCACGAACGCGAGAATGCTCCACGCCGTCACATCGTCCACGGCCGCGCAGGTGATGGCGGTGGTGCCCAGCGGAGTTCGCAGCAGGCCGCGCTCCTGAAGAATTCGCGCCAGCACTGGAAACGCGGTGATGCTCATGGAAATGCCCATGAACAGTGCAAAGCCGACGAACGAGGCGGCCGGGCCGGCGTAGTCGACGAACAGGAAATACGCGAGCGTCACACCCATCACGAACGGCACTACGATGCTGGCGTGGCTGACGGCAACCGCCGTCGGTGCTTTGTTTCGGGCGTGCGAAAGATTCAGTTCCATGCCCACCGAAAACATGAACAGACAGATGCCGATCTGGCTCAGCAAGCGCAAGGCGCCGAGCGAATCGACGGGGAACACGAACGCAAAAGCGGCGGGCGCGACCCAGCCGAACAACGACGGTCCCAGCAGAATGCCGGCGGTCATCTCACCGACCACCGCCGGCAGGCCGAAGCCAGTGAACACCTGGCCGAGCAGCCGGGCCGCCGCGATGATGACCAGCAACTGCACGAACAAATGGCTGAGCGGATGATCCAAGTTGGCCAGCAGTGTGGCCCAAGGGGCAGTCGCCTGAGCTTCCGGTGGCACATGTGCACTGGGCAACGCGCTGCCCCAGTGCAGCAGGGCGGCGATGGCACCTCCGGCCAGGAGCAGGGTCAATAGATAGACCGACAGCGGCTTGAGCATTTTCATGGCGCGATAGTGTAGCGGCTGGATTGCGTCGTGGTCGCAGGCAGTTTCAATCGGAACCGGCTCCCTTCATAGGCGTTCTTCGACACATGAAAACCGTCAGTGGCACCCTCATCACCGCCCGAGAGCGCGACCAGGCCGAGCGCACCCAGCGCTTGCGGGCGCTGGCTTGGTTGATGGACAACTCCATTCCACTGCCCGGCGGTCTGCGTATCGGCATCGATGCCATCATCGGCCTGGTGCCCGGCATCGGCGATGCCATCGGTGCGTTGATCTCGGCCTACATCATCAACGAGGCACGTGCCATGGGCGCGCCACGCAGCGTGCTGCTGAGGATGATGAGTAACGTGATGCTCGAGACCGTGATCGGCGCGGTGCCGCTGGCCGGCGATGTGTTCGACGCCGCGTTCAAGGCCAACACCCGCAACCTGGCGTTGCTGGCTCGCTATCAGCTCGATCCCATGGGCAGCCGGCGGGGCAGTCGCTGGTTCGTCGCTGGGTTCTTCGCGCTGTTGCTGGTGTTGATCGTGGTGCTGATCGCGATTCCGGTGCTGGTCATTCTCGGCATCGCGCAGTTGTTCTGACCTTTAAACCAGGCGCACGTCGACGCCTTGCGCGCGAATGGCTTCGATGCAGGCAGCATCGGCCGCGTCGTCGGTAATCAAGATGTCCATTTGATCCACCGGCGCAATCACCGACAGATTCCGACGTAACAACTTCGACGAATCCGTGACCGCGATCACTCGCTGCGAGATGCGGATCATCTGCGCATTCAATTGGGCTTCCAGCACATACGGTGTCATCAAGCCGATCTGCGGATCCAAACTGTCGACGCCCAAGAACAATAGATCGGCATGCAGCGTGCTCAGCGCTTGCTCGGCCTGAGGGCCGGACAGCGAGAACGATTTCTGGAGTAACACGCCGCCTGGAATGATCACGTTCACGTGCGATGAGTTCGCCAGCAGCACCGCGATATTCAGTGCATTGGTAATCACGTTGATGGACGCAAGCTTGAGCGTCCGAATTTGTTTCGCAATCTCGGCAGTGGTGGTGCCTGAATCCAGAATCACGGTTTCGCCGTCGCGAATCAGCTCGGCAGCGGCGGCGGCGATACGAATCTTCTCCGACCGATGCAATGTTTGTTTGACGTTGATGGGCAGCTCGTCGCTATCGCCACGAGGCAACGCGCCGCCGTGAGTGCGAACCACCACGCCCATTTGCTCCAACGCCGATAAGTCGGTGCGAATGGTGACGGCGGAGACGCTGAAGCTTTCGGCAAGCTCGGCCACCGAGCCTTGGGTATTCGCTTCGATGAGCCCGCGAATACGACGGCGGCGCTCTTCCATCGACAATGCGTTGCTGCCGGCGCGTGAGTTGGTTCTGGCCATGGGTGCTTGAGATTGGGCTTTCGTTTACGGTACGAACGAAAGCATAACCCATTTATTCTTGCGGTGAAATGACAAACGAAAGTAAACGAAAGTTTCTTGTGCTTTCGAAAGTCGTCGCATAGGATGACCCCGCCTGGCCTTAAAAGCATGCGGTGGAGCCCATGTCTTACACATATAAAGCCGTCTCCTTAGCCCTCATCGGTCTGACGCTCGGCGCCTCGGCGCTGGCTCAAGAGGCGAGTCAGGAATCCGACTCCGACCGGCTCGAAGAAATTGTGGTCACCGGCACGCGCGCCGCATTGGCCGAATCGCTCAGTCGCAAACGCGATGCGCCGGTCGTGCAGGATTCTATCGTCGCCGAAGATCTCGGTCGCTTCCCGGACGACAACGTCGCCGACTCGCTTTCTCACATCACTGGCATCACGCTGCAACGAACCCGTGGCGGTGAAGGGCAGTACGTGAACGTGCGCGGCCTCGGGCCGGAGTTCAGCATCGTCACATTGAATAATCGCATTCTCGCCACCGATGGCGACGGTCGCGAGTTTGCGTTCGATGTGTTGCCGTCCGAAGTAATTTCCGGCGCGGACGTATTCAAGTCGGCCACTGCGGTCAATCTGGAAGGCAGCATCGGCGGCGCCATCAATCTCAGCTCGGCGCGACCGCTGGATCGGCCGGGTCTGCGCACGTCTTTATCCGTGGAAGGCGACTACAGCGATCTTTCCGAGAACTCGGGCTACAAAGTCAGCGGCGTATTCAGCGACACCTTCGCCGAAGATCGTATGGGCATCATGCTCACGGCTGTGTATCAGGATACGGAGGTGCGCTCGGACGCCGTGCACGAGTTCTATATCACGCCCGATTCGCCGGGCGCCTTCGATGCCAACGGCGACGGTGAAATCTCCGCGGCGGAAAGCGATTTGCTCGGGCTGTGCTGCACCAGTTTCGGCACTCGTATTCAGGACAAGAAGCGCAGCGGTGTCACCGCCGTGTGGCAATGGCAGGTCAACGACAGTCTGCAAATGACGGTGGATGGCATGTTCACGCGACTGGATGCGCCGACGGTCGGTTATCACCAGTCCTACTACGTCGAGGACTCCATCCTGGACGAAGACGCCGGCCTGCACCGTTGGAGCGATGTGAACATCCGCGACCATTGGGTCACAGGCATGAGCATTGCGGAGCTGATTCCCGAGATTTCCACCATCACCGAGCATCGCGTCGTCGATACCACGCAGTTCGGTTGGAACGCGGTTTGGCAGAGCACCGATAGCTTGAAGTTCACGTTCGATGCCTATCAATCCAAAGCCGAACGTGATTCGGGCGGCAAGGACACTTGGATGGTTTCCGGCATCGGTGGCAGTCACACCGGCCGCGTCGACATGAACAGCGGTGGCTTGCCCAACATCAGCGTGACGTTGGAAGACGGGCGCGATCTCGCCACGGCTTTGCAGAACGGTGCCCTCGGCAACGCCGACTATGGTTTGCATTACATTGGTTTGTCGGGCACGGATGTGACCGACGAAGTCACCGGCCTTTCCATCGGCGGTGAGTTGCAGCTGCAGTTCGGCGCGTTGCAGTCGTTGCAGTTCGGTGTCGCCGGCACTGAGCGAGCAAAGACGCGCAACACCTTTGAGAACGACACCAACGGCGGCTCCTGCCAGTACTGCAACATGTACGACACGACGTTCCAGAGCCTTGGCGCCAACGTCGTGCGCTCGGTGTCCTTGCCCAATTTCATGCGCAATGCTGGCGGCAGTTATCCGCGGCGCTTCGTATCGTTCGATGCCAACGCCTACCTGAATGCGCTACGCGCGCTCGATGGTCAGCCCATCCTCGACGAGCATGGTGACCCCACGGGCGATGTCTACGACGCGTCGTTGACCGCGCCAGCGTTCAATCCGGTGCAGTCTTACGATGTCGAGGAAGACACCGTCGCGCTCTACTTGAATGCCAATCTGAAGGGCGATGCCTGGTTCGCCAGCGCCGGTGTGCGGTGGGTGTCCACCGATACGACGGCCAAGACCGCGGTTGATAGCATTGTGTTCGTCGACGATCCGACGCCGGAGGTGCCTACCTCCAGCCCCGATATCACTTATAGCGCAGCCGAGCCGCTGACTCAGAAGGGCAGCTACAGCAAGCTGCTGCCGTCCTTCAATGTGGGCTACTGGCTGCGCAGGGATTTGTTATTGCGAGTGGCTGCGGCCAAAGTCATGGCACGCCCTTCATTGAATCAGCTCGCGCCCACGCGTATCGACAATACGCTCGACCGCACCTACCTGGTCATTTACGACGGCAACGCGGATCTCAAGCCAGTTGAAGCAGATCAGGCGGACCTGTCGGCCGAATGGTACTTCGCCGACAAGTCGGTGTTGAGCGGTGCGCTGTTCTGGAAACACATCACCGGCTTCATCACTTCCGAGTTGCAGGAGAACATCGACATCGGCGTGGTCGGCAACATCGGTGGCGCTGGCGAGGCGCCGGTGTTGTACGACGTGAGCCGGCCGATCAATGGCGACAAGGCCAAGGTGCTGGGTGTGGAACTCGGGCTCCAGCACTTCTTCGACAACGGCTTCGGGGTGCGAGCCAACTACACCTATACCGACACCAAGGCTTACGTCGGCGGCGTGCATGTCGGGCCGCTGGAGAATGTTTCCGAGTCCGCCTATTCGGTGGCGCTCATGTTCGAAAACGATCGCTGGGATGTGCAACTCGCCGCCGACTACAGCGGCAAGTACACCGAAGTCAGCGACTCGGTGGCGGACTTGTCGCAAGAAGGCGAGCCCATCACCTGGGTGACGGCGTCGGTGGCTTATAAGATCACCGACGGCTTGAGCGTTTCGCTGGAAGGGCGCAACTTGTTGGATGAGTACTACGTCGCTTATCTCGGCGGCCGCCGCGACATGCTGGCCGGCTTCGAGACCTGGGGACGGTCGTATCTGCTGGGCGCGAGTGCCAAGTTCTAAGCCTGGGCCAAATTCCAAGAAAGGAGCCTGCGTGGTCGATCAATTGCAACGTCGCCGCTCGACTGGCCTTGTCTGGCTGTTCGCAGCCGTCTTGGTGGCATTTGCCACTGCGATATCGGCGGCGCAGCCGGCGCCGGCGGCTAAGAGCAACGGTTTGGCACAGACACCGCCGGTGGGCTGGAGCAGCTGGAACCAGTTCGGCGACGACATCAATGAGCAACTCGTGATCGAGAGCATCGACGCGATGGTTTCGAACGGCATGCGCGACGCTGGCTACGTGTACGTCAATCTCGACGACGGCTGGCAACGCTACAAGGGTAAGCGCAGCGATCATCCGCTGGAGTTTGATCCGAAGAAATTCCCACGCGGCATCAGCTACCTCGCCGACTACGCTCACCAGCGGGGCATGAAGCTCGGCATCTACTCCGGCCCGGGACAAACGACTTGCGCCGGCTATACGGGCAGTGAAGGTCACGAAGCCGAAGACGCCAAGATGTTCGCGAGCTGGGGGGTCGACCATCTCAAGTACGACAGCTGCTGTTCGCATCGAGACGCGCCCAAGGACGAGCTGCAGAAAATCTTTCGCACCATGTCGAATTCGCTGATGGCGCAGAAGCGCGGCATCGTTTTGCACGCGTGTCATTGCGGTTGGGGCGACATCTGGGAATGGGCTGCGGCGCTCGGCGTGAATCACTGGCGCATCGGCCAGGACATCTCGGACGACTTCAACTATCCGGGCAATCGCGAACAATATTATTTCGACGTGCTGGATCAATTGGATCGCGGCGTCGGGCTGGAGAAGTACTCCGGGCCAGGGCACTGGAACGACTACGACATGCTGATCGTCGGTCTCAATGGCAAGAGCGGGCAGCTGGTCGGTACCGGCGCGTCCAACATCGAGTATCGAACTCATTTCAGCTTGTGGTCCATGGTGAACTCGCCGCTGCTGGTCGGGGCAGACGTGCGCAAGCTCGACGCTTACTCGCTCGAGACGCTGACCAATAAAGAAGTGCTGGCGCTCAATCAAGATCCTGCCGGCAATGTAGCGCAGAAGGTGCGCGACGACGGCGATCTCGAAGTGTTCGCGAAAGAGCTTGAAGACGGTAGTCATGCGGTGCTGTTACTGAACCGAGGGGCCGCGACGGCGACCATGACGTTCAGCCCGCGCGCTGATTTGCAGGTGCCGATGGATCGCTACACCGTCCGCGACTTGTGGCGTCACCGGAGTCTTGGCACCTACGACATTCCATTCACGGCTGAAGTGCAGAGTCACGAAGCGCGTGTGTTTCGGATTCGTCAATTGTCGACCAGCGTGAACGGTCGCTCTTCGCTCGACGGGCCGGAGCCAGAGTCCGCCCAATGAATGCCTGGTTACTCTACGCGTTGAGCACACTGCTTCTGTGGGGAGTGTGGGGGGCATTCGCCGGTCTGCCGAGCGCCAATGGCGTGCCGGAGACGCTCAACTATGTCGTGTGGTCGCTGACGATGATTCCGCCTGCGCTGGTGGTGCTGAGTCGGAGCGGGCAGCCGCTGCTGCGTGATCGGCGCTCGGTGCTACTGGGCCTGAGCATCGGCTTGTTGGGCGCCGGCGGACAACTGTTGTTGTTTCATGCGGTACGCGTCGGCCCGCCTTACCTGATCTTTCCCATCATCTCTTTGTCGCCGGCGCTGACCATTCTGTTGTCGTTTGCTCTATTGCGTGAGCGAACCGGGTGGCTCGGCATCGTGGGCATCGTGATGGCGCTATTGTCGTTGCCTCTGTTCGACTACCGCGCCGATGGTGAGCCGACGGGTTACGGCAGCTGGTTCTTCATGGCGCTCGTGATCTTGGCCGCGTGGGGCGTACAGGCTTATGTGATCAAACTCGCCAATGCCAGCATGGATGCCGCCAGCATTTTCTTTTACATGATGTTGAGTGGCCTGTTGTTGAGTCCGCTGGCCATTGCGATGACGGATTTCTCGCAGCCCATCAACTATTCCTTGGACGGTCCGGGGTTGGCGGCCGTCATTCAACTGTTGAATGCGATTGGCGCGCTGACCTTGGTGTTCGCGTTCCGGTACGGCAAGGCCATCATCGTTTCGCCGCTGGTGAATGCCGGTGCGCCACTGTTGACTGCGTTGTTGTCGCTGTTGCTGGCGGGTGCCATGCCGGGGCCGTACAAGATCGCAGGCATCGCGCTCGCGTTGACGGCCGCGTTGCTGCTGGCAGTGCAGCCCGAGGAGTCGACGCAGCGATGAAAACGTTGCTCGACATCGTGGCGCGACACAAACGGGGCGAGCAGGCCGGTGTGTACTCCTTGTGCTCGGCTCATCCACGAGTTATTGAAAGCGCCATGCGTGAGGCGAGAGCGTGCAACGCGCCGCTGCTCGTCGAGGCTACGTCGAACCAAGTGAATCAATTCGGCGGCTACACGGGCATGACACCTGCAGATTTCCGTCGCTTCGTGTTCGATATCGCGAACCGGGTCGGGTTTCGTGAAGAACGGCTGTGGCTGGGCGGCGATCATCTAGGCCCGAATGCTTGGCAGAAGGAACCTGCCGATGTGGCGCTGGCCAAGTCTGCTGAAATGATTCGCCAGTACGTCGTCGCTGGCTTCCGCAAGATTCATCTGGATTGTTCCATGGCCTGCGTTGGTGATCCGGAGCCGCTGCCCGAAGCGCTGATCGCGCGTCGAGCTGCAAGGCTCTGCGCGGTTGCCGAAAACGCGTGGCATGAGGCGGGTGGCGAGCCCCCGGTCTATGTCATTGGCACCGAAGTGCCGGTGCCCGGTGGCGCGACTGAAGATCTCGGCGAGTTGCAGGTCACCAGTCCAGACGCGGCCCGCGCGACGATTCGCGCACATCAGGATGCGTTCGCGGAGCATGGGCTCGAGGCGGCCTGGTCGCGAGTCATCGCGTTGGTGGTGCAGCCCGGTGTCGAGTTCGATCATCACAAGGTCATCGACTATCGACCCACCAAGGCTGAGGCCTTGAGTGCCTTCATTGCTCGCGATTCGCAATTCATTTTCGAAGCCCATTCCACCGACTATCAAACAGCCACGAACCTGCAGGCGCTGGTGCGCGATCACTTTGCGATTCTAAAAGTGGGGCCGGGCGCGACCTATGCGCTACGTGAAACGCTTTGGGCGCTGGCGGCGATAGCTCATGAGCTGCCCGGCGCCGCTGGTGAGGAAGACTTGCGCAGCGTTGCGATCGAAGTGATGCGCAATGATCCACGCCACTGGCGCAACTACTATCACGACGCCGCACGCGAGTCGCTCGATCTGCAATTCAGTCTTAGCGATCGCATTCGTTACTACTGGCCGCATCCTAGGGTGAAGCAGGCGTACGAAGCGCTACTAGACCGGCTGCGAAATGTGTCGCTGCCGCTGACGTTGTTGAGCCAATTCATGCCTCAGCAATACGAAGCCGTGCGCGCCGGGCGTTTGTCGGCCCACGTGGATGAGCTGCTCAATGAAGGCATCGCCGCGGCGCTGCGCCCTTACATGCGCGCCTGCGGTGTGCCCGGTTCTCAGGAGTAAGAGTCAATGGCGACTGATTTTCCCGGCGTGGGGCAGGCAGAGCTGCAAGCCCGCGGCGCCGAATGGACGGCGCGAGAGATTGCGCAGCAGCCGTCCGTTTGGCCGCAGGTCGAACAGCTGGTGGCCGGGCAACGTGCGCAGCTCGATATTTTCTTGCAGCCGCTATTGGCTCGGAGTGATTTGCGAATCGTGCTGAGCGGTGCGGGCACGTCTTCGTTCATTGGCGATTGTTTGTTGCCGGCACTGTCGGCTCGGTTGCAACGTCGCGTCGAGTCCATTGCGACGACCGAGCTGGTCAGCGGACCGCATCTGCGCTTTCAGAGCGATGTGCCGACGTTGCTGGTGTCGTTCGCGCGTTCCGGGAATAGTCCAGAGAGTATTGCGGCGGTGGAGTTCGCCGAGCGCGCGTTGGCTGACGTGCATCACCTGATCGTGACTTGCAATGTCGATGGCGAGCTTGCCAAGCGTGCGAGAAATCTCGGCAGCGCACACACCATTGTTCTGCCTGAGGTAACGCATGATCGCGGTTTTGCGATGACGTCCAGCTTTACCTCGATGTTGCTGACTGCGGCCTTAGCGTTCGGAGCCGTGCGGCCAGAGGCGATCTCAGCGCTCGCCACTTCAGTGAGTACGGTTCTGCAGCGGGCCTGGCCAGTGGTGCAACGGTTCGTTGCGCGAGAGTTTCAGCGCGTCGTCTATTTGGGTAGCAATGAGTTGCGTGGGCTGGCGTCTGAGGCGGCTTTGAAGTTGCTCGAGTTGACGGATGGGCGTGTGGTCGCGCTGGCCGACTCGACGCTCGGGTTTCGACACGGCCCCAAGACGATTATCAACGACCGTACGTTGGTGGTCGTCATGCTCTCGAATGATTCTTATACCCGTGCCTACGATCTCGAACTTCTTGCGGAACTTCGGCGTGACGCCCGCGCCGGCGCTATCCTGGCGCTCAGTGGCAGCCATGCCGGCCTGCCGGAGGGCGACAACGTGATCTATGACGGATTACGCGATGCCAGCGACTTGGAACTCGCCTTGGCGCATATCGCGGTCGGCCAGACTTACGCGCTGTTACAGTCGCTAGCCTTGGGTTTGACTCCGGATCGTCCGAACGCTGCCGGCGTGG
This sequence comes from Steroidobacter sp., assembly GCF_016790065.1. GTDB lineage: Bacteria > Pseudomonadota > Gammaproteobacteria > Steroidobacterales > Steroidobacteraceae > Steroidobacter. Next base: position 20,750 of record NZ_JAEUPY010000812.1, read on the forward strand.
TCAATCGGGTGGTGCAGGGAGTGAACATTCATCCTTGGTCGGGACAGCGCGATGTTTCTCGGCGTTGATGG
>NZ_JAEUPY010000827.1 GCF_016790065.1 Steroidobacter sp.
GCATCAACGAAGCTCGCAATCAAGCTCGGGTACGCACTGACATAGTCGCTAGCCGCGACAATCGGCGTATTGCCACTCAAGCACTGACTGACAAAACTCGTCCGGCGAGGCGCCGTCGGATGCAATCGATTCCACCGCTGAGTCTCACGAGCATCGCGTGCCAGCTCAGAGAAACTAGTGACGCTCCAAACTTCCGCCTCGATACCCCAATCATTCTTCAACATGGTCGCAGCCGCCATCACTTCGCGCAGAATGGCGCCCGAGCCAAGCAACCGAATCTGCGGTGCACCCGAAGACGCAACGATTCGATACATCCCCTTGATAACCGACTCAGCCGCACCCTCCGGCAGAGAAGGCTGCGCGTAGTTCTCGTTCATCACCGTGACGTAATAGAAAACATCCTCGCGCTTCTCCAGCATCTGACGAGCACCGTGGTCCACAATCACTGCCAGTTCGCCCGCGAACGCCGGATCGTAAGCACGGCAGTTCGGAATCCCCGCCGCGGCGACATGACTCGACCCATCCTGATGCTGCAGCCCCTCGCCGCCAAGCGTAGTGCGACCTGCAGTCGCGCCAATCAAAAAACCGCGAGCGCGCTGATCCGCCGCCGCCCAAATGAGATCGCCCACTCGCTGGAATCCAAACATCGAGTAATAGATATAGAACGGCAGCATGGGCAGCCCGTGCACAGAGTAGGACGTCGCCGCCGCCACCCACGAAGACAACGCACCAGCTTCGGTGATGCCCTCCTCCAACAGCTGCCCATCTCGCGCCTCGCGATAGGCCAACATGGACTCGCCATCTTCGGGCGTATAGAGCTGACCGCTCGGCGAATAGATACCGATCTGCCGAAACAAATTCGCCATGCCGAACGTGCGCGCCTCATCGGCAACGATGGGCACCAAACGTGGCCCGAGCGTCCGGTCGCGCAGCAGATTGCTCATCATGCGCACGAACGCCATCGTGGTGGACATCTCCTTCCCTTCAGCGCGCAGCGCGAAGGCGGCATAGCTATCGATAGCCGGTATCGGCACAGCCTCTGAGGCTGCCTGGCGAGCTGGAAGACTACCGCCCAACACAGCACGACGCTGTTGTAGATACGACAGCTCAGGACTGTCGCTCGCCGGCCGCAAGAAACTGAGTTTGGTAGCCTCGGCGTCGGTCAGCGGCAACTTGAAACGATCCCGGTATTCCAGCAGGGTCTGATCGTCGAGTTTCTTTTGCTGATGCGACGTGTTGCGTGACTCGCCCACGCCGCCCATGCCATAGCCTTTCTTGGTCTTCGCCAAAATGACCGTAGGCTGACCTCGATGTGCACGCGCAGACGCAAACGCCGCGTACAGTTTGTGAAAATCATGACCGCCGCGTTTCAATGCATCGATCTGCTCAGCCGACATATGCGCCACCAATTGACGCAACTCGGCGGACAGCTGAAAGAAATGTTCTTTGTTGTAGGCGCCATCGTTCGCACCCAATGTTTGATAGGCACCGTCCACCGTCGCCGCCAGTTGCCGCAACAGAACGTGCTGATCATCGCGGGCAAACAACCCATCCCAATCCGAACCCCACAGCACCTTGATGACATTCCAGCCAGCGCCGGTAAACAAGCTTTCCAACTCTTGAATGATCTGACCGTTGCCGCGCACCGGCCCGTCGAGTCGTTGCAGATTGCAATTGATGATGAAGGTGACGTTGTCCAATCCCTCACGCGCCGCTAACGAAAGTGCCGCCGTCGACTCCGGCTCATCCATCTCACCGTCGCCGAACACGCCCCACACGTGACGCTCGCCAGGATCGGCGAGCCCACGATGCTGGAGATAGCGCATGAAGCGCGCTTGATGAATCGCACTGATCGGGCCGATGCCCATGGAGCCGGTGGGGAATTGCCAGAACTCCGGCATCAGCCAGGGATGCGGATACGAACACAACCCACCGCCGCCCACCTCTTGGCGATAACGACTCAGTTGCTGCTCGCTGAGACGACCTTCCAGAAACGCACGCGCGTACACGCCGGGCGCCGAATGCGGTTGGAAGTACACCAAGTCACCGCCGCCGTGTTCCGGGCCACGAAAGAAATGATTGAACCCGACCTCGAATATTTCGGCCGCCGAGGCGTAGCTCGCGATGTGCCCACCCAACTCGCCATACGCCTTGTTGGCGCGGACCACCATGGCAAGTGCATTCCAGCGCACCATCGCGGTGATTCGTTCTTCGATGGCAACGTCGCCGGGATGCGGCGGCTGATGCTCGAGCGGAATAGTGTTGCGATACGCGGAATGCGGCCGACTGTGCGTGAACACGCCCAACTCGTGAGCTCGCGCTTCGAGTTGTCGCAGAAGGTACTCGCCGCGCTCGCGGCCGGCGGCGGCAACGACGGCTTCCAGGGATTCCAGCCACTCCAGCGTCTCGGCGCTATCGGCGTCCGCACTCACGTCGGGGGCACCGTGAATGATCTGAGCTGCGGCCATGGCTATGTCCCTGATTCTGGTTGTGATCGCGATTGCGCGGGAGCGGCAGTGTATGATCCGGCCGCAGGCACTATGTGCCGAAATCCGCCGCCACCCCGCAGGTTTACGGCATTTAACGCCGCCAGCTGCGCAATGAGAAGCACAACATGCTGTCCATCGACCTGGACCGTACCGACATCAAGATTCTCAACGAACTGCAGAAGGATGCCCGCCTGACCAATGTCGAGCTGGCACAGCGAGTCAACCTATCGCCGTCGCCGTGCCTGACACGCGTCCGCGCCCTGGAGCGAGCCGGCATCATCAATCGGTATGTCGCGTTGGTAAATCCGAGCGCGGTGGGACTGGGGTTGAATGTCTTCATCAACATCACCCTGGAGCGGCAAGTGGAAAAGAGCTTGCAGCAGTTCCAGAACACCATCCAGCGCTTTCCCGAAATCGTCGAGTGCTACTTGATGACCGGCGATGCCGATTACCTGTTACGGGTGGTGGTGCCGGACGTGCCGGCGCTGGAGGAGTTCATTCTCAACGGCCTGACGCGTATTCCCGGCGTGGCCAGCATCCGTTCCAGCTTCGCCTTGAAGCAGGTCAAGTACGACACTGCCCTACCCTTGGAAGGTGGCGCGAAGCGAACCGGCAAGCGCGGCGCGACCCGTTCCGAGGCTGAATAGTGTGAGCCATCCGAGCGTTCCGTATAGCGTTCGGGTTATAGTTCGGCTACCGGTCGTTTGCAAAGACTTTCCTGCAACTAGAAGCCCGAGGGACGGGCCGCCGGTGAGGAACCAATGCGGTATCGAGAATCGAAGGACAGGAGTGCCGAACTCCTGCGCCTGACCTTGCCCCTGATGGCGCAACAGAGCGCCGCGTACCATCCCCACAGCTACACCATCTGGTACGAGCACACCGCCGGCATCAATCCCCGGCTCAGCAGCGTGCTGGAACAGTCGCTGCAAAAGGGTGTCCCCCTGGGCGATGAGGATATCTGGCGGCTGTATGCCAATTACGTGATCGCTCGCGACGCCGAAGCGATGGAACGGATGCAACAGCAGATCCAGGCCATCTTGACCGACACCGCCAGCGCCGCCAGCACCGCCGAACAGGAAGCCACCCAGTTCAGTCAGACGTTGGTTTCACACCGTAACCAGCTGCAGGAACCCACTGCCGCGCATCAGCTGCCGACCATCGTGTCCGAGCTGATCGCCGAAACTGAACGTATGCGAGTGGTGGCCGAAGACCTGTCCGAACAGTTGGAACGCTCGGCACAAAAAGTTACCGAGCTCACCGAGCAGCTCGAACAGGCCGAACACCAGGCGTTGCTCGATCCGTTGACTCAGCTACTGAATCGGCGCGGCTTCGAACAACGGCTGCGCGCCTACATCCAGGACAACGGCTCGCTCGGCGGTGCCGTGATGCTGGTGGCCGACATCGATCATTTCAAAACCATCAATGACACCTACGGCCACGTGCTGGGCGACAAAGTGATTCGCTCGGTCGCTGAAGTCATTTGCGGCAATATCAAAGGCCGCGACGTTGCTGCTCGTATCGGTGGCGAAGAATTCGCCATCTTCCTGCCGGACACTGGCGTTGCCGGCGCCACCGCGCTGGCCAACCACATTCGGGCCGCGATGGGCTCGCGAACCATCCGCCGCAGCGGCTTGGAAAAGCCGGTGGATCGGGTCACGTTGTCGGTGGGCATCGCCGCCGCCTCGGCCAAAGTTCAGACCGTGGAAGCGCTGCTCGACTGTGCCGACAAGGCCATGTACGCCGGCAAGCGCGCCGGTCGCAACCGGGTCGAAGTGTTCGAGCTGTCGGACAGCCCGGCCCTGGCTTGAACTCGAACTAGACACTGGCGGGAGCGTGCGCTCCCGCCAGCCCTTGCCATATCAATCGCCCGATCAGTCACCCAGGGCGAACACCCACACCGAGCCGCCTTCGGGAACCGCCTTCTCCCAGCCAGCCTGGTCGTGCATCTTGCCTTGGATCCATTGCGCATCCACGCCCCAACCCGACACCACGGCGATGTACTGCTTGCCGTCGATGGAGAAGCTGCTCGGCGGTGAAATGATTCCCGAGGGCGTCGGGAACTCCCACAACAACTTGCCGCTCTTGGCATCGTAAGCACGGAACTTGCGATCGTTGGTACCGCCGGCGAACAGCACACCGCTGGACGTAGTCAGAATCGAACCCCAGTTCCACGAGTCCTTATAGGTCTCGCGCCACACTTCCTTGCCGCCATCCACGCTCCAAGCCTGGATGCCGCCGATGTACGGGAAGTTGTCGTTCACCTTCAGGTCCAGCTTGTTGATGTCCACGCCCGCCGACCATTGGCCGGGAATGCGCGGCTGGATCATGCCGGTCAAGGTCATGCAATGATTGTCGTTGAACGGGATGTACAGCAGCCCGGTCTTGGGATTGTAGGCTTCGTACGGCCAGTCCTTGCCGCCCCACAGGCTCGGGCAATACGTGGCGGTCTTGCCGGTGCCGGGTTTGGCCGCTTCGTTGTAAGTGGGTCGGCCGGTCTTTTTGTCGACGCTGGTGAACACCGTGTTCTTCACATACGGCGTGGATTTCTGATACGTGATCTTGCCCTTGGCGTCGCGATCCAACCAATACAGGTTACCGTTCCGTTGCGCGCTGATCAGGCCCGACACCTTCTTGCCGTTACGATCGAACTCCACCAGGGTCGGCGCATTCATGCCGGCCCAATCCCACGAGTCGTTCCAGTGATATTGGAAATGGCTCAGGATGTTGCCGTTGTCCGGATTCAATGACAGCACCGAGGTCAGGAACAGATTGTCGCCGGGGCGTTGATCGCCCAGCCACGGCGCGCCGTTACCCACACCCCAATAGATGACATCGTTTTTGGCGTCGTAGTTGCCCGGCATCCACATGGTGCCGCCGCCGTTCTTCCACGAATCCTTCCACTGCCCGTCCTTCGGCCAGGTTTCCGAACCAGGCTCGCCCGGCGCCGGCACGCTGTAGCGTGTCCACGCGAGCTTGCCGGTCTGCGCATCGAACGCCTTCAAGAAACCACGCACGCCGAATTCGCCGCCGGAGGGCCCGACGATGACCTTGCCTTTCACCACCAGCGGTGCCGAAGTGATGTACGCGCTATCGGTCTGCCAATTACAAACTTCCGCTTCCCACACCAGCTTGCCGGTCTTGGCGTCCAGTGCACTGATCATGCAATCGATGCTGGCGATGTAGACCTTGTCGCCCCACAACGCCACGCCGCGATTGGTCATATGCAACGCGCCGAAGCCTTCGGGCATCTCACGCACATAGCGCCACAACACTCGGCCGGTCTTGGCGTTGAAAGCGATCACCTGATTGCGCGGCGTCGAGACGAACATATATTCGCCGTTGACGATGGCCGGTGCTTCGTGGCCCGAGCCCACGTTGGTGGCAGCCGACCACACCGGACGCAACTTGCTCACGTTCTGAGTAGTGATCTGGTCGAGCGGCGTATAACTCCAACCGGCGTAGTTGCCCTTGGTCAACAACCAGTTTTCCGGTTCGGGATTGGCCAGCCGCGCATCGGTCACCGGTTTGTAGTCGGCGGCCGCACACAAACTGGACGCCATGGCCGCGGCGAAGCCGGCCAACTTCAGAAGTTTCTTCATACGAGTCTCCTGCGAATCATTGGATGTTTTAGTCGAGCTGAAACTGCGTGGTCGTCAGGTCGGCGGCCCGATCGGACCGTCGAGCGCCCCCGCCACCACCAGCGCACCGTCCTGGATTGCCAATGGCAGCATCGATAACCGGCGCGTCGCCGGGCCTGCGGTAACGGCGCCCCTGTCCGCCGCGTTGAACACCGAACCATGACAGTTACAAACAATCTGGCTTTGGCTCGGATGTAGCGTGGTCACCGGGCAACCGTAGTGAGTGCAGATCGCCGAGAAAGCCACGATGCCGTCAGCCGCGTTGCGCTGACTCGACGGCTGCAGTTCTTCGGGTTTCAGTCGCACCACCACGAGCAGGCCGACGCGCGAGATCAGCGGTTTGCCACTGGCCGGATCCAGCGGATAAGCCAGCGTCGGTTCCTTGCCGATCTCGAGGTCGGCCGGTTTGATTTCCTGGTCCTTGCGCTCGCCGAGCATGAAAGCCAGGCGATCGCCGGGGGCCGGCTTCGGGCTGCGCTCAGCGCTAGCGTCGCTACCGATCGTCGATGACAGCGCTAGAGCGAGCGCGCCAGTGAGCACCGAGCGCCGGCCCGTGTCCGTCGGCTCGCAACACTTGCATCCACCCGGTTGGTTTTGTCGATTCACTAATCCCCCTCCCGTACTCAAGGCGTTTGCAAATAAACGACGTGGGTCTCGGTGAACTCATAGAGACCGTGCTTGCCGTCGGCGCCACCGATGCCCGACTTGCGCCGGCCGGCGTGGAAGCCCTGCATGGCTTCGAAATGTTCGCGATTGATGTAGGTCTCGCCGAAGCGCAGCTCACGCGCGGCGTGAATCGCCGAGTTGATGTTGCTGGTGAAGATGGACGACGTGAGGCCGTATTCGGAGTCGTTCGACAAGGCAATGGCTTCGTCCAGCCCGTCCACCACTTGGATGGGCAACACCGGGCCGAAGATTTCCTTGCGCATGATGTCCATGTCGGCGCGGGCATCGACGATGAGCGTCGGCTCGTAGTGAAAGCCCTGCTCCAGGTTGGCGCGCTTGCCGCCGGTGATGATCGTGGCGCCATCGCGCTTCGCCTGTTCGACCAGTGCCGACACCTTGTCCAAGCCGATCTGATTGACCAGCGGTCCCATGTGCAAGTCATCACGCACTGATGGATCGCCATAGCGCGTGGCTTTGAAATGAGCCGCGAGTCGATCCACCAATGCCTCGTGCGCGCCGCGTTCGACGTACACACGTTCAGCACAGTTACAAACTTGGCCAGTGTTGATGACGCGCGAGTCGTAAATCGCCTTCGCCGCCAAATCCAAGTTCGCATCGGCAAGCACGATAGCCGGCGCCTTACCGCCGAGCTCGAGATTGACGCGCGTGAGATTGCGACCGGCCGTTTGCATGATCCGGCTGCCCGTGGCCACGCTGCCGGTAAAGGTGATCAGATCGACATTGGGATTCGAGCACAGCGCTTCACCGGTCGACCGGCCGACACCGCCGACCAGGTTGAACACGCCCTTCGGCAGATCGGTCTCAGCCACCAGCTTGGCAAACTCGAATGCGTTGATCGGCGTCTCTTCGCTCGGCTTGATGACGATGGTGTTGCCGGTGACCAGCGCGGGCGCGAGCTTGCGTGCGATCAGGAAGAACGGAAAGTTCCACGGCAGGATGCCGGCCACCACGCCGATGGGCTTACGGAACAAGAAAATGTTTTCGTTGGCACGATCGCTGGTCAGCACCTCGCCTTCCAAACGGCGCGCCCACTCAGCCATGTAGTCGATGTAGTCGGCAGTGAAGTCGACTTCGACCTGCGCGAGCTGCTGGATCTTGCCTTGCTCGGCGACGATGATTTTCGCCAGCTCGGTGCGACGCTCGCGCACCTTCGCTGAGATCTTGCGCAAATAGTTGGCACGCTCGATCGGTGCCAGCTTGCCCCAAGCCGGCTGCGCTCGTCGTGCCGCTGCCACTGCCTGCGCCACGGTGGCTTCGTCGCTGTTGGGAATCTTTGCCAGCAAAGCCCCTGTGGCGGGATTGAACACATCCACGACTTCCGTCGCATCGGGCGTGAATGCGCCGTCGATGTAGTTCTTGTAGAGCTTGGTCATGGAAACTCCTCGATGCTCACCAGACATAGGCGTACTTGAGATTGAAGCTGTCGTTGACGCTGTGATTGCGGCCGTCGAGCGAGGTCGAATAGCGCAGCGTGATCGACTGGTTGTCGAAGGTATGGATCATCAGACCCACGCCGCCGTCGAGCGCCCAGCCCTTGGGCAATCCGTCCTTGGCGCGGGTGTGTTCGTTGTCCAGCGCCACGAACGGTTCGAGCCGTTTGCTGGCGCGATAGGCCAAGCGATGATTGCTGTGCCAGGTGAGGCCGGGCTGCAGGCCGCTGTCGCGTTCGCCTTGCCACACGAAGCCGGCATCGCCGGTCCAGCCGAACTTGTCGCCGAGCCGCCAATCCCAGAACAGGCTGGACAGATTCTTCCAATTGGTGTCGCTGACTCGTTCGGTGCCAATCGGAATCTGCAGAAACGATTGGAAACCGAGCGTGATGTGCGAGCGGGGTCGATACCAGATGGCGAAACCGGTGAGCGGATCGCCGATACCGCTGATGTGACGATCGTCCAGATTGGCGGCGCCGCGATTACGAATGCCCACTTCGGGCACGATCACTTCCCAAGCCACGCCGATGTTTCGATTCGAGGCCGGCGACCAGAAGCGCACGTACTTGGACAAGCCGGTGGTCGCCTTGCTGCCTGAGCCACTGACGCGCTCGCCGGCATCGTTGTAGGCGCGACCGTTGTCTTGAAACGTCGCGTACTGCACGAAGACGTTGAACGGTTCGAAATCGACGGGTAGCTCGTACTCGCGCGGGCCGATCACATCGAACGTGGTTTGTGCCTGCGCTTGCGCGCCCAACCCGAGCAACGACACGACGGACAGGCGCAACAGCGCGGAATAACGGCGAGACGTCATGAACTTCCCCCTCAGCTTGATGTTTGATGTTCGGCAGTGGCGCGGCTTTAGTAGCCGCTGCTTCCTGCTTGTCCCGGGATGAATCGCAAGACCCATGCCAGGCCCGCGCGAGGGGCGCTCAGAGGTGAGCTATGTGCTTGATCGGTGAGAACGATTACGTGTTTTCGAACGAATGGCGACGAGTCGCGTTCGAGCTCGCGAGCGACTCAATGAAACACGTTTGATAAACAGGTGTCGCAGCTGGGTGCGACAGATGTCGCACCCAGCGCAGTTCAGCAGATCAGCTGAATTGGGTGGGCGGAACGATGTCGTGTCGTTTCATGCGCCGATAGACGGTCGCGCGACACAAGCCAAGCTCCTTGGCGGTTTCGGTGATGTTCCAATGATGACGGCGCAAGGCCTCGAGCAACTCGCTAGCAGAACCGACATCGGCTGCTTCCACAGTCACGCCGCCAGCAGGAGCCGGCAATGCAGGCGCAGAAACCAGCGCCGACTCATGCAGTGGCACGAAGTCCACGATCTCCGGCGGCAAATGCCGAATGTCGATGGACTCGCCATCGGCGAGCGATAGCGCGAAGCACAGCACATTGCGCATCTCTCGCACGTTGCCAGGCCATTCATAGCGCAGTAGCAGAGCCAGCGCCGCGTCGCTGATCGACGCTTCGGTCTCCATGGTAGAAGCCTCGGCCTGCAGGATCCGATCGATCAGGAATTCCTTGTCGGTGCGCTCACGCAGTGGCGGCAGCGCCAACGTCGCCCCGCACAGGCGGTAGTAGAGATCTTCCCGGAACGTGCCGGCACCGATTTGCCGCCGCAGATCGCGGTGAGACGCGGCGACGACATGCAGATCCACTCGCACCGGCCGATCCGCACCGAGCGGCAGAATCTCTCGCTCCGACAACGTTCGTAGCAGCCGAGTCTGCAGCTGTAACGGCATGTCGCCGATCTCATCCAGAAACAACGTACCGCCGTCGGCGCGCTGAATCAGACCCTTCATGCCTTTGTTACGTGCACCGGTGAACGTGCCGGGCATGTACCCGAACAATTCGCTCTCGATCAGCGACTCGGGAATGGCAGCACAGTTGACCGCGATGAAGGCCTGATCGGCACGCCGACTGGAGTCATGCAGCGCTCGCGCCAGCACTTCTTTGCCGGTGCCGGTCTCGCCTTGGATCAAGATGTTCACCGGCTTGTCGACCAGCCGTGCCGCACGGTCCAACAACTGTTGCATCCGATGATCTTCGCCAGCGAGTCTCTGCAGGATCTGTTCGCGACGCGGATTGGCCTGGACTCCACCTTCGACGGCTCGATAGCGCGACGGCGCCGCTTTGGGCGCAATCATCGACGCGTGATAGCCCTTGCCTTCCCAGGTCGTGACAATGATTCGTTCGTCGATGGCGGTGCCTTTGGTCAGTCGCCAGATGTCGTCGATGCGCGAGCCGAGCACACCGCTCAAGTGATGGCCGACTAGATTGCCGCGCATTTCCGACGGAATATGAGTCGTTTCGACCAACCGCAGATGTCGGCGCGCGTCGGCGTTGGCACCGACGATCTTGCCGTCACGATCCACTGCCAGCATCAGCTCGCCGCACACGTCGACCAGTGGGCCGGCCGTGCCCAGGCGCAGAATCCAATGCTCACGAAACTGATGAATGAAGTTGGCGTCTTCGATCATGCGCCCGTACAGCAGCGTCAAATGTTTGATCAGATGCTGACTCTCGCGGGCATCCGGCGACGACAGCACCGACACATCGAGCGCGCCCATGAAGCGGCCGAGCGGATCGAACAGCGGCGTGCTGGTGCAGCTCAGCCCGACGTGTCCAACGTAGTAATGATCTTCGCGATGACAGGTCAGCGTGGCCTGCTCGGCGATGCAGGTGCCGATGCCGTTGGTGCCAGCGTGAATCTCGTTCCAGTTCGCCCCCAGCGCCAGACCGGCGCGCTTCAACGGCTGATCCCACGTGTCGTTGCCGATGTAGTCGATGGTGACTCCGCCGGCGTCGGTCAACAGCAACACATAGCCCAGCGCAGACACATGCTTGTAAAGCTGCTCCATGCCGGCGCGAGCCACATGTAAATGTTCTTCGTTCTGTTGCACGCATTCGCGCAGCCGAGCCGACGTCTCGATGCGAACATCCGGCCGTAACCCGGGATCGAGTGCGTGCTCGGTGGCGCAGCGGCGCCATGAGCGATGGATCAAACTGGTGTTAGGGTCGGCATCAGGCGGCGGCTCCGTCGCATGGACCACTCGCAAGATTCTTTCGACGTGGTGCTGAACCTGTGTCATCTCCACCCCCTGTACGACGTCCGTCTTGATCTGGCCGATCGAATGGCGCCGGCCTGCCCGCATCTTAGCCTCGGACACGGGCTCGTTTCGAGAGTTGTTCGCGTAACGAGCGCGGCGCCGGGCGCAATGGGCTCCGGGACTGCGTCCAGCCGGCCTGTCGAGACGGCGTAAATCGCCGCAAACGCGACGCTGCCCATGCGAACGTCCGATACAACCGTGGCCTCGAGTAGATTACTCGCCACATCCTCCAGGCAAACACTTCCGACCAACTGCGCGCCGCGCCCTGCCCCTTCAACTGTTGCTGTTGCCGAGCGGCCGGCTCGGCATGACGACTTGCTTCTCGAAGACGCATCAACAGATTCGGGATGGGAATGCCCACGGGACACACTTCTCCGCATGCTCCGCACAGGCTCGATGCCGTGGGCAGATCACGCGTCTCGGCCAAATTCATCAAGTGCGGCGAAATAATCGAGCCGATGGGCCCGGGATACGTCGTGCCATACGACAAGCCACCGACGCGCGCGTACACCGGGCAATGATTCATGCACGCCCCACAGCGAATGCATTGGAGCGTGGCTCGAAAGTTGGCCTCGCGATACGCCTGGGTGCGGCCGTTATCGAGCAGGATCAGGTGCACTTCCTTCGGCCCGTCCTTCTCCTTGGCACGTCGCGGTCCACTGATGATGTTCAGATAAGTTGTAACGGCCTGGCCGGTCGCGGAACGGGTCAGCAAAGTGAACAACGGCGGCACATGATCGAGACGTTCGACTACCTTCTCGATGCCGGTGATGGCGATGTGAACTTCCGGCACTGTAGTCGCCAGCCGACCATTGCCTTCGTTTTCCACCAGCACCAACGAGCCGGTTTGCGCCACCATGAAGTTCACGCCTGAGACACCGATCTTGGCGTTCCGGAATTCGTCGCGTAGCGCACGACGGCCGATGGCGATCAGTTCGTTGACATCTTCGGTGTAAGGCTCGTGCGGTAGATGCTCGGCGAAGATCCGCGACACGTCAGCCTTGGTCTTGTGAATCGCCGGCATGATGATGTGACTGGGCCGATCGCCATCCAGCTGCAGGATGTACTCGCCCATGTCGGTCTCGACACACGCGATGCCGTGCTCGGCCATGCGATGGTTCAGCTCGATCTCTTCGCTGACCATGGATTTGCCCTTCACCATGCGGTTGGCGTCGTGCCGCCGGGCAATGTCCAGGAAGATTTGATTGGCCTGCGCGGCGTCCTCCGCCCAGTGCACGGTGATGCCGTTGGCTGCGAGCTGCTTTTCTAGCTGCTCTAGCAGCTCGGGCAACCGAGCCAGCGCGTGCTTGCGGATGTTCTCGCCTAACGCGCGTAGGCGTTCGAATGCTGGGCGATCCGGAAACTGAGCGGCACGTTTGTCGGTCAGATAGTCCATCGCGCCACGAAAGCTCTGCCTGAGCGTGGCGTCGGCCAGCACTCGATGCGCGTTTGCTTTGAACGCTCGTGGATCGGCGACGGGATGCTGTTGGTTCATGACGGTTGCTCGTCTCTGATCAACAGGATCACTAGCTGCTTTGGACCATGCGCGCCGTATACGAGCAGGCGCTGAATGTCGGCGGTCTTCGAAGGCCCGGTGATTAGCAACGCGTTTGTCGGCAACTGCTCGGACCAGCGCTGCGCGAGCATTGCTTCATACAGCGTGTCATGCAGCTCATTGGCACGTAACACAGCGATATGCAGCGGCGGCACGAGTGACAGCGTTCGCGGCTCGTCGCCGTTCGGCCAAACCATCAGGCTGCCGGTTTCAACGATGCCACCTCGGGTGGTGGTGATGCCCGCGTCGACAGCTTCAACGATGCCACCTTGGGTGGTGATGCCCGCGTCGCTGGTTTCGACGACGCCACTTTGTCTGCTGTTCATTCCGGCGTCGCTGGGGCCGAACAGAGTCGCCTTGAACTGTTCGATGGGCTGCTCGTACCAGCACAGACGTTCGGCACTCACGCTTGCTGCCAATGTCGCGCTTAGCGCCGTGTTCCTGCCTGCCAACAGGCGTTTCACGCCTTTGCTATCGAGCACCGACAGCAGTGCGGCCGGCCATGCCGTGCTCGATGTCTCGATGACCTCCGCCTGCCAGCCACGCGCGCGTTCGATGAAGTGCGCGACTCGATCTATTGCCGGATCCGGCAGAGATTGCGCGTAATAGCCGCTCACGTCAGGCGGAGCCACCTGCTCGGCCGGCATGGCCGAGCGAAGCCGGCCAAAAATCGCGCGACGCGCCGTGTCGATGGATGCCTCGCTCATGACACAGCCTCATCGGGCAGGCTGGCTCGTAACAAGCTGGCCAGATGCTGGCCACGCAACGGCAGGCCACGCTTCTCCAACGTCGAATTCAAATTGAGCAGACAGCCACAATCGGCGCTGACGAACGCATCGCAGCCGCTCGCAACCAGCGCGTTGGTTTTGTCGCTTGCCATCGCGGCGGAGATCTCCGGATGTTTGACGGAGAACGTGCCACCGAAACCGCAACACTCAGACTCATGATCCTGCACGAGCAACTTCACACCCGGCATCGCCGAGAGCAGCTTTCGCCCGCTCGACAGCGCTCCACTCTCCCGCCGAGCGCTACAGGACGTGTGTAAACAAACGCTGCGCTCCACAGTCTTCAAACTCGCAAGATCAATCCGACCCACGATGAAGTCGGTGAACTCAACCACACGCGCGGCGATCCCAGCGACCCGCTGCCGAAGCTCGGCGTCCTCGCCACACAGTTGCGGCCAGTGATGCCGAATCATGCCCATGCACGAACCCGACGGCACCACGATGGGAATGTTCTCGGGGAACAGATCCAGCTGCGCCTCCATGACGGCTCGGGCCTGCTCCGGGAAGCCACTGGTGTAGGCCGGCTGGCCGCAACAGGTTTGCTGTTCCGGGAACAGAACGTCGAAGCCGGCGTGCTCCAGCACTGTGATTGCATCCAGGCCCGCTTCGGGACTGAACAGGTCGATCACACAGGTGGCGAAAAAATAGACTTGTGGCCGAGGCGCGGGCGCGGCTTTAATAGCAGGAATCATGGAGCAGCCGATGGTAACGACATGCAGCTATTGTGAGCGCCTGGCGCGCACCCGGCGCATTGGTCAGACCAGTAGCGTGGCGGCCGGCCCGCCATGAAAAGCCAGGTTCAACAAGTCATCAGCCATCTCGAGCGTGCCTTGCTCAGCGGCCGGTACACGCCGGATCAGCGCATCCCTTCCGAGCGGGACTTGGCAACCAAGCTCGGCGTCTCTCGGGCCACAGTTCGCGAAGCGACGACCATCCTCATCTCTCGCGGCATGCTGACGCGTCGGCGTGGCGACGGCACTTACGCCGTCGATCGAGCCGAACACGGCATGGCCCAGATCTGGATGGACATGACCCAACAACATCCGGGCCTGCAGGCAGACCTGGTCGAGTTTCGGTCCATGGTGGAGAGTCGGGCCGCCGAGCTCGCGGCCAAACGTCACGATCAGCAGGATCGCAAACGACTCACAGAGGCGTTGGCCGCCGTCGATGCGGCGTATTCAGGCAACCAACGTGAAGAACAAATTCGCAGCGACGTGGAGTTCCATCGAGCCATTGCCGATGCCACTCACAATCCGTTGTTTTCAACGTTGATGTCGTCGCTGCTCAAGCTGCTGCACGAACATGTGCAGCTCAGTCTGGCTGGCGTGGAACCGGACTCCGCTACGGCTCAGCAGCTGCGTCAGCAACACCGTGCCCTCGCCGCTGCCATCCTGGCGCGCGATGTGGATCACGCGCGCCTGTTAGCCGGCAGTCATATGCAATTCGTTGCGACTCAGCTCAATGCGCTAGCGAATGGTTGAGCTCAGCGCCACACCTGAGAGCACACGCGCAAGTAATTGCGCCCGAGAATATCTTCCACGGCCGCTTCGGGATACCCGTTGGCGAGCATCAAGGCGACCAGCTCGACGACTTGTTCGGGCATGGCATAGCTGAAACCCGGCCAGGACGGATCCTGGGTCATGGGCCATTCTTCCGGCCGATTGCGTGCCCAGCGATTCAACGGCTCGGGCTTGAACACGATGTCGAGGCCGATGCCGACGTGCGACGCGCCGAGGCGCTGCACGTAATGATCCAGATGCCGGAACAACGTCTCGGTGCGGCATTGAGTGTCGCCCAAGTATTCGCTGGACCCGGAGATCGCAACCAATCCGCCGGTGTCCGCACACGCAGCAGCTTGCACATCGTCGACGTTGCGGAAGCTGGTATGAACCGCGTTGGCGTTGGAGTGACTGATCACCATGGGCCGTTGTGCCATGGCAAATGCATCCAACGAGGTTTGGCGACCGACGTGACTCAAGTCGATGAGCATGCCGACACGCTCCGCTTCGCGAATGAAACGACGGCCATAAGAAGTCAGTCCACCGTCGACCTTCTCGGCACAGCCGCTGCCCGTGCAGTTCGCATTGTTGAAAGCCAACAAAGTCTGGCGCACGCCGAGAGCGTAGAACGCATCGATCAGGTTCAAATCTCGTTCGAAGCAGCGCGTGCCTTCGAACTGCAGCACCACCGCCAACTTGCCAATGCGTTTGGCTTCGACGATGTCGGCAACCGTTTGCGCCAGCATCACCTTCGACTCGCGAGCACGCAGCTCGCTACGTCCCCAAGCAGTCAAGCGCAATGCCTCGGCGCTGTTGTGATTGTCACCGGCCAGCGTGAGACCAATCGCGGTGACGCCCGCGGCAGCGAATCGATCCAATTGATCCCAGGTGTTGCCGACGGACTCATGGCCCGGCAAGTCCACCGGCCACACGTTGTCCCAGACGACGCTGGACTTCAGCAGTTGCCGAGCACGCTCGGCATGCGCCGCTTCAATTTGCACGAGATTTCACTCCCTTCCGAAATACCCAGGCCGCGGTAATCGCCAGCAATGAAGGCAACGCCACGAGAACTTCGGGCGCCAGCCAGCCGGCAGCAGCGACACTGGAAACGATGACATAAGCAGCCATCGCACCGGCGATGACTGCACCAAGAATCACAATGGCTCGCTCACGCAGCGTCACGGCGTGTCGCCACGTCGCGATGCTCACCAGCAAATACACCAGACCGAAGCACATGGCGGCGACATTGACGATGGGCACGAGCGCCGGCCGCCCCGCGAGCGCGAGCGTGCCGCCAATGACCGCAATGGCGACAGTGACCCAGCGCGCATTCCACTCTCTTCCGGTGAGCTGTAACAGCAGTTGTCTCAGCACTCGCACCGACGCGGCGAAGCAGGCGATCCAAGCGGAACAAATACCCAGCAGACCGGACATCAACACCAGATTCGCAAAGGTCGTGCTCGAGAGTCCGTTGCGGAAAGCAGCCGCCGCAGGCAATGGCGCTGTGAGCAGCGTTTGCCACGGCACGACGTAAGAGGCAGCGAGCACGATGCACGCATAGAAAATGAAAGCGGCCACGATTGAGCCGCGCATTGCTCCCGCCACATCTGCGGGGCGCACACTGTCGGCGCGCTCGTTAGAAAGAATCGCGACCACATGAAAGCCGGCATACCAAAGCGGCATGGTCGCCGTCAGTGCGAAAACACCGGGCCACGGCGATGAGCCATCGGCAGGCGACGGCAACAGCGGCGCTAGATTGCTTGCCTGACCAGCAACCACGCCAGCGACACAAAACAGTAAGGTCACACCCAGCTTGATCGCGACGATGCCATTCTGCACGGAGGCTGTGCTGGTGATGGGCCTCACATTCAACACCGCGACCAACATAGTGCCGGCCAGCGCAATGATCACACTGCCCAGGTGCACCTGTTGACCGAACACTTGATACAGCGGCTGGCCTTCCAACGCAGGAAAGATAGTGACCAGGATCCAGCCGGCCGACACTGCTTCGAAGGCCACCACACCCAACGTGGCCAACGACAGTGCCGCGGTGACGGCGAAGGCAGCGCCCGCTCCGAGCGATTCCTTCACCGCACCGATCTCACCACCGGCCGCGAACAAATCCCGCCTTGCCAACAACGCGTAGTTGGAAGCAACGATGGTCACCGACACGGCGCCGAGTAACAGCGCCACTACGCTGCCACCCGGGCCGGCCAGCGACAGCCACTGGCCGAGCACGGTAATCCAACCCACACCGACGATGGCGCCGAAACACATCATGAACAGATGCATTCGGGTCAGCCCTTGCCGAGGCACTGAGGCTCCGGCAACGAGCGGCGGCGAAATCGCAGTGGGTTGGCTCATGGCTACCTGCTAAGGCTTAGAAATCGACGCTGAGGCGCGCGTAAATATAACGCCCGCGCAGATCGTTCTCGTAGCTGTTGTAGTCATTGCGGAAGACCACGAACGGCACTTCGCGATCGAACGCATTCTCCACACCCAGCGTCACTCGAGCCGAACGCGCCGGCAACCACTCGACCGGCGCCCCGTCGTCACCCAGCGTGTAGCTGACTTGGAAGTCGGCCGTGGCATAGAACGGAACCTTGCGATCGATGTATTCGGCGCTCGGCGACAGGTCGCGGTAGCTGGTCATGAAGCTGTACTGCGATGACACCGACAATGCGCCCCGCTCCCAATTCAACCCGACCAAGCCTCGCGTCTTGGGCAAAGCGCCGGTCGAGAAGAACGTGCCGCCGGCCGGATCGTAGCCACCGGCAATGTTGACCAGACGGCCGTCGCCATCTTCGACTTCGAACGTGGCCATGCGCGCCAGGCCGACATCGACACTGACCTTGCCGAAGTCGAATTCCGGGAACGCGTAGTTCAGGCTCAGCTCATAACCCGAGCTGCGGCGACGACCGGCGTTGTAGAAGTACGTTTGCACGATCACGTCTTCGCCGTTGGGACCGATGTTGGTGCCGTAGGTGGCAGTGCCGTTCGCCGTGCCGTCGAGCACGCCTTGCGGGCTGGTGGTGCCAGGCACGAAGTCGTTCTGCTGGATCCGATAGTAGTCCAACGAAACGGTCAGGCCGGGCACCGCATCGGGCGTGAACACCGCACCGATGTTGATGGTCTCGGAGGTCTCCGGCTTGATGTCGGGGGTGCCCGAACCATAGATCAGCGCCTCGATGGGATCGCCGGTGTTCGGATCGACCAACACATCGCTGAAGTTATAGTTGTAATCGTACGTGGCGAGTTCCAGATACGGCGCCAGGAATGCCTCGGCATAGGAAGCACGCAAGGTCAGCTGATCGTCGAGCGTTGCAAAACGCAGCGTCGCCATCGGCGTGGTGGTGGTACCGAAGTCGCTGTAGTCCTCGTAGCGTCCGGCCAACGACAATTCCAGCGGGCTGTTGTCGCTGCCGTTACGCGCCGCAAGTAGCGGCACACGAACCTCTGCGAACACCGAGTAGATGTCGCGCGACAAATCATAGGCGCCCGGCAGGCCCATGCCGACCCAACCACCCACCTGCCACAGCGAATCGTAGTCGACCGTTACTTGCTCGCGACGATACTCGCCGCCCACAGCGGCCTGCACCGCGCCGGTCGGCAGATTGAATACCGGGCCGCTGGCACGAATGTCGGCGATGTCCGCGTCGAAGCCGATGTCATAGCCGCGAGTGCCGAGCACACCAGCGTACTGCGCCGTGGTGTTACAAGCGTTACAGAACGGATTGAACGCCGTCGGGCCAGTGCGATTCACGGCTTCCTGCAACCGCGAAGCGATGATGTTGTTGTGAGAGCGCTGCGTGACTTCACTGCGATACCAAGTCAGCGCCGACTCCAACTGCCAGTTGCCGATGTCACCACGCAAGCCGCCACTCAAGCGACGAGTCGCCGCGGTGTTTTCATCGCGCGTGCGGCCCAACTCCGCCGCGCGATAATCGACGCTGGTCAGATCTTCGCCGAACGGGTTGTAGGGATTGCTGGCGGGAATGGTGCCGACCGAGCTGAACGAAATGGAGCGCGGCGCATTCCACTTGTTTTCCAGCATCTGGAAATACAAGCCGGAAGCGAAGAACGTCACGCCGCTGTCGAAGTCGTGTTCGAAGTTGCCCAGCACCGTCAAGCGTTCGGGATTGGTAATGATGCTCGGATCGCCACTGGCCAGCGTGTCGTACATATCGGTGCTGGCGTTGTAAGCACGATAGTCGGCGGGATTGACCGAATAGTTGCCGGGACGCACGCGCGTGGCATCGGCAATCAAATCGGGAGAGCCAGTCACGCCGCTGATGAGGCCCGGGCTGCCGATGGAGCTGCTCTCGTCATACCCGCCGAAGCGACGCTTGTCGCTGGTCGAGGTGATGCCGCGCTGAGTCGCAGTGATTTCATCGCGCGTCATGCGGCTGCCGAGGAAGAAAAAGCGCGAGTTGTCGGTGTTGAAGCCGCCGTAAAAATTCAACTCGGTGGTCGCACCTCCACCCTGAGTGGTGTCGCCGTAAGTCATGTTGGCGTGCATGCCGTCCGACGAGGACTTCAGGATCACGTTCACCACGCCGGCCACAGCATCGGAACCGTACACGGCCGAGGCGCCCGACTTGAGCACTTCCACTCGCTCGATGGCATCGGCGGGAATGGCCAGCACGTTGGCCGGATCGTTGGCCGACAAGCGACGGCCGTTGACCAACACCAGCGTGTATTGCGTGCCCAAGCCGCGCAAGTTGATGAAGCCGCGGCCACCGCTGTCCTGTTCGCCCTGCGCACCGCCGGTGATCGAAGGATTGTTGGCGAGTACGTCGGCCAGTGAGTTGGCGCCGGTTTTGGCGATGGCATCGGCGGTGATTACTTCCACCGGCGCACCGCGCTTCTCAGCGTCCAGCGACGACACGATGTTGGAGCCGGTGACGATCACCTCCTCCACCTCAGGCGTCTGCGTGTTCTGCGCCAGCACGGTGCCGCTGCCCGCGAGTGCCAGGCATAGCAGCGCAGACCGAGCGCGAATCGGGTGCATCATCTCAACCTCCCCAAATTTAGTAATTAGCTGCCTCGAGCGCGGCTCGAAGCAGCGCATCTTGCAGGGCTACAAGTTAGGTCAGCGCGGGTAAGGACTCATCCGTTCGCAAGTAACGCCGTGGGAGGTGTTCACGGCGTAACGAACTGAGGAGCATCGCCAAGCACGGGTAGCGTCAGCGCCGATGCGGCGTTCCCACCGACATGAATGCCCAGGCGTGGGGTGGGTTGTTGTTCGATGGTAACGGTGTTGTCACGATCGGCACCCGCAATGGTCAAACGCAACCGCTCGCCTGCATGGAACACGCGACCGGTAGAAAGCATCGCGAATTCGAGCGTGACTGGCTGCTCCGACAACGGCGCCGCCGCTTTCACATCGGTGGACAGCGAGGTGGGGAATGGTAAATCGTAGTTCTTGTACGGCGCTTTACCCAACTTACGATGCGAAGCGCGCAGAATGCCTTCGGCAACCAAACGCGACTCGCCATCTTCGTTGACTGCGTTCAGGTACGCGTACACATCCGCGTCCTTGGCATTCTCCGAGGACAGCCACAATTTCACAGTGGGCACGCCGACGACCTGCAGATCCCGAGCGAGAGGTGGCGACGTGAAGGTCAACGACTTCATGTCGTTGCTCGCCATGTCGATCTCATACACCTTACGTAACAGCCAGCGCGTACCGATGGTGCCTGTGGTAGTCGTGTAGTCGACTGTCCAAGGCTGTCGCTGCGATTGCTGTTGAGGAGCGAGCGCCAGCGAACCATCGTTCTGAGACAGCACGCTTGCGGCCGGCTGCGTGGAAAGAAACAAATCACGCGAGACGACTTCTTTCGGCGGCCACTGCTGAGCTTCATACCAATCGGTTTGCGAGCGCGTTCTCTGCAGACCGTAGTAAATGGGTGCGCGAGTCTCGGCATCGTTACGCACGCCCAGCAACCATCGATCGAACCAGCGCAACGTTTCGCGCGACACGATGGCTTGCCGTTCGCGATCTCGCGGATCGTTGGGCATGGGACCGAGGTAGCCGTGCGCCCAGGGGCCATAGATCATTTTCTTGGCCACTTCCAGGTTGGCGTACCAATACAGCATGTCGTTGGAGTAAATGTCATGCCAGCCGCCGAACAACAATGCCGGCACGCCGCTGCGATTCACTCGGTCCACGATGGTCTGCAAGTTGTTCTGGCCTTGTACCTGATACTGATCCAGGAACGTCAGCCGGTCGCGCAGTACACCGAGCGTCTTGAACTCTTCGAAATGACTGTTGTAGCCATCGGTGTCGCCACCGCGCCGATGTTCGTCGATGGCCTGTCGTAGCAATGTTTGCTCGGGATCGGCATCCACCTCGGCGATGTTCAGAATGCGTTGTTGGATGGTCGTGGAGCGATTGTCATTGACAGCCACACGCGAGCTCCATGCGCCGAGCCAGCCAGCGCGATAAATGCCGCCCATGGAGTACGCACCGTTGGCGCCATCGAAGAACGCCACCTGCATGGACATCGCCTTCAGAGCCCGCGGCCGTTCGGCAGCAATGCGCGGCTGAATCTCAGCGAGATAGGAAGCGCCGAACATGCCGACCGCGCCGTTGCTCCAGCGCTGGCGACCCAGCCATTCGACCAGATCGAAACCGTCCCGGCCTTCGACGCCGTCGCCTTCGTTGTACGAAGGCCCGAAGGAAGCACCGGCGCCGCGCATATCCGCGACGGCCACCGCATAACCATAAGCCAGGAACAGCAGCGGACCCGAAGCGTTCGCAGGAATCTTCAACACGCCCTGCCGATCTGCAGGTGCATCCGGCCAACGCATGGTGCCGCCATCGGGTCGCGGCACGGCGCGACCATAACGGGTGAACTCGAGCAGCGTCGGAAATTTGCCGCTGACGGCGCGACCATTCACGGCCGGCAGATAGTAATCAATCGCCAAGCGAACGCCGTCGCGGGCCGGCACGTAAACCGAGCGACGCACGGCTTCGGTGTAACGAAAGGGTTCAGCGACTCGATATTGGCCGAGGCCGGTTTCGGCCATGGCGCGTGGTGCGGGTGCGGACGCCGTGGCGTTCGAGACAACGCCGCCCATCAGCACGGCAGATAGCAAGAGTGCGATCAGTTTCATGAGAGGCTCGCTGCGGATCGATCGGAGCACGCTGCCTGCGATCAGGTAAAGCAGCATCCGGCAGTCGGTAACAACCGCTAGGCGGCGGCGACAGCAAGCCCGCGAGCTTGGAGCAAACTTCGGAACGAAGCTTCGCGCCGGATGCCCTCCAGCATCGGCAAGGTCGGCGCATACAGGGTCCATGCCGCGCCTTCGGCGGTGGCCACGCGAAACCAATCGATGGCTCGCCGGGTCTGGCCCAAGGCCGCCGAGGCCAGCATCGCAGCTTCGGCGTGTGAGGGTGAACTCTGCGCCTGAGCTTCCAGCATCTGCAGCTGTTGTAACGCTCGCTCACGCTCGCCGAATTTCGCCAATGCCGAGGCCAGCACACCGCGATACAACGGCGTGTTGGGCGACAAGTCGACCGCCCGGCGGCCCAGTTCGATGGCTTCGGCGTCGCCCAGCATCATGGAATTCAAACTCATGAAACAATGCGCGCCGGCGGCCTGGCTGTCCAACGCCAGAGCGCGCTGTAACTGATCGCGCGACTCGTTGAACATGCCGGCGAGATGTAACAACTGACCGAGCTGAGCATTGACCACGACATTCTCCGGCGCACGCGACACCGCCAGATGCCCGACATGCACTGCCTCTTGCACCCGACCCTGCGAAATCAGGAAGTCGGCATACCACTGCAACGCCACCGCGCTGGATTCGTCGAGCTGAATCGCCTGCAGTAGCTCACGCTCGGCGTTATCGAAACGCATCCGGGCCAGATTGATGAAGCCGCAAGTGGAATGCGCCGAGGCCAGGTCGCCATTGAGTGCCAACGCGCGTTCGACATAGGTCATGGCGCGTTGTGAAGCACCGCTGGCATTGGCGCCGTCGTAGAACATGCTCAGGATTTCGCAGTCGGCCATGCCGACCAAGGCTGGCGCACAACCGGGGTCGGACGCCAAAGCATTCTGGAATTTTTCGCGGGCCGCAGAAAACCCTGCACCGCTGCGTGCGGCTACGAACAGTTGTCCCTCGACCACGGAACGAAAGCTGCTCGATTGACGGTACTGCGCCCACACCTGGCGACCGCTGTAACTGGCAGCGGCGAAACGCAACTCGGCAGCCAGCCGTTCGCACAACGCGGTCTCGGCATCGTAGGTATCGCTGATCGGGGCACGCTCGCTCGAGGTCCAGCAAACCTTGCCGTCGCGTGGCGTGAGCAACCGAACGTTGAACAGCACCTGCTGACCAAGCAACCGCACCGACGATTGGATAGAGAACGTGAATTGCTCAGGCTCGTCGTCGGCCAACACCTCGCCGCGGACGCTGACTTCGAGACTCGGCTCGGCACCGAGACTGGCTAGCAGCGTCTCACGCAGCCCGGCGCCCAAGCGGATGGCCTCGGCGCCTTCGGCAAGCATGACCGGTTCCATGACTGCGATCAGCATGCGGCCACGCGCCTTGCGTGCCACTTGCACCAGCACCGAAGTCGATTCGCTGGGTTGGTACGGCACCGTGAGCACGTAGCCCACGCCGGCTTGGGTCTGGATGACCGGACTGCCATCGAAATACGGCGCCAACACCCGGCGCACCGCCACCACCAGCATGGACAGCGCCTTGTCGCTCACATCGCGCTCGGACCACAGATCGCGTAACAGGACCTGCCGGCGCACCGGCACGTTGGGCGAGCGGCCCAAACGCATGATCAGCTCGACACCTTTCCGGCTCACCGCCAGGGGCTGACCGTCGCTCTGAATGACCCGCGCCAGTTCGTCGACCAATAACGGCCCAAGCTTGGATTTCATTACAACTCTCTGCCGCTGGCCTGCCCTCGGGGAGCACTCTACTCCAGATCCACCCAGCGCTGGGTCTCGGCGCTCCGGTAAATGCTGAGCAGCGTGCTGAGCGCGCCGATGCCCAGGTCGATGCCGCTGGGC
>NZ_JAEUPY010000927.1 GCF_016790065.1 Steroidobacter sp.
AGCGTGGCGTCGAGCAAGTCCAGCTTGAAGCCGAGCTCGTAACTCTCCGCCGTCTCTTCCTTGAACAGATGCGGATCCGTGGCTTGGATGGGTCGATTGAAATGACTATTCCAACCGCCGCCCTTGAAGCCCTGCGCATAACTCAAGTACGTCATCGCGGCCTCCGACCAGCGATACGAAATATTTCCTGAAAACGTGGTTTTGGAAAAGGTCTTTTGGTACAGCTGCACCGGCAGCCACTTCACAGTGGGCGTGCGCAGATCGTACTCGTCCGGCAATGAACCCTTGGTGTCCGAGGTGTGGCGGGCCCCGGCGCCGAGGCTCAGCTGCTCGGTGAGTTTGTAAGTCCAATTAGTGAACGCCGCCCAACTGTGATTCTTGACGGTATTGCAATCGCAGTTGCCGGTAGACGGAGGCGTGAAGCCAGGGGGTGACTGAGTCACGCCCGGCGGCGAAAAGGTCACGATCAAAGTGTCGTCGGAGCGCTCCTCGAAATAATAAGCGCCGCTGACGGCTGTGAGCTTGGCGCCAGTGAAGATCAGCTGCAGCTCCTGGCTCCATTGATCGCCTTCCACGTCATAGTCCGTGGACAGGATGGGGAACGGCGTGCCGTCGGCATCGCGATTACCGTTCCATTCGATCTCGCGATAGGAGCTGATGGACTTCAAGCTCCAGCGCTCGCTGAGATCGTATTGAATGTTCAGTCCCACGCCCCGGTTCTCCAGGTCGCTGTTGACCCGGGAGTTGCCGTTGTTCACATACGGACCACCGAGCATCAGGTTGTTTGCACAGCGCGGATCGGCGATCTGCGGCACGGGTGTACCTAGGGTGGTCATTCCGGGACAGCCGGCGAGAAAACTGACGTTGCGCGGGAACGCCGACGTGGGATTGATGGCCACGTTGGTCAACGCCGCGCCGTTCTCATCGGCCTCGGTGTAATCGAACGCCAGCTTGGCGGTCAGCTGCTCGCTCGGTGTCCACACCAATTTGCCAGTGACGGTATAGGTGTTCACGTCGCCGAGCTTCTTGTTCTCGGCGGGATAGTCGATGAAGCCATCCTGCTTGCGCCCGCCGAATGACAACCGCGCGCCCAGCGTTTCGCTCATCGGCACGTCCAAGCCCAGGAACACATCGCGAAGATTGTCGGAGCCGATGCCCACCTTCGCCGTGCCACCGAAGTCTTTCTCTGGATCCTTGGTAGTGATCAGGACCGCGCCGCCGATGGTGTTTCTTCCGAACAGCGTGCCTTGCGGTCCACGCAGAACCTGCACTGAGGCGATGTCGCGAAAGTCCATGCTACCACCGACACCGTGCCCCATATAAACATCGTCAATATACAAACCCACTCCTGGATCGACGTCCGGTGTGGGATCGGTCTGTCCGATGCCGCGAATGGTCACGACCACTGCCGAGCTATTGCCAGCGAGTCGCGCGCTACTGTTGAACACCAGATTGGGCGTGGTTTGGTCCAGATCGTCGGTGGAGAACACTTGTCGCCGCTCCAACGTCTCGGGCGTGAACACCGCCACCGACACCGGCGTGTCCTGCAACCGTTCTTCCACCCTGCGGGCCGTTACCTGCACCTCTTCCAGCACGAATCCGGTCTCTTGCTCGGCCGCCGAGACCGTCGTCGGAGCGACCCAACACAACGCAATCGTAGAGGCGAGTGAGCACTTGCTTGCCAGCTTCTCCATGTGTCCCCCCAATCGTATGAACGTTTGTTATCTCATCGGATCAGCGCGTCGATGTAGGCGGCGCCGATGCCCACCTTGTCGTAATGTTCCCTGGCGGCGGCGACGTAGTCGAACACGTCGTAATGACTGACGCCGTTGCCTTGCTCGTCCAGCCAGATCAACGGCCCTTGCACCACGAAAAATACGCGCATGGGTGCGCCGCTATCGTAGGCCACCAACGTGTGGCTCTCGCCCGGCGCTTCGTAGATGAAGTCGCCGGCGGTGGCTGTCCAGTCATGTTCCAGATAGCCCCACTTGCCGGAAATGGTATAGGCGAAGATCTGGTGCGGATGATAGTGACGATTCACCAGCCCGGCGCGCTTGGCCATCAGCACATCGGCCCACATGTTTCGTTGGGTCGAGATCCACAACGGCCGGGAACTCACCGTGTCGCTGAACGGCACGAAGTACTTGTCATCGGCGTCGGCCACCTTGGCATGAAACAACTCCGGCAGCGCATTGGGCCGGAGCACCTGCTTGATGGGCTGTAAC
The DNA here is from genome assembly GCF_016790065.1 of Steroidobacter sp. Classification (GTDB taxonomy): domain Bacteria; phylum Pseudomonadota; class Gammaproteobacteria; order Steroidobacterales; family Steroidobacteraceae; genus Steroidobacter. The sequence goes on from NZ_JAEUPY010000927.1 coordinate 2,226, forward strand.
TCCCGCCAGAACTCGCCACCGGGTGCGTCGGGCATGGTCTGCTCCGCTAGAAACGGAAACGTGCCTGCAAGCCATACTGCGCCAAGCCATCGTTGGGCACGCAGTAGAACGACCCGGACACGCCTCGCAGGTCTTGAATCTCTACACAGTACTTCTCATCGGTAAGGTTGTTACCGAACGCCGAGATCTCATAGCGATCGTCCTCGCCATAGATGAACGATGCTCGCGCATTCACCTCGGCGCGCGACTCGTATTCGTCGATGGGAACTTGCGGGCTGTACTTCACCTTGGAGCTGCTCTGGTAACGATAGTCCACACTCAGCACCAACGAATTGGCGGCAAACTCGAACGTGCGCTGCACGCCGGCGTTGCCGGTGAGCTCCGGCGCCAGCGGCAGCTCGTGACCCTTCTGGAAATCGCCCTGACGCAAATCGAAGTCGATGCCGGTCACGTCGGTGATTTCGGTGTGCAAATAGCCCAGGCTGCCGCGAATCAGCCAGTCACGGCTCGGCACCCATTCGAACTCGGCCTCGGCACCGTAGATCTTGGACTCGGGCAAATTGAAAAACTCCGGCCCGTTGACGCCGACGTTGAACACCTGCTGATCCTTCCAGATGTTGTAGAACACCGCCGCGTTGAACAGGAAGGCCTGCGCCAGCGTGGACTTGAAGCCCACCTCGAACGCATCCAGGATTTCCGGATCCAGCGGCCGTTGCGGAAACGGCGTGTCATCCGTATGCAGGAACTCCATGTCGAACTTGCCGGACTTGAAGCCGCGCGAGTAACCGCCGTACAGCATGAAGTCGTCGGTGACGTGATACTGCAAGCCGATCTTGCCGCCGACCTGATCGGTTTCCAGATTAGGGCGCGAAGTATTGGTGTTCGCGCAGCGGGTGAATGGAATGTACGCAGGGTTAGTCTTGGGCAGACACGCCGGCAATCCCGCTGCGAGTCTTTCGACTAACTCACGGTCGTAGTAAGTCGCAGGACTGCGGCCAGTCTTGTCGAACGCGCCGGCATAGTAAGACGGGTTCGCCTTGTCATCACGCGTGTAGCGCAAGCCCACAGTCAGTGTGAGTTGATCGATGAACTCATAATCCGTGTGGACATAGGCCGACAGACTCTGGTCCTCCAGGTCCGAAATACTGAACGAGACCGTGTTCTGATACGGATTGGGGATGATATCGAACAGGCTCGGCGGCGTAATTCCGACCGCCGACGGATGCGCACCCGGGAAACCATTGCTGCCGAAGCGAATGTTCTGCGCCAGCAGCGCGTCCTCCTGCAGATAGTAGAGGCCGGCAATCCAGCGGAAGCTGGCATCGCCGTCATCGGAAGCGAGCCGTAGCTCCTGAGTGAATTGCTTGTACTCCTGGTCCATGTCGATGATCAGCACGTCCGTGTTCACGGTGCGATTGCCGTTAGCCGTGTTGTCCTCTTCGTACCAGGCATGAGTGCGGTCGTACGAAGAGATGGACGTGAGCGACACGTTGCCAAAGTCGTGCTGGATCTTCAGGTAGCCGCCGTCGACCCACAGATCGGCCCGCTGCGAGCCGCCGGTGTAAACATCGTTCCAACGATTGGTGTGATGATCGATGCCTTCGATGTTGACCAAGCCGGCCGCGCCATTGCCATTGGTCCAGTCGATATTGCGGGTTGCGGGAGCGATGTCATTGATTCGCAGCGGCGGTGAGTTGATCAAGGCGCCCGCCACCTTCTGCGGCTGAGCTTGGCTGTCGTCACGTGCATGATGTGCACTGAACGTAAAGCGCGTCTGCTCGGAAGGCTCCCACGCCACCGTGGCTCGCAACGAGTAGCGCTCTTGATCGCCATAGTGTCGATCGCCGCTGTCCAGATTGTTCCAGATGCCGTCGCGGCTGTGATAAATGCCGGCAATACGTGCAGCGGCTTGATTGCCCATGGGCAGCGTCACACCGCCCTCCACCTCCGCGAGATTGTGTCGTCCATAAGTCAGCAGCGCGTAACCTTCCGTCTCACCGCCGACCTTCGGCTGATGAGTGATGTAGTTGACCGCACCGCCAGTCGTATTCCGACCGAACAGGCTGTTCTGCGGCCCCCGCAATACCTCGGTGCGCTCCATGTCGAACAAGCCCAGCGTGCTCATGTACGAAGAGTTCATGGTCACTTCATCCATGTATAAGCCCACGGACGAAGGCGCATTGCCAAAGAACTCGTTGGTGCCGACGCCGCGAATCACAATGTGCTGACTCATCGCGTTCTGCACGACTACGTTGAGGTTCGGCGCCATCCGCGCAATGTCGGTTAGCTCACCAACGCGAGCGTTCTGCAGTTCAGCGGCGGTGAAGGCTTGCATCGAGATCGGCACGTCCTGCACGTTCTCAGCACGCTTCTGCGCCGTGACGATCACTTCTTCCAATAACGCGCCTTGTCGTTCCGACTGCGCCATCGCTACCGTGCTCACCAACACCGTCGGCAACAGCAACAGCCAAGCTGCTTGCCGAGAACTGAAACGATAGTCGTCGCTGACGCCGCTCATGAGGTCCCCCTTGAATCGCCCGTTGTGGATTCCTTGTCAGACTCAAAATGGGTAGTGCACCGGCTCGGTGGCTACGGTGATCCAGCGCAGATCGGTGAACTCGGCAATGCCGGCGTCACCACCGAAGCGGCCATAGCCCGAGGCTTTCATGCCGCCGAACGGCATTTGCGCTTCGTCATGCACGGTGGGGCCGTTGATGTGACACATGCCTGCTTCGATCCTCGCGGCAACTTTCAATGCCCGCGGGATGTCACGACTATGCACGGCTGAGCTCAACCCATATTCGCTGTCGTTGGCGACATGCACCGCCTCGTCATCGTCCTTGACGCGCATGACGCACACGACCGGGCCGAACGACTCCTCTTTGTAGATGGCCATCCCCGGCGTGACGCGGTCGACGACAGTCGCTGCCATCACCGTGCCATTCACCTCGCCTCGTAGCACCAGGTCCGCACCTTTGGATGCAGCGTCGTCGAGCAACCGTTGAATGCGCGAGATCGACTCCGGCCCGATCAACGAGCCCAGCACCACTTTGCCTCGGGGGTCGCCTGCGGGCAGCGAGCGAGCTTTGGTCCCCAGCTTGTAAACAAAGGCGTCGGCGACTGACTCGTGCACGACGATCCGCTCCGTCGACATACAGATCTGGCCTTGATTCATGAAGGCACCGAACACGGCGGCGTTGACGGCTTGATCCAGGTCGGCATCGTCGAGCACCAGCAACGGCGCCTTGCCACCGAGTTCCAGCAACACCGGCTTGAGCTCACGGGCCGCCGCCGCGGCCACGACCTTGCCGATTCGAGTTGAGCCGGTGAAGTTGATCCGGCGCACCGCGGGATGTGAGATCAGCGTCTCGACGATGGTGGAAGCATCGCTGGGTGCGTTGGTAATGACGTTCACGACGCCGGGCGGCAGCCCTCCCGCTCGCATCGCCTCGCCTATCAAGCGATGGGTGGTGGGACAGACTTCCGAGGCCTTCAATATCACCGTGTTCCCACAAGCCAACGGCGTCGCAATAGCTCGCACACCCAGAATGACCGGCGCATTCCAAGGAGCGATACCGAGTACCACACCCGCGGGTTGCCGAATCGACATGGCTAATGAGCCCGGCCGATCGGATGGAATGACTTGCCCGGCCACCCGCGTCGTCAACGCAGCCGCTTCACGCAACATATTGGCCGCCAGCATCACGTTGAAACCCGCCCAAGGCGCCGTCGCCCCAGTTTCCTCGACCATGGCATCGATGAAAGCTGGTGTGCGTTTATCCAACTCGTCCGCTGCATGTAACAGCAATGAACGACGCGCCGTCGGCCCCAACGACGACCACGCCGGAAACGCCTTGCGAGCCGAATCGGCGGCGGCCTTGGCATCTGCAACCGTGGCCGCCGCCGCTCGAGTCGCCACATAGCGGGTCATCGGATTACGACGCTCGAACGTCGCCCCGTTCGACGCCGGCACGTCTTCGTTATCGATCAACAATCGACAGTCCATGACATCGTCCCCTGCGCACTCGTCATTGTTGGATGCCCCCGCTCACGTTCACCTCCACCAGCATCGGCGAGCGGGCCGCGAACGCGGTATGTAAGGCGGAGTCGAGTTCGTCGACGCGCCTGACTCGAGTCGCCGCCACTCCTTGGCTGCGCGCGAGCCCGCAAAAATCCAGTCCGGGCAATTGCACTCCGGGAAGTTGGTCCATGGCGAAGTGCACGCCGAATTCGTTCAGCGCTTCATAGCCGCCGTTACGAACGATCACGAACGCGATGGGCAGATCGCGTTGCGCCGCTGACCACAGTCCTTGAATGGCGTACATGCTCGAACCATCGCCAAGAATGGCGATGACTTTGGCGCCGGGCCGCCCCATGGCCACACCGACAGCGGCAGGTAGCCCATAGCCAAGTCCGCCACTGGCGCAGGTGTAGAAGCCGTCGGCAGCGACTATGGGTAGATAATCGTGCATAGGGCTACGGCTGCTCGGCGCCTCTTCCACGATCACGCTGCCCGTTGGTCGCAGCTTCGCGATCTGCTGTAGAAGATAGGCGTCGCTCAGCTCAGTACCCGCGAGCTGCAACGGTCTCGGACTCAGCGATGGCGCCGCGCGCTTCAACGGTGGCGCACCTTTGAGCAAATCCTCGATGCCCGCTTTCAGACTGGTGACGATGGACGCACCTACCGGCGACCATGCCGCCATGGCCGGATCGTCGACGAGCTGAATCAACTTAGTCGTCGGCGGCACGAAAGGGCCCGAGCCTTCGACGTGATAGGTGAACACCGGCGCGCCCAGCACGAGGACCAAGTCGTAGGGCTTGAGAGCTGAGACAATCTTGGCCCGGTCCGCGAATAAGAAGCCGGCGAACAGACGGTGATTTTCCGGGAAGCTATTACGAGCCGACATCGGGCTGACCCATACCGCGGCTTCATGCCGTTCAGCCAGCGCGATAGTTTCTTCCCAAGCAGCATCGCGAGCCACCGACGCCCCCACCACGATGGCCGGTCGACGCGCGCTACTCAGTGCCTCTGCAGCTTGTCGTAACAGCTCAGGATCGCCACGCACCGTGCGACTGACTTGGCGAGCAATCACCGGCTCGCAGCTGCGATCCCAATCGTCCACCGGAATAGAAACAAACGTCGGCCCGCTCGGGGCTTGCATCGCTGTGTAGTAAGCACGTGCAATGGCTGCAGGAACATCTTCAGCGCGTGCCGGTTCGCAGGCCCACTTCACATATGGTCGCGGAAACTCTGCCGCCTCGCGCGCATGTAGAAAGGGCTCATACGGCAGCATGGATCGCGCCTGCTGACCGGCCGCGATCACCAGGGGTGTTTGATTCTTGTGTGCCGTGAAAACATTGCCGAGTGCATGACCGAGGCCGGCGGCAGAATGCAGATTGACGAACGCCGCATTACGCGTGGCCTGCGCGAAACCGTCCGCCATGCCGACGACGATACTTTCCTGCAGCCCGAGCTCATATTTGAAATCCGACGGAAAGCCGCGAAACAACGGCAGTTCGGTGGAGCCCGGATTGCCAAAGATGGTCGTCATACCGAATGCGCGCAGCAAATCGAACACCACGTCCCTGACCGTCGTCTGCCGCGCCATCCCATCCCCCTATACAACGCCATCGAGTCCCGGCGTGCTTTATGTTTGCAGTCTGGGTCAGGGCTGTCGTACTGGCTATTGCCAATTTTCATCCAGGGCATAACATCCCTGCATGGCTTTGGAACCACGACAATTGCGAGCCTTTCTCGCGATCGTGCAGACGGGAAGTCTGGGACGCGCCGCCGATACCTTGCATCTGACCCAGCCGGCCTTGAGTCGCCTGGTGAAACAGATGGAAAAACAATTGCGCGTGCAGCTGTTCGAACGTCGCACCACCGGCATGGAGCTGACCAGCTTTGGCGACGCTCTATTGCCGTACGCCGAACATCTGGTCGAAGAAGCCGATCTGGCTATTGAGGAAATCAATATCCGGCTGGGCTTGGGGCGCGGCACGGTGCGTGTCGGTGCGGTGGCCAGCGCCGCCATCATGGTGTTGCCGGCACTGCTCGAAAGAATTCACGCCGCCTATCCCAATCTGCAGTTGCAAATCATGGAAGCGGTGGAAGACAAACTCGCCGCCGCCTTGGCGGTCAACGATATCGATGTGGCGCTGTCAGGTGCGATTCCGGAAAGCGACACCATCATGCGCGTCGCTGAACACAAGTTCACCGACCGTT
>NZ_JAEUPY010000935.1 GCF_016790065.1 Steroidobacter sp.
CGGCCTGTACGCCGCGTCGGCGCCGCTGTACTGGGTCTGGCGCAAACTGACTCGCAAAAAACGCCCGGTTGAAGCCCCCTAGCGTTTGCCGATGGTCTCGCGCGGCGGCTGCCGGTAAGCTTCAGCGCATAACCATTCACAGCGCACCGTTCCCATGGATTCCCGCCGCCTGGCCTACCTGAAGGCACTCGATATCGACGTCTGGGAACGTCGAGACGGCAGCGCGCGGGCGACGGTTGCGCAGCCGGTGACGGCGCCGGCGCTTACTCCTGAGCCTCCGCCAGTCGCAGTCCAGTCGTTACGCGTCGTGCCTGAGCCCGCTGCAGCACCACCGCCAGCCCTTTTGGCGGCCGACGACGATGGTGTGTCGAAGCTCGGTTGGGACGACCTTGCAACCGCCGTCCGTTCCTGCACGAAGTGTCCATTGCATGCCACGCGCACCAACGGGGTGTTCGGCGTGGGCAACCGGAGCGCGCGATGGCTGATCATCGGCGAGGCACCGGGGGCGGACGAGGACAAGCAAGGCGAGCCGTTCGTCGGCCGCGCCGGCCTGTTGCTAAACTCGATGTTGAAAGCCGTAGGCCTGGCCAGGGAACAGGTGTTCATCGCCAACATTTTGAAATCGCGACCGCCCGGTAATCGCGATCCCAAGCCGGAAGAAGTGCGCGCCTGTATTCCTTATCTGTATCGGCAGATCGAGTTGGTGAATCCGACATTGATCTTATGCGTCGGGCGCATCGCCGCGCAGACGCTGCTGGAAGTAGATACGCCTATCGGCAAGTTGCGTGGCTCGGTGCATAAGATTGCAGGCGGCCGACCGATGGTGGTGACCTACCATCCGGCTTATCTATTACGTAGCCCAGTGGAGAAGCGCAAATCATGGGCCGATCTGTTATTGGCCATGCGTACCTTCGAGACGTTGCAAAGTGGGGCAACGGCGTGAGCGCCGAACTCGACCGGAGCGCGCTGTTTCAATCGGTGCGTTTCCGGCCGATGACCTTGGTCGATGTGCCCGCGGTGGTAGCGGTCGAACGCGCGTCTTACCTGTTCCCTTGGAGCGAAGGCGTGTTTCGCGATTGCGTGCGCGTCGGGTATCTGTGCCGCGTGGTCGAGTTCGAAGGCCAGGTGGCGGGCTACGGCATCATGTCGTACGGCGCCGGCGAAGCGCACATTCTGAACATCTGTATTCGCAACGATCTGCGTAGCGGCGGCGTCGGCCGGCGCTTGATGGATTTCCTGCTGAGTCGAGCCAAAGAGGCCGAGATGCAGGACGTGTTCCTGGAAGTGCGGCCTTCCAATCCGGTGGCCATCAAGCTGTACGAATCGCTGGGCTTCGTCAAAGTCGGCGTCCGCAAGGCCTACTACCAGGCGGCCGGCGGGCGCGAAGATGCGCTGGTCTACAAGCGCGTTCTGACCACGCCATAAGGTCTTCCCCTCGCTTGTGACCCACGCCCTTGTGGCCGGGCGGGGGTTCTCGTTAAAAGCCGATATCTGTCATACACGGATCCGGCTCAATGCAGCTCGCCGCCAATACACCAGAACAACACGGCCTCGTCGCCACCGCCCGCGCGTTGCTGTTATTGCTGATCGCCGCCGATCTGGCTTTCATCTTCCTGCACGTGGTCTACGTCGAGACTGCGCTGCTGCGGGGTCGGCCGTTCTCGCTGGAGGCCGATAACGGCCTGCCCGAGGCGTATCAATACGTCAAACAGTACTGGGCAGCGTTGCTGATGGTGGCGCTGTTCCGTCGCACCCGCGCGGTGGTCTATCTGGGCTGGACGTTGGTGTTCACGTTCTTGCTGCTCGACGATGCCTTCCAATTCCACGAGCAGTTCGGCAAGTGGCTGGCCGCAAACTATTCGGTGCCGGTGGCTTTCGGACTGCGGCCTGATGACATCGGCGAGCTGCTGTTTGCCGGCTTCATCGGCGGCGTGACTGCGCTACTGATCGGCTTCGGTTACTGGCGCGGCGACGCTCAGGCTCGCATCGTTTCGCGAGACATCGCGGTGCTGATCGTGCTGTTGGCGATCGTCGGCGTCGGTGTCGACGTGGTGCACGTCATCAGTTATTTCAAGGCGCCGATGCTGGCGCAGTTCCTGCTCATTCTCGAAGACGGTGGCGAGATGCTGGTGGTCAGCGTGATCGCTGCGTACACCTTCAACGTGCTGATCCACAGAGGACGCACGACGGTGGACTTGTGGGGCGTGCTGCGCGACTTCACCAATCAGCGTCTGCTTCGTCGCGCGCCAGCAGCAACCTAGCTTTGTTGTTGGTTGAGTAGCTCGGCGAGAAACCGAGCGAACGGCTTGATGTCGCGATTCACACTCGCGGCTTCCAGCGCAGCCATGTAATCCGCGCGTCGGGCCAGCGGAATCACAGTCCACGGATAGCCACCCGCCGCCATCATCAGATTCATCAAGAAGCGGCCCATGCGGCCGTTGCCGTCGAAGTACGGATGGATATAAACAAAGATGAAATGGCCGAGCACGGTGCGCACTGCCGCTTCGCTTTCCTGTTGTAACAACTCGAACAACGTCGGCATCAATTCGCGCACCGCTTCCGGGCTCGGCGGCACGTGCATGGATCTGCGAATGTACACTGGGCCGTTGCGGTAACCGGCCAGCTCGGCGGCCTTCAGAATGCCGGCGACCACGCTTGGGCCGAACAATTCGCGATACCAAGTGGCGTGATCTCGATCGGCCACTGTGCCTGCATTCGCCTGGTTCAACACTTGCGAGATGCTTTGTTTCACCGACTGAAACGCTTGCCAGTAACCGCGCGCGGCCAAAGCGTCGCGTTGTAGTTGGTCGTTCTTGATGGCGTCGGGATTCCAATTGCCGGTGCGCACGCGTTCGATCAGCTCGGCGCTGACTTTGTAACCTTCGATGGATAGCGAGTTGTAGGCGTCGCTGACATAGATCTCATCGACCCGGTGCAAATAGGCGTCGCGATCGGCGGGCAGGCCGGGCGGGGCAGGGAAGTTCGCCAGAATATCCGCGCGCATGGTTTGCCAGCTCATGCGCAGCCGGTTGACGTACGGAGACGTCTCGCGCGAGCCGAATGCGATGGGAGATTCGTGCTCGAAAGGATCGCTTTCGGTGACGGTGTACCCGGCCGATTGCATGCCGCCCACAATGTTGGCTGCGATCTGCTCGCGGCCGATGTTTCTAAACGCGCCCACCAGTCGACCTGCGACTTTGCTATGTCCGCCTTCGAGCAGACGACTCAACACATCGGATGCATCGCCGACCATGGCGAGCGCGGCTCGCAAGGTGAACGGGTACGCGATGAACTGCGAGGGCGCGCAAGAGATCAATGCCGCCGGTAATTTGTAGACTCGCACGCCGTTGAGAACTTCAGTGTCCGTAGGCGACGGCAGTCCTAATCTCACATCGAATATCGACGTGCCGTGTAACAGCTCCGTGGGTTTGTTGCCGCCTCGGGGTGAGCGGACCAATAACTGCTTGGGCACGGTCCAGTCGCCGGTGTGCAGACAGATGGACTGTTCCGGGCTCAGGCACCAGTCGGCGCCAAACCGTTCTTCGAGATAGGCGGCACTGAAGGCCCAGAAATTGGCGTACCAGGAAGTGCTCTCGCCAGCCGGTTCGTCGGGCCGGCTCGGGTAGTACCAGCCCTTCATCACTTCGCGGATGAAGCCGTTCGCCAGCAGCCGCTCGCGATGCGTGCGGGTCAAATCACCGGCGCGAATCGCGTCCCGACCCTGGTCCTGGATCTGCTTCAAAAGTGCCAGCGAATCGGCCAGTTTGTCGGCGGGCGTGGACATAAGGCGTTGAAAATTAAGAGAACGACGTTCCTGGTTTCTAGGGTATCCTGTTGTACGCTTTCTAGGTTATTGCGTCAACCTATTTATAGGTTATTGTGTTGTCCTATTTCTAGGTTATTTGGTTGATCAGGTTCTAGGCTATCATGCGCGCCCCTGCTCGACGGACCCCTGACGATGCCGAATGGCCCACTGCCCGAGGAAATCGGCAAAAGACGCACTTTTGCCATCATCAGCCATCCGGACGCGGGTAAGACCACGCTGACCGAAAAGCTGTTGTTGTTCGGCGGTGCCATTCAGTTGGCCGGCACCGTGAAGGGGCGCAAGGCCGCGCGGCATGCCACTTCCGACTGGATGGCGTTGGAACAGCAGCGCGGTATCTCGGTCACCTCGTCCGTCATGCAATTCCCTTACGACGGGCACATGGTGAACCTGCTGGATACGCCGGGTCACGAGGACTTCTCCGAAGACACTTATCGCACGCTGACCGCGGTGGACTCGGCGTTGATGGTGATCGACTGCGCCAAGGGCGTCGAAGAGCGCACCATCAAACTGATGGAAGTGACCCGCCTGCGCGACACGCCCATCATGACGTTCATCAACAAGCTCGACCGCGAAGGGCGCGAGCCCATGGAGCTGTTGGATGAAATCGAGAAGGTGTTGAAGATTTCCTGTGCGCCCATCACCTGGCCCATCGGCATGGGCCGCGAGCTGCAAGGCATCTATCACCTGATCGAAGATCGAATTTATATCTACCAGGCCGGCGAGAAGGGCCGCGCCGGTACGCACGCGACCATCGATAAGCTGGCCAGCGACGAGGCGACCGAATTTCTCGGCGACCGGGCACGCGTATTTCGAGATGAAGTCGAGCTCGTGCGCGGCGCTGCGCCGGAGTTCGATATCGAACAGTATCTGGCCGCGAAACAGACGCCGGTGTTCTTCGGCTCGGCCATCAGCAACTTTGGCGTGACCGAGTTGTTGGCGTCCTTCGTCAAGAATGCGCCCGGTCCGAAACAACGCGAAACCACTGGACGCGTGGTCAAGCCGCTGGAAGAAAAGCTCACCGGCTTCGTGTTCAAGATCCAGGCGAACATGGATCCGGGGCATCGCGATCGTATTGCTTTCATGCGCATCTGCTCCGGCAAGTTCAGCAAGGGCATGCGGTTGTTCCATGTGCGTCTCAAGAAAGAAATGCGCATCAACGACGCGCTGACCTTCCTCGCGGCGGATCGCCAGCACACCGACGAAGCGTTCGCCGGCGACATCCTGGGCTTGCACAATCACGGCACCATCAACATCGGCGACACCTTCACCGAAGGCGAATCGTTGATGTTCACCGGCATTCCCAACTTCGCGCCGGAAATGTTCCGCCGCGTGGTGTTGCGCGACCCGCTGCGCATGAAGGCTCTGCAAAAGGGGCTGGATCAGTTGTGCGAAGAGGGTGCGACCCAGGTGTTCCGGCCGCTGCGTAACAACGATCTGATTCTGGGTGCGGTCGGTCAGCTGCAGTTCGACGTGGTCACGTTCCGCCTGCAGGACGAATATTCGGTGCAGTCCTCGTTCGACAACGTCAACGTCTACACCGCGCGTTGGGTTTACAGCAAGGATGCCAAGAAGCTCGAAGAATTCCGCACCAAGGCGTACGAGAATCTGGCGCTGGATCATTCCGGCGCGCTGGTTTATCTGGCGCCGACGCGGGTCAATCTACAACTCACCTTGGAGCGCTGGCCGGACCTGGATTTCCGCGAGACGCGGGAGCATCTGGCGGCCGCTGCATAACGAATTGCCCAGGTATGAAGTCACCGCTAATTACTAAAAAGGTCTTCGCCTGGGCGCTGTACGACTGGGCGAACTCGTCGTTTGCGACCACGGTGATGGTCGTGTTCTTTCCGCTGTTCTTCAAACAGTATCTGACGGCGGGGCAGGACGCGATCACCAGTACGTTCTGGCTGGGTATCGCCAACGGCGCGTCGAGCTTCGTGCTGGCCATCATGGCGCCTTGGCTGGGCGCGCTGGCGGATCGGGGTAACGCGCATCTGCGCTTCCTGGCGGCGTTCACGGCGATCGGCGTCATTCCAACAGCGATGCTCGCATTCGTGGGGGTCGGCGATTGGCAAGTAGCGGCGGCCTTGTTTGCGCTCGCTTCGCTCGGCTTCTGGGGCGGCCTGATTTTCTACGACTCGATGCTGGTCAAAGTCGCGCCGCCCAAGCGTCTCGATTCGGTATCCGGCTTCGGTTATGCCATGGGCTATCTGGGCGGCGCGTTATTGCTCACAGTGAACGTGCTCATGTTCGGCAAGCCGGCACTGTTCGGTTTGGAAAGCCCCGAAGCGGCGATTCGCGTGTCGTTCTTTTCGGTGGCCGTGTGGTGGACGCTGTTCGCGATTCCTATCTTCCGTAACTTCCCGCGCGGCGAGCAGCGAGCGTCGGTGGGGGCCGGTCGCGCTATGCGTGAAGGCTTCCAAGAGCTGGTGCGCACTTTCAAGGAAGTCCGCAAGTACCGCGCAGTGATCTGGTTCCTGTTGGCGTACTGGATGTACATCGACGGTGTGAACACC
>NZ_JAEUPY010000017.1 GCF_016790065.1 Steroidobacter sp.
TCTCCGGGGCACCGCGCACAAGTCGGTGGCTAACTAGGTTCGCGCACCGTATTGGGAGTGGGGCGACTGTCGAGGCGAACGGCGTTGCGCAAAGAATCAAGCAACCGCTGCCACGACGTGCGCTTGCGAGTCTTCACCGGCAAACCGAGCCGATCGCGCATGGCGCTGAAGATCGCATCCGGCACACTGATACGACAGGCCTTTTCCAGTCCCTGGAAACCGGGCGAGGAGTTGGCTTCGCAGATTCGGTAGCCATCAGCGTCGAGCAGGATGTCCACACCTGCGACGTCGAGGCCGAGCACGCTGGCGACACGCACCGCGAGTTCCGCCATTTCTGCCGGCGGCTCGAACGCTGTGCCGACACCACCCAGTGAAATGTTGGACTTGAAGCTGCCATCGGTGGAGCGGCGTTCCATCGCAGCGACGGCTTGACCATTCACCACCAGCACGCGCACGTCGCGGCCGTGGCTCGCTTTCACGTACTGCTGAAAAATGAAATCGGAGCCGGACTGCGCGCCATCGAGCAGATTGGCCAGATCGTTGAACTGCTCGCGATTCGCACACAACAACACACCGTTGCCGCGCGTACCACGCAAAGTTTTCACGACCACGGGGAAACCCAGCTCGCGCTCGATCACATTCACGTCCACCGGGAATTTGCCCAGGATGGTTTTGGGAATGGGAATGCCGGCGCCCGAGAGAATTTGTAGGGTTTGCAATTTATCGGCCACGGCTTCCACCGAGGCCGGGCTGTTGACCATGGCAATGCCCTGGCGCTCGAAGTGTCTGAGCACGGCCAACGTGAAGTAGCTGGTCTCGCTGCCGGTGCGAGGAATGATCAGATCCGGCTTGGGCAGCTTGCGGCCTTGATAAACCGCCGACCAGCCTTCGGCAGAATCGACGATGAGCTCGAAGTCGCGCGGATTCAGCACTTCGAGCTGGATGCCGGCTTGTGCGGCCGATTGCTGGAACCGAAAAACTTCGGCCGCTTCCGGCACGTCGCGCCGCAGTTCGCGATGAAAGAGTAGCCAGCAGTACATGCGTCGAGCCCTCGGCGCTGAGGTTAAACAAACGCGCATGCTGCACGCCCAGGCACAGCATGTCCATTGCAGTTCGGTTATAAAGCGAGCGGCGGTGGTGCGCGTTCCCTGCGAGCGACAATTCCGTGTCGAGACGACGGACTAGGCGGCTTCGTGGCGCAGACGAAGCAGTAACGCGTCATAGATTTCCTTCAAGCGAACCGCGCTGACGCGCTCATCGAAGTGTTGCACGATGTGCTCGCGGCCTCGCGCTGCCTGCGAGCGCAGAGCCGGCAAATTGTCGAGCGCTTCAGCCATCGTGGCACTGAGCTGCAACAGCGAGTCCTCGCGCGAGAAGGTCAGGTAAGGCGCGACGCCGTTGGATTGATAAGCCTGTAGCGGATTGGTGAGCACCGCCACGCCGCACGCGAGGCTTTCCAAAATCGTCACCGGGAACGCGTCCATCTGCGGGAAGTTCACCGTCAAATCCGCGCTGACATACAGGCCAGGCTGTTGTTCATAGGCCATGCTGCCGACCCAGCGCACTCGTGACTCGATCCCGAGCTCTTCGACGAGTCGGCGCAATTTGGGCAGCGACGTGCCGACACCGTGTCCGAACTCTCGCATGATCAGATACGACCGCTCGCGTGCCGAGGCCGGCATCGCTGCGAACGCTGCGATGATTTCGTTGGGTCGATAGATGGCGCCGAGTTGACGAGCGGACAGGAACACCACGGCGTCCGGCTCGATTCGCCATTGCTCGCGCCAGCGTCGGCGTTCTTCCGGCAGATTCGGTTGAAACAGCGTGGTGTCGATACCGATGGGCAACGTGGCCGTGGGAACCTTGGTGCCAGCCAGCTGATTCGCGGTCTCGGCAATGTCGTCGCAATCCACGATGAGCAGATCGAGTTCGCGAAGCGCCGCGCCGATTCGTCTACGCAGCGCGCTCTTCGGCGAGGCCTGCGCCGGCACATTCAAATCGCTGCCCCATGCAGTGGCCACCAACGGACGGCCACCGGCAGCGCTCACGTCCAGCACGCGATCGTCCATCCATTGCACATGACACAGATCGGCCTGCGCGTTTCGCAATATCGGTTCCAGTCGCCGTTTATGCAGTAATGACAGCACCGGCACCAGCGCATCGAGCCGGCGCATGCGACGCGGATATTTGCGAAGTTCGACACCTGGAAGCGGGCGCGACAGTGCGCCGCTGTGCTCGACCAGCGTGATCTCGCAGCCAGTCAGTTGCAGCAGCCGAATGTATCTCCGGCAATGGATATGCATCTGGCCGCCCTGACCGAACGGTGCGGCGAACATGGTGACTTTCATCGTCACTGCGTCCTGCACATGCGTGCGTTATCAGATCGCACGCAAGATGCTCGCAATCTCATCCACATAGTCGGGGCGCAGGCCGGGATGCAACGGCAAGGTGATCGCGCGGCTGGCGAATTGATGTGTCAACTCCAGCACGTCGGTGAAGTGCTCGCGAAAGCCACTGAATTCCAGAATGGACGGATAGTGCATGCTCGTTTGGATACTGGCCTCACGCAGTGCCTGCGTGGCCTTGGTTCGGGTCTCGGTGGAATCCGCGACCACCACCATCAAATGACCGGATGAGTGTTCGAGTTGGTCGGCGAATACCACGGTCCAGCGCTCAGCATCTCGTAAGCCATCGCGATAACGCGCCAGCAGTTCGCGGCGGCGCTGATTGCCCGGCAGCAGCTTCGCGAGTTGTGCGCGACCGATGGCGGCGTGCAGTTCGTCGAGTCGATAGTTGAAGCCGGGCAGGGCGATGTCGTACGAGCCGACCCGGCCGTGATGACGTTCCCACGAAGAGCGCGTCATGCCATGACTGCGCAACATCTGAATACGTTCGGCGAGATCGTCGCGATTGGTGACCAGCATGCCGCCTTCGCCGCACGCCAGATTTTTGTTGGCGTAAAACGAGAAGGTGCCGATATCGCCGATGCTGCCGGCCATCATGCCGTGCGGCGCGCGGCCTCGAGCGTCATGAAATCGAGCGCCGATCGCGTGACAGGAATCTTCGATCAACAACAAGTTGTGTCGTTTGCACAGCTCCTGCAGTTCGCTCATGCGCGCCAGGTTGCCGCCGTAGTGCATGGGAATGACGGCTTTGGTGCGCGGAGTGATCAGGCGCTCGACTTGCTCGGGATCGATAGTGGGTTCGGCGAGACTGCAAATATCGGCAAATACCGGAGTCGCGCCCACCAATAAAGTCATATTGGCCGACGCCACGAAATTGATGGCCGGCTGGATGACTTCGTCACCAGGCTTCAGGCCAATGGCATGTATCGCTAAATGCAGCGCCGCCGTGGCGCTGGACACGGCATAGGCATGGCGAGCCGACTGCATGGCTGCGAATTCTTGTTCGAAGGCCAACACTTCGGGCCCCATGGAAAGCCATCTGCGCTCGATGACGCGCTGCGCGGCCTCGGCTTCTTCGACTCCGTAGTCCAGTACGGACAGTGGCACGCGCCAATCGGTCAAGTTCGGTTCTCCCAGTAAATTCGAGGGGTGAAATCCCAGTCACCCGGATCAAGCAGACCCGGGCCATGCAGCCTTGTCAAATCGTTCCTTGCATAATCCCGCAGCGTGGTGAATTCGCTACAGAAGCGGGTTTAGGGCGCGCTGCGAGTTAGCCCTTGTGGCAATGCCATGGCCAGCCGAGCCGACCCTTGGAGCTTGCGGCCGGCAGCGCCAGGAATCGCGAAAGAATCGCGAAATGTGCGCAATCCGGCGCCAACGCGGCCTTGCTGGGTTTGCTGGATGGCCGCGTCGATGTGAGCTCTCACCAGTCGTTCGCGATACGCGAGCAAATCGCCATCGCGCGTCACGTGCGGAGCGAGCGCTTTCAGTCCATTGAGCTTGTGGAGCGCGACGTCGCCGTAGCGGCGCGAAGCACTGGCATCGTGTTGACGCACTTCGGCGAGCACCTCATCGGTGAACACCACGCCACCGAGCAGAAAAGTTTTGAGCACGAAGTTGACATCGGCGCCGAGCCCGAGTTTCTGATCAAAACGTAAATTCTCGATGGCACTGCGACGGAACATCATTACTTGCAGGTAAGCAGGAATATCCGCGCACGCGACCAGTGCGCTGAAGGCTCGTTCTTTCGGAATGCGGCCGTGCGCAGTGGGCAAGTCCCGCAACAGCACCGGGCGCTTGATCTCGGGATACGACTGGAATTGATCGCTCGACTGCTGGCCGGTGGCGTCGTCGAAGCGCACGAAATTGCCGAACGTGCCCACCACTGTCGGATCTTCTTCCAGATAGCCGTGCATTTTTTCGACGTAGCTGGGCTGCCAGCGATCGTCGGCGTCCAGAAAGGCGATGAATTCGCACTTCGCAGCCTCGAGCCCGACATTGCGAGCACTGGCAGCACCGCCGTTTTCCTTGCGGATGTATTGAATGCGCGAGCTGGAATATTTGCCGACCACAGCGGCGGTATCGTCGCTGGAGCCGTCGTCGACCACGATGATCTGCTGCGGCTGGAGCGTCTGGCCAAAGAGTGAATCGAGCGCTTCGGCGAGGAATCGGCCGCAGTTATAGCTGGGAACGATGACGCTGACGGAGGCTTGTGGCGGGGGCGGGGCAGTGTCGAAAACAGTCATCCGGCGGATTTTGGCTGACTTGACTCAGGGAAGCGAGCCGCAGTGATGGCAGGCATCAGCGCCAGCGATGCTCCGGGGGTGAAATTCCAGGCGGCGCGGGTGCTACGCTGACTCAGGACCTGCTGCCGCGACGGTGCCATGAGTCGATCCATCGAGCTTCGCCCCATCTTGAATCGCACCCCGCTGGGCCGCTATCGCTGGCAAGTGGTGCTGTCGTGCTGGCTGATCGCCGTGCTGGACGGCTTCGACGTGCAATCCATGGCCTTCGTGGCGCCGGTGCTGGCACCGCTGTGGCAAATTCCCAAGGCGGTGATGGGCCAGGTATTGACGGCCGGCGTGGTCGGACTGTTGATCGGCTCGCTGCTCGCGGGGCGCCTGTGCGACCGCTACGGGCGCCGTCCGGTACTGCTGGGCGCGGTGCTGCTGGTTAGTGCCGGAAGCTTGCTGTCTTCGTTGGCGGGCGATGTCACTCAACTGATCGTCACTCGCGTACTGACAGGGATAGGGCTGGGCGGCGTGATGGTTGCGTGTCTCTCGCTCACCGCCGAATACGCGCCAGATAGCGCTCGGGCCTCGGTGGTCATCGCGATGTACGTTGGTTTTCCCATCGGCGGCAGTCTTGCGGGATTGCTGGCCGCGCCGCTGATCCAGCAGTTCGGTTGGCAAGCGGTGTTCGTCGTCGGCGGCATCGCGCCGCTGGTGTTGATTGCGATCCTGTGGCGCTTCATTCCTGAATCGCTGCGTTTCAGTGCGCTGGCCGGCGCAGCACCGGAGCGCATTGGCGCCATCGTGAGTCGGATTGCACCGGAATATTCCTACCAGCCCGGCGACCGCTTCATCGTCGAGCAAGCGCCTGAGGCCCGCGCGAGTCTGGCGCAGTTATTCGCCAACGGACGCAGCCTGGGCACGGTGTTGTTCTGGTTCATTTGTTTCGCCAATCTGCTGGTGCTGTATTTGCTGATCAATTGGCTGCCTTCGATCTTGAAGCAAGCCGCAGCCTCGCAAGCAGCGGCCAATCTGGCAGCAGTGATGTTCAATGTCGGTGGCATCTTGGGCGCGGTCGCGCTGGGTCGCGCCGCAGATAAGTTGGGTGCGGTTCGAACACTGACAGCGGCTTATTTTCTGGCGGCCATTACCGTGTGGCTGTTGGCTCGCTCGGGCGGCGGCTCGGTGCTCGCCGTCATTGCACTGGCCGGCGCTGGAGTGATGGGTGCGCAATTCTGCGTGACTGCGGTGGTGACGGCGTTTTATCCCACAGAAATCCGCTCGACGGGCGTCGGGGCCGCGCTTGGCTTCGGGCGCGTAGGCTCGCTGGCTGGCCCGCTGCTCGGCGGTTGGGCGCTGGGAACGGGCATGCCACCAGCGCAAATTTTCGTGCTGCTGGCGATTCCGATGTTGGCCTGCGGTCTGGCGACGTTGCTGTTATCGAGCGCCTTTGGCTCGCGCCGCGTTGTCGAACAGCCGGGCGTCGCATAGGATCGAAGCCGGTGGTATCCAACCCCGCGACGTCTACGGGCATGAACGAGCATCTTCGCCGTTTCAATCTGAACCTGCTGCCCATCCTGGACGCATTGCTGGACACGCGGAATGTGACGCGAGCCGGCGAACGCTTCGACCTGACGCAGCCGGCGGCCAGCGCTGCGTTGGCGAAGTTGCGAGCCGCGTTCGGCGATGAGTTGCTGGTTGCCGTGGGCCGCGACCTGCGGCTGACGCCCAAAGCCGAGCGCATCCGCGAACCGGTGCGACAGCTGCTGGAACTGCTGGAGACGGCATTTCAGTCCAACGATTTGGATCCGGCTGGCTGGTCGGGCGAATTCATCATGGCCACGGCCGATGCTGTCGCAGCGTTGCTGCTGCCTAGCCTGATCGACAAGCTGGATAGCGTGGCACCTGGCGTGACTCTGCGTGTCACCAACATCACGCGCAGCTCGGTGAGCAACCTGCGCAGCGAAGACATCGACATGATCATCGCGCCTCCGCAGATCATCGATGACGCCGCCCTCATGTCCCGCCGGCTGTTCAGCGACCGGTTCGTGGTCGTGCACTCCAAGGATCATCCGCCACCGGCCGCTCACGAGTTGAACGAGTACATGAAACGCGGCCACATCGCGACCGTGATCGATGCGCCTCATATCGGCGGCCCGCCGCGCAGTAACTTCAGCTCCGAGATCGACCAACTTCGCAGCACTCAGCGCAATGTCGCGGTCGTACCGTATTACTCGTTGCTGCCGTTGCTAGTGGCCGGTACATCACGGCTCGCGTTGGTGCAGGAGCGGCTGGCGAAAAAGCTCATGGAGTTTTTGCCCGTGTCCTACATCGATCCACCGGAGCCGCTGCCGACACTGGATCTGCACATGTTCTGGAGTCCCAAGTACAACGACGATCCGCGTCACGTGTGGTTACGCAACTCCATCTTCGAAGTGTGCGAGCGTTATCGCACCTGAGCAGATTATTTCGTCAGGCTAGTGCGGCGTCGACTATCGCTCGGCAGTGGATGAGAGAGCCGTCGAGCATCGGCACCGGTGACTCGAGCACGCCGAGCAACGGCGAGAAGTCAGTGGTGGCCAATAGCAGCGCTTGTGCGCCTTGCTCAACTTGCTGCAACAACAGTCTCTGCAATGTTTGAGTTGCAGCCGTCGTCAAGGCGCCAGCGGCGATCTCGGAAAACACAATGCGATCCAACTCAGCATGCAGCTCGCGTGGCGGCGAGATCAGTTGCGCTCCGCTGGCGCTGCTCAGTTGGCTCATGAGCGTCGAGTCCTGCAGCGCATAGCTAGTCGCCCACACGCCTATACGTTCATAGCCAGCCTCGCGAACAGCAGCGCCGATAGCTTCAGTGAGATCGACGAAGGGCAGAGCGCCATTCTTCAATGCGCCAGCGTAACGATGGCCGGTGAACGATGCGATGGCGATGAGACTCGCGCTTGCGGCTTGCAAATCGTCGCTGGCCGCGCGCATCACTTGCTCGACGGCGTCGATGTCATTCGCCTGTTGAAGCAGCGGGTGTAGATCGAGGCTACGAATCACCATGTCGGCGCTGTGATGACCGCCGAGTCGTTGCCGCACATCCAAGTTGATATAGCGGTAGTAGTCCGCGGTCGCCGCCCAGGAAATGCCGCCGATCAAGCCGATCCGCTGCATCGGTGCGCTCACTGGGCCCCGCGCTCGGGGAATGCGCTGATGACTCGTGCCACCAGCTTGCCGGGTGCGTCGAAGCCGACCACGCCGGTGAAATTGAACACACTGTTGAGCCACACCACCACCAGGTCGCGCTTCGGGCAGACGACCAGGAAGTTCGAGCCCACGCCATGATGGCCGAAGCAGCCGGACACGCCAGCCATCTTCAACATCAACTGCGCACCGTAGTCAGGTTCAGCGGGCAAGGCGGGTTGGGTGGAGTAGGCGACCCAACCTTCCGGCAACACCCGCTGTCCGTTCCACACGCCGTCGTGTCGCAGCAGCAAACCAATGCGCGCCAAGTCCTCGGCACCGATGAACAGCGAATGGCCTGGCGTCCATGTGCCTGCTGGATCGAACTCAGTGACGAACTGTCGCGCGCCGATGGGCTCGAGCAATTGTTTGTTGAGATAGCTCAGCAGCGGCTCACGTGCCCCGGCACCGACCTTCGCTTGCAACACTCCACCCAGTAACGTGGCGCTGCCCGTCGAATATTCGTAGTGAGTGCCCGGCTGCGCCTCGAGCGGCCGCGGCAACATGTAGCGCATTTCGTCCATGCTGCCTGCGCCACCAAAGAACACTTCGTAGCCCGGCTCGCTCGGCGCCCAGAACTGCTCATCCCACTGGATACCGCTGACCATTTTCAGCAGTTGGTCGTATGTGATCTTGCTGCGTGCATCGCCGGACTTGCGCCACTCGGGCAAGTTCACTGCGTCCTTCACACGAAGCTTGCCGTCGCGAACCAACAGACCAGCCAGCAGATTGTTCTGCGTCTTGGCGATAGAGCCGACGTAGTAGAGATTGTGAGCGCTGTAGCCCGCGCCATAACGATCCGCGACTACTCGATCGCCATGGATGACGACAGCAGCACGAGCAAAGCCAGCGAGTGGCCCGGTTGCGGAGAAGCCTTCGTTCAAGGCGGCATCGATAGCCTTTGCGTCGACGCCGGCGGGCGCAGCGGCTCGCGGCAACGGCTGCGAATCCGTCACTGCAGCCGGCGCTGAAACTGTGGATGAAGCTTGTGCCTGCGAAGGCTCCTGAGTCACACAGCCGCCGCCATCGAGCAGATAACGCGATTGCGCCAGCACCTGCTCGCCTTGAAGCAATCTCACCCAGCCGCCGTCATGGGTGCGCGTGACGTCCAATCGCTGATTGGGTGCGGTCAGCAAAGGCGGTGCGGCGTCAGTCGACGCGTAGCGCCAGATCGCTGAACGACCGTCGCTACACTGATCGACAGACATGCGCTGTACGAACACGCACGAGCAAATGGTGCGGGCTTTGAGTCGAGCCAGATCGGCCGGCGCCATTTTGCCGAGTTCCATGGCGCCCGCGACGGCTGGCGCAAGCAAAACAAATAGACTGGATAGCAAGACAGATCGACGCATGGGGCGCTCCGGCAAACGGGGTGCGCCGAAATAGTAGCGGGATGAGCGCAGCTCGTGCGCTCATACCTACCATCAACGTCGATGCATGGTTGGTCTAGGGCGACGGCACTGCAGGAGCGAACGCCGGCTCTTGGGCTTCCACGGACGGAAGAAACTTCGGTACGACGCGTGCCTTCGCGCGCTGTTCGAATGCGTATCCCGCCGCCAGCAGTAAATCTTCCGACCAAGGCGCACCGATGAACGACATACCCAACGGCAATCCCTTCACGTTGCCCATGGGCACAGTGAGGTGCGGATAGCCTGCAACCGCAGGCATGGAGCTGAAAGAGCCTGGCCAGCGTATGCCATTGATCGAATCGACGCGCGGCGCCACGCCGGTGCTCGGCGCAACGATCAAGTCGAGCTTGTCCTCAGCCAGCAGTCGCTGAATACCTTCGATGCCGGCCAGGCGCTTCGAGTCAGCGCGTGCGGTCATATATTTGGAGTCGCTCAGCGCCGGCATGCCATTCGCTCTTACAAACGTTTCCTGGCCGAACAACGCCAACTCGGCCGGCGTGCGCTGATTGAAGTCGATCAGTTGTTGGAGGTTACGTACTTTGATTTTGGCTGGCGAGGAGGCGAGATAGGCATTGATGTCTGCTTTGAACTCGGTGTGCAGCACCAAGTCTTCGGCTTCGCTCATGCGCTCCAGCTTCGGCAGCTCGATGTCCACCAACGTCGCGCCAGCTGCCTTCAGATGATTCAACGCGCGCTCGTAGACCGGCGTGAGATACGCGTTTTTGTCGGCCTCGAAACGCAGCACACCGATGCGTTTGCCGTTCAACGCCGTCGGCACCAGGCCTTTGGTGTAATCAGACTTGCTGCAACCGGCGGACGGTGGATCGCACGCAGGCTCGTCGCCAACCAACGCTGCGAGCAACAGCGCGAGGTCTTTGACGCTGGTGGCCAGCGGGCCGGCGGTGTCCTGGCTGTGCGAGATGGGAACGATGAACTTGCCTGACAGCAACCCCAAGGTCGGCTTCAATCCGACGATGCCGTTCATGGCTGCAGGACAGACGACGGAGCCATCGGTCTCGGTGCCGACGCTGACCGGTACCAAGCCAGCCGCGACGGCGACAGCACTGCCGGCGCTCGAACCGCAGGGAGAGCGATCGAGCACGTGAGGATTCTTGGTCAGCCCACCGACAGCGCTCCAGCCGCTGATGGAGCTGCGCGACCGAAAGTTGGCCCATTCGCTCAGATTGGCCTTGCCCAAAATGATGGCGCCGGCCGCTCGCAAGTTGGCCACGATGGGCGCGTCTCGCTTGGTGACGTTGTCGATCAGCGCCAACGAGCCGGCCGTGGTGGGCAGGGGATCAGCGGACTCGATGTTGTCCTTCAACAGCACCGGAATGCCGTGCAGAGGACCGCGTGCGCCCTGGGTCTGCAGTTCTTTGTCCAAGGCTCGGGCTTGTTTGAGCGCGTCCGGATTGATGGCGATGATGGCGCGCAGCTGTGGACCGCTGCGATCGATGGCGCCGATCCTGCGAGTGAACGCTTCGACCAGCTCGGCCGACGTGGTTTTGCGCGAGTCGAGGTCGCTACGCAGCTCGCTCAGCGAGCGGGTATCGGGTGCGTCCACCGGGGTGGCTGCTTGGGCGGATCCAGAAAGCGCGGCCAGCACCGCCAACCCACAGGTCAACGATGCTCTGGAACGATCCTTGATGGCAGGCATTCGAGATTCCACCGGCGCCGGAGTGGCTAGGGTGGGGAGGTATATCCAACCTCCAGCTCAGCGACAAGGCCGGCGCCCCGGGTCGCAATGACAATAGGGGGCGCCGACTAGAAACTTAACGTCAGCTCAGATGCGCGAGCAGGCTGGAGTGCTGAGCAGCCCGACGCAATTTCAGCGGGGCATCGCCGTAGGCGGCTTTGAAGGCGCGAGTGAAGCTGGCGGCGTGCTCGTAGCCAACCTCGGCCGCGATATCGACCATCGACAGCTGCGTCGAGCGTACCAACCTCAGGGCGTGCTCCATCCGGCGCTTGTCGCGCACTCGAGCGACGGTGTCGCCGTAGAGCAGCCGGAAGCCCAGCTGCAGCTTGGGTCTAGAGATACCGACCGCCGCGACCAGTTTCTCGATGTCCGGAGCCTGTTCGAGCGTGGTGTCGATGATGGCCATCGCCTGCTTCAACTTGCGATGGTCACGAGGGCTCAGCTGGATGCTGCCGAGGCGCGGCTCCTGCAGGTTCTTGGCCAACGCGTACAGGATGTCGCAGGCCAGTTCGAGGGCCTTGGCTTTGAGGAAGGCGAGCAGGAAGCCGTTCTTGTACGGGCAGTCGACGATCTGACGCGCGATCAAAGTGGTGGCCGGCGACAGGGCGAAGCTTTGCATCGGCAGGTTGCCGCCGTCGCTGAGGAAACGATTGACGTCCTCAGGCAGATCTTCGGGCCGCAAGCCGGTCACCTGGAACAGCGCCTGGCGCTCGATGAACACGCACAGCCATTTCATCGGATGAGAGGATTCGTACAGCGGCGCCACGTCTTCAGCGCTGGTCACGCCATAGACCGCGCAGTGGCCGCGATTCGCGCGGGAATTATCGACTGGCCGGCGGCGCGTCGCCGTCGGACCTTCGAGGCAAACGCCGAGCATCAGCGTATCGGTGGGCACCTGATGGCGCGGAATGGGCCTGATCGCAGCCATGTCCGAGACGGCCAGTGTCAATCCTTGCTCGAGGCCATGGAATTCCCAACCGCCGCGAACGGCGTTCTGGGCCCCGATTGCGTGGTCGTCGGCCGGCTCCACGCTGATAGAAGAATTGATTTGCAACATGCTCGCACTACAAAGCGCGGCGGCCACAATGACATCCGAAGTTCCACTGAAATTGACAGCCGATCGGTCAAAAATCTCATCTCGCTGGCTAAGCGGCGCCGAGTTCGGCCGGTATGCTCGGGCGGCGTCTTCATGTCAGTAAAATTCGCAATGAGCAAACTCAAGACCGCGCTACTCGCCAGCTTCGCTGCCTTGTTAGCCACCAATGCCTCGGCGGCCGACGACCTTACCCAGCGGGTCGATGAGATTTTCAAGGATTGGGCTCGTACCGACGGCCCCGGCTGCGCCGTCACGGTCAGCCAGGACGGCAAGACGGTGCTGGAACGTGCCTATGGCATGGCCGACCTGGAGCAGGGAGTGGCCAACCGTCCGGACACGGTGTTCAACATCGCGTCGTTGTCGAAACAGTTCACCGCGGTCTCGCTCTTATTGCTACAAGAGCAGGGCAAGCTGTCGCTCGACGACGATATCCGCAAATACGTGAGCGAAGTGCCGGACTACGGCACACGCATCACGCTGCGCCATCTGGCCAATCACACCAGCGGCCTGCGCGACCTGCCTGAGATCCTGTCGCTGGGCGGTTGGAATTGGGTGGACGCGGTTCCGCAAAAGAAGGCGCTCGACGCCATCGCTCGCCAGAAGAATCTGAACTTCGCGCCCGGCAGCCAATATTTGTATAGCAACTCCGGCTATTACTTGATGGCGGTGATCGTCGAGCGGGTCAGCGGCCAGACCTTCGGCGAGTTCACCCGCGACCATATTTTCCAGCCGCTGGGCATGTTGCATTCCCGGTTTTATGACGACCGCCGCATGATCATGAAGAGCCGTGCCATCGGTCACATGAAGCTGCCGGGCGGCGGTTTCGGCGTGTGGCGCCCGACGTATGAAATCGTCGGCGACGGTGCCTTGCTCACCACGGCGCAGGATCTGCAGATCTGGGCCAGAAACTTTCTCGAACCCAAGCTCGGTCGTCATCCTCAGCAATTGCTCGCCGACATGACTCAGGCCGGCGTGCTCAATGACGGCAAGAAGATCGACTATGCGTTGGGCCTGTCCGTCGAAATATATCGCGGCTCGCCAGCGGTGAGCCATGGCGGCGGCATTCCGGGCTACGCCACGTTCATGCTTCATTTGCCGGAACAGAAGTTTGCTTCCATCGTGTTGTGTAACGTCGGTGGCGGCCCGGCTCGCAAAGCCGCTGGCGCCATCGCGGATATTTATCTGGAAGGTAAATTCCCCAACGGTCCCGAAGCTCCAGCGGCGCGCTCGCGAGAGAACGGCCCGACCAAGGCTGAGCGCCAGCCCACGGTGGCTCAGTTGCAGAAGCTGGCCGGCACGTATTACAGCGAAGAACTCGACGCCAGCTACATCTTGAGTGTCGACGGCGATCACCTGGTGGCAACGGTGGGCTACGAGCCGCCGGCGCCGCTGTTTGCCATCGAAGGCGGCGGTTTTTATAACGACGACGGCAATGCCACGTTGCAGTTCAGCGGCAACGGCTTCGAGATGAGTTCAGGTCGGGTGCAGGGCCTGAAATTCAAGCGGACTTCGCGTCGCTGACGCTGCCGTTTGGGTCGGGAAAACCTCGCGTCTTGCGCACGAGTTGCGCAGGACGCGCACCGACCCGAAACCCCTTGCGAACGGCCTAATCCATCCAGCCGACGTCATTCTGCGACCGGCTTCACAAATTCCCACCGCCGGAAAGCGCAACTCATCACAGTTGTACCGCGCTGTCCGCGAGCTGTGATTTTCCAGGGCTGCAGCTGTCAGCGTTTGACCTGTACAGCAACGCGACACTAGCGCGACATAACCTGTCCAGACATAGTGCGGCCACTTCGCGCAGCGGCACGAATTTGATAGCTCAACGGAGACTCGATGAAGCGCATTGTCATGGCAACGGTGTTGACTGCAGGCTTCGCTTGCACGGCGCACGCAGGACTGGTCTCGGTCGGTTTCAACGACTTCGATACTTCTCCTGAGTTCTCGTACGCCAACTACGCGAGCGCCGGCTACTCCATGGAGCCTTGGCAGAAGTGCGACCGTGCGTACAACGGCTCGTCGGTGTCGATTTCCTCGACTTCGATGTGTGCCACCGAAACCAACTACGCACGCGACTATCCCGATGCGTTGCTCGCCAGCACCAGCTTGAACGGTTCCGGTTTGTTGAGCGCGCATGGCCCGCTGCAAATCACGGCGGCTGGTCAGTTCTCGCTGGCTAGCGTGGATCTGCTCAGCGGCTTGAACAACCTCGGCATGTCGTTGCGTTTCGACGCCTACACCGACGGCGTGCTCACCGGCAGCACCGATGTTTTCTTCCCGTCCAGCAATCCTGCCAATCGTGCGGCTTACATCGGCGGCCAGAGCTGGTTGTTCGGTTTCAACAGCGCCGCGCTCGGCATCATGGACACGCTGATCATTTCCGGTCTGGCCGGTAACCGCGGCGACGGCAACTTCTTCCTGGACAACCTGGTGGTCGATGCCGCCAACGTGCCGGAGCCGGGCACGATGGCGCTGTTCGCCATCGGCGGGCTGGGTTTGTTCGCTCGTCGTCGACGCGCAGCCGCCTCAGCTGCCTAACTTGTTTGGATCGCGCCAGACCCGTTCGAACGGCAAGCGCCAGGCACGTGGCGCGATCAATTGATGAATGGCATTCGGTCCCCAGGTTCCCTGGGGATACGGCCGCACCGGCGGTGGGTTTTCCAGCAGGGGCATGGACACCGCCCATAACCGCTCGATGCCTTCGGCGGTAGTAAACAAAGTGCGATCGCCGCGCATCGCATCCAAAATCAAACGCTCGTAGGCCTCCAGCACATCGCCGATCATGCCGGTGTCGCGCATGGCGAATTGCAGACTGAGCTTGTCCAGCCGCATGCCCGGCCCCGGCCGCTTGCCATAGAACGATAACGACATCTTGGACTGGTCGGCCAGATCGAAAGTGAGATGATCCGGCCCTTGCTCGCCGACGCCCGAGCCGGCAGGAAACATACTTTTCGGCGGCTCACGGAAGGCAATGGAAATGATGCGTTGGCCTTCGGCCATGCGCTTGCCGGTGCGTAGAAAAAACGGCACGCCGGCCCAGCGCCAATTATCGATGGCGCATTTCAACGCGATGAAGGTTTCCGACTCCGACTGCGGACTGACGCCTTCTTCGGAGCGATAACCGGCGTACTGGCCACGCACCACGTCGCCCGGTTGGATGGGCAACATGCTGCGGAACACCTTGTTCTTTTCTTCGCTGATTGGAATCGGTTCCAGCGACGTCGGCGCTTCCATGGCGACGAATGCCAGGATTTGAAACAAGTGCGTCACCACCATGTCGCGGAATGCGCCGGTGGCTTCGTAGAACGCAGCGCGCGTCGCCAGGCCGATGCTTTCCGGCACGTCGATCTGGATGTGATCGATGAAGTTACGATTCCAGATGGGCTCGAACAGACCATTGGCAAAGCGAAACGCCAGAATGTTTTGCGCCGGCTCCTTGCCCAGGAAATGATCGATACGGAAGATCTGATCTTCCTTGAACACCTCGTGCAGTTGGGCATTCAGATTCACCGCGCTGCTGAGATCCACGCCGAACGGCTTCTCCATGATGATGCGTGCTCGTTCGACCAGACCAGCCTCGCCGAGCATGCGTACGGCAGACAGCGCCGCGTTCGGCGGCACGCTCAGATAGTGCAGGCGACGAGACTCGCCGGTGAAGGTGGCTTCGGCTTTATCGACCGCTGCCTTGAGCGCCGCCGGGCCACCGCTGAGCGGCACGTAGTCGAGACTGCTTGCGAATTCTTTCCACTCGGCATCGGCCACCGGCCGCACCGAGAATTCCGTCAGCGCTTTGTAAGCCAGCTCACGAAACTGATCGGCTGTCAGCTCATCCAGCGACACGCCGACGATCCGGCAACCGGGAATGAAGCCGACGCTGGTCAGATGAAACAGGCCGGGCAGTAATTTGCGCCGGGCCAGATCGCCCGTGGCGCCGAACAGCACCACCACCTGCGGAAAACGCGGACCGACGCCGGGAGGAATTTTTGTCATCGCACCACCCAAAGTAAACGCCGGTGCGAGCATAGCTCACCTGGCGGCGGCTGCTGATCGCCACATGCCGAAAGCTCTCAAATCCCGAGCGGGGATAGCGTGCCGGCAGACTTTTACCGGGCGATTCGCTAGATTGATGCCACGGCATGCATCGCCACGGATCAGGACCGCGGTCCCATGCCCTCAAACGAAGCACTCAGCGGCGGAGTGACCGCCCAGGCATCGGGGGAACCAAGCCATGCGCCAGCGCGCAGCCTACGCCATTGTGACGGGCGGCCTCATCGCGGGACTCATCGATATCACCTACGCCTTGGGTTTCTCCGCGATACGTGGTGTACCACCGACACGTATTTTGCAATCGGTTGCGAGCGGACTGCTCGGATCTTCCTCATATCAAGGCGGCGCAGCCACGGCAGCACTTGGCTTGGTCTTGCACTTCCTGTTGATGCTCATCATCGCCGCGATCTTTTATTTCGCCAGCACTCGATGGCGCTTCCTGGTCGCACGGCCGGTGCTGTGGGGTGGGTTGTATGGCTTCTTCACGTACTGGGTGATGAACCTGGTAGTGCTGCCGTTGTCGGCCTTTCCGAGCGAGGTCAAATTCGTGCCGCTGACCCTGATCACCAGTTTGATCGTGCATGCGTTCGGCATCGGCGTGCCGATTGCGCTCGCGAGCCGGAAAGCACTGGCACCAATGGCGCGCGAGGACGGCGGGGCGGCCGTGGTGTGACCCATCGCACAGCTCGGCGTACTGCGGTGAGCCCTGATTTGGCAGGGTGCCGGTTGGTTTCGGATAATTCGGGACTATCCAAGGGCGAGGGGAGCAAGCGGTCCAATGATTGTCTGGCGCGAGAAGTTTCGTGCTGTGCTGGTGCACTTCCTGGTCACGCTGGCCATGGCGGCGGCGGCGGCGGCGCTGATCTTCCTGGTCTGGTACCCCGATCCGTTCCAGGCCATGTTGGGCGGCACGCGTTTCTTCGTACTCATCACGGTCTGCGACCTGGTGCTCGGCCCGCTGACCTCGCTCATCGTCTATAACAGTAAGAAGACGCGCCGCGCATTGGTGTTCGACTACACCATCATTGGCCTCGTGCAGCTCGCGGCATTCGTCTACGGCGTCCTGTCCATCGCGCATGCGCGACCGGTGTACATCGCATTCGTCAAGGATCGTTTCGAAGTGGTGATCGCCGAAGACTTGGCCGATAAAGACTTACAGCAGGCCCAGGATCCGTATCGGTTCGTTCCGCAGTGGGGACCGATATTGATCGGCACGCAGCGCCCGAGCACTCGCGAAGAACTAAACGACCTGGTCATGTCTTCGATGGAAGGTAAGGACCTGCAACACTTCCCGCGCTACTACGTTCCTTACGACAGTAAGTACGCTGCCGATGTGGCCAAACGCGCGTTCCCGATGCCGAGTCTTTACAAACATCGGCCCGAAGCCAAACAGTTGCTGGCCGCCGAGCATCTCGACTTGCCGGAGGAACAATTGCGTTGGCTGCCGATCCGAGGCACGCGCTCGTTCTGGACCGTGATAGTGAATGCAAACACCGGCGCAGTGCTGAAGTATCTGCCGGTCGATCCGTATGAAAGTTGAATCCGAAAGTCGAATGTGAGATTCGCACCGACAACATCGCCAGCCACGTCAGTGGTGAAGCATTCGATCAATTCGTTATCTGTTAATGCCATGTTACCGGCGTGACCCGACGCCGGCTTAC
The DNA here is from genome assembly GCF_016790065.1 of Steroidobacter sp. Lineage (GTDB taxonomy): Bacteria > Pseudomonadota > Gammaproteobacteria > Steroidobacterales > Steroidobacteraceae > Steroidobacter. Next base: position 17,771 of record NZ_JAEUPY010000017.1, read on the forward strand.
AAACAACGCCGTTACCTACCGGTACCGCATTTAGTCACGTCGCAGCATGCAGTCATTTGCGTAGTTCGGCAGTGACTAAGAAACAACCGGAGCGTGACTGATCCGCTGACCGGCTCCGCCATAGATTGCACGCGCCCTGAGGGAGGGGCGCATCATGCAGTCTGGCACCATGAAACACAGAATAGGATTGTTCACCGCCCTGGCCGCGAGCTTGAGTGGCGGCGTAGCGTTGCACGTTCCGGCGTTCGCGCAGGACACGGATGCAGGAGGCGGCAGTCGCGACTTGGAAGAGGTCGTGGTCACGGCTCGAAACCGCTCCGAGCTGTTACAAGAAGTGCCCATTCCCATTTCGGTGGTCAGCGGCGCCACGCTCGACCGCGACCGCACCTTCACCGTGGCCGAACTCAGTCAGCGTGCCCCGGGCCTGACCGCGACGACGCCGAACGCGCGTCGCTCCGGCATTTCCATCCGCGGTATCGGCAAGACCAGCGGTAACGACAACATGGAACCGGCCGTCGGCGTAATCGTCGACGACGTGTTCCTCGGTCACGTCGGCATGACATACCAAGACTTTACCGATCTGGAGCGCGTCGAAATCCTGCGCGGCCCGCAGGGCACCTTGCTGGGCAAGAACACTTCGCTCGGCGCCATCAAATACACCAGCCGCGCGCCTTCGTTTGCTCCGCAAGGCAGTCTCGAGTTGGAAGGCGGCGTCAGCACCGAGTCGTACAAGGCTCGCGGCTCGTTCTCGAACGCATTGATCGACGACTTGCTGGCATTCCGTGCCTCGGCTTTCGTCGACAAACAGGAGGGCGATCTGGAAAACGTCGCCAACGGCGGTCATTGGCATGAGCGCGATCGTTACGGCGGCCGAGTGCAGTTGCTGCTTCAGCCCAGCAGCACGCTGTCGGTGAAACTCAACCTCG
>NZ_JAEUPY010000059.1 GCF_016790065.1 Steroidobacter sp.
GGATGGCTTGCGTTTCGTCAAAGGCCTGCAGGATGGCGGAGCGGTATTCGCCGACGCTCATGACTTCGGGATGCAACCACGATGAGGAAGGACTCTATCGTGGAAGTACCCCAAGCCCGTGAAAACCGCCAGTGGCTGGCGAATTAATTTGACGGCGGCCGGTCGGGGGCAGCCGATCAGGGACTTACGGCCCGAATTTGACCGTGCCCAAGGCGCCGTCCGGATTCAGCAGGCGCTGCAGGCTGCCGGCGATGTGCTGCTGATTCGAGGCGGTGTAGCGCTGGTAGATGGCGCTGTTGTAGGGGCCGACGCCGTGCTCGGCGCTGAAGCTGCCCTGAAACTGACTCACCAGAACGTGGTAAACGAAGGCTCTTATTTCTTGAATGACGGCGGCGTCGGGCTCGATGCCGCAGTCGTGCGGCCAGACCAGATTCAGATGCAAGCCGCCGTCACCCAGATGGCCGAAGTCGCAGACCTTCAGATGCGGCCAACGCTGCTTCAGTTCCTGGATCATCAAGTCACGGAAGGCTTGTATCGACGAGCGTCGCACGGAGATGTCGAATGCGATCACCTTGCCGGCTTCACGCAGGCTGTCGCTGATGGCGTGGCGAAGCTGCCAGCTCTCCTCAGCTCGGCCCAGCAATGCGTCGGCTAGTGTGGCGTCGTCACTCTCGGCTAGTTCGGTCAGCACGGTTTCGAGCATGCTTTCCAGGTCGACGCCCATCGACGCAGGCATTGCGGAGGTCAGTTCTACCAGGATGACCAGCTCCGGGACCGTCTCGCCGAACGGATTGCGGATTTGCGGGCGGAAGCGGAATACGCATTCCATCGCCGCCTTCGACATGGCTTCGAAGGAAGTGAGTAACTCACCGCACTTCAGTTCGAACGCTCTTAAGAGATCTAGTGCTCTTTCTGGAGTACTTGGTACTAACAAAGCACAGGCCCGCTGCTGCGGCAGTGGATGGACTTCGAGAATGGCGGACGTGATGAAACCAAAAGCACCGCTGGTACCGACGAACAGTTGTTTCAAGTCGACGCCGGAGTTGTCTTTGCGCAGGCCGCTCATGAAATCCAAGTGGGTGGCTGGTTCGTCGGCCAGCACGACTTCGAGGCCCAGCAAGTTACGGCGGACGTCACCGTACTTCATCAAGCGAGCGCCACCGGTGTTAGCAGCGATCATTCCACCGATGCTCGGATTGGCGCCGAGATCGATGGGGAAGCACAGGCCGTGCGGTTGTAAGTAGTCGTTGAGAGATTGGAGCAACACGCCCGCGCCGACGCGGACGGTGCGGTTGTGCACGTCCAGGTCGATTTCATGGCGCATGCGCTCGAAGCTGACGATGACTTGGTTGCCCGTGTCGTCCGGTGATGCGGCGGCAACGAGGCCAGTGTTCGCGCCTTGAGCGATTAGGCGCAGCTCGTGTTTGCGGGCCCAACGGATGACTTGCTGGACTTCGCGAGCATCGCGAGGACGGGCGACGCAGGCGGCGCGACCAGCACCGTAACGCGTGCCGCGCTCGTAGCCAGATAGGTCAGCAGGACTGCCGAGCACGGCCGCGTCGCCGAGAAGTGCAACGAGTTCGGCTACGGCCGCGTCTCGATCAAAAGTCATGCGATGAACTCAACGTGCGCCCGTCATTCGAGCGCTCGCCCGGCCGGCAGATGTATTGAGCGAACTGCATTGCTGCGACTGGAGCGTGCTCGATCTCAAGCAACAGCGGTCATCTTGAAGATGCCCTGCGCATTGCCGCTGTCGAAACTCAAATCTAGCGCGGTCGAGCCTGGCAGGCGGTCTCGCTCGATGAACTCATAGAACGAGCCAGGCACCGCACGCTTCACCAACGAGCCATCGGCAGCAACAAACTCTCGCTCCACGGTCGCAGCGAAATACGCCGTCTGTTTCACACGGCCTGAGCCTGAAACTTCCACAGCCTTCTTCATCGGACGACCCAGCACCTTCTGAGCCTCGGCCACAGACTCGATGTCTTGCACACGTTCCGTAACGTGATTGAAGGCGTTGCCTTCAGTAGAAATCCAAGCCATCTCCGCCGACTCACGCAACAAGATCTCGTAGTCCGCAACAGTAGGCGCCGAATGCTGGCGCTCAAAGCACGGCAACAGCTGCGACAACAACACTCTCGCCTCTTCATAAGGCAACGCGCGATCATGGCTCAAGCGAGCTAGAGACAACTGCGCCTCCGCAGGCAACGGATCGCGCGAAGTACCGATCACTCGCTCCGCCGCCGCCTGAAACTCCGATGAGAAATCCGTCAGGAAAATCTCACTGACAAAGAACTGCGCAATGTCTTCGGGATAGTCCTCGTGAGTGAACGACCGCCCCACCATATGAATCCGCGGCAGCGGATAAGTGGCACTCACCTCGAAACCCAGCGGCTTCAATAGACGAGCAAACGCCCGATAGCCACTAGGCAACTCCAGCGGCTTCGACGACACGACCGTGCGCAGCGCGCCGTGATCGAACCGCAAACGCCCGCTCTCACTCACCACGTCGCCCACTCGCTGAGCAGCCGTCGGCACGCGTTCCAACAAGTCAGCGAACAGGCTCATGTTCATGGCCTGAGCCAGCACCGCCCGTGGCACGCTGTTGCCATAATCCTCGAGCAGCGCCGGCGCTACGAAGATCTGATTGAGCAAAGTCTGAGCGCGAGCCGGGCCGGCGCAATCGTTCAGAAGGCGTGCGAGCGTCGATGACTGGGTGTTACTCATGGCACAAAGTGTCGCGGCCGCCACGCAACTGCGCAAACGACATTGTCTCGTGTCATCATTAGAAAAACTGATACCCCACCGACGCCCCGACCCGCGACCCAAGCCATGCTGCGTTTCCTGCCCTCGATGATCAGCCTGCAGGCGTTCGAAACCGCCGCCCGCCACCTTAGTTTTTCTAAGGCTGCGGAGGAGCTGAGCCTCACCCAAAGCGCGGTCAGCCAGCAGATGCGCACGCTCGAAACCCTGCTGCGCGTGAAGCTATTCCACCGCACCAAGTCTCGGCTGTCGTTGACCGAAGCTGGCCTCGCCTACCTACCGGAAGTGCGCCAATGCCTGTCTCGTTTGGAAGCAGCAACCTTGGAGTTGATGTCGCATCAGGGCATCGGCGGCGTGCTCAATCTGGCCATTCTGCCGACCTTCGGCACTCGTTGGCTGATTCCGCGAATGAGTTCGTTCGCTCAAGCGCATCCGCACGTCATGGTGAATTTTTCCACGCGCGCGGTGAAGTTCGATTTCGCCACCGAGCGGCTCGATGCCGCCATCCACTTCGGCGAAGTCGCCTGGCCCGGCGTGATCGCGCATCGCTTGATGGGTGAGAACGTCGTGATGGTCAGCGCACCGTCATTGCAGAAACGTTTGCGCTCATTGAAAGACCTGAGTCATCACACGCTGCTTCAACACACCACGCGTCCTTACGCCTGGCAAGAATGGCTCAACGCGGTGGGCGTGCAAGATGTGAATCCCATGAAGGGACCGCGCTTCGAACATTTCTCGATGGTGATTCAAGCCGCCGTCGCCGGACTCGGCGTCGCCATCCTGCCGGAATTTCTAGTGGAGCAAGAGCTCGCAGCCGGCGAGTTAGTGCAACCGTTCGATCGTCCGGTGCGTAGCGCGCACGCTTACCATTTGGTGTATCCGGAAGAGAATCGCGACCTGCCGACGCTGAAGGCGTTTCGTGACTGGCTGCTGAGCCAGGTCGCTGCCGTCACTATCTGAAACTATTTGACCCGCTGCTTGAGCAGCTTGCGAGCCAGCGTGCGGCGATGAATGCCGAGCCGGCGCGCCGCTTCGGAAATATTGAAGTCGGCGTCGGCCAGCGTCTGGTGGATGCGCTCCCACTCCAAAGTTTTGATGGACGTGGGCCGGCCGGTGAGTTCGACATCGGTATCACCCTCGGCTTTGCCAAAGGCGTTCTCGATATCGTCGGTGTTGGAAGGCTTGGCCAGGTAGTGGCGAGCACCGAGTTTGATGGCCTCCACCGCCGTCGCAATGCTCGCAAAGCCAGTGAGTACGACGATGTTCATTTCCTCGTCGTGGGCATGCAGCGTCTGTACGCAAGCCAAACCGGAAACGCCGTCGAGCTTTAGATCTACCACCGCGTACTCGGGCGACTCGGTCTTCAGCACCTCGACCACTTGCTCATGACTGGCAGCATGCATCACGCGATAGCCGCGACGTTCGAACGAACGCTTCAGCGTGCGCGCGAACGATTCGTCGTCCTCGACGATCAGCAGTGACTTCTGTTCCTCAGCCACGATGCTTCTCACTGTATTTCACGGCGGCCAGCGGCAGTTCGACCGTCACCGTCGCACCGCCGTCCGGGCGATTCCGGGCAGACACGGTGCCGCCCAATTTGCGAACTACGTTGACCACCAGAAACAATCCAAGCCCGGCGCCCGGGCTACCCTTGGTGGAGTGATAGGGCTTGCCGAAGTTTTCCATCTGGGCTACTGAAAAGCCCGGCCCGAGATCCAGCACTTCGATTCTGAGCATGTCACTGCGCCGCTCGGCATTCAATCGAATCCAGCCCGGCGACACTTCATAGGCATTGTCGAGCAAGTTGGTAACGACTTGCTTGAGAGCCTGATCCGACACGATGGCCACGTCTTCGCCCAACGCCCCGCTGCCGGCGTGATACTGCAGCGTGCCGCTCGGCCGGCCGTCGGACCAGTTGCGAGCGATCTCAGCAAGGAACCGATGCAGCGTCGTCACTTCAGGCGCCTCGCCCCGCGCCTCACCCGCTGACAACAAGATGCCCCGCAGAATGGTTTTGCACCGACGAATCGCGGCCTGCATCTCCTGCAGTTCCTGAAGCATCTCGGGATGCTCGGTGATTTCCGGCATGCGACGCCAGTCGCCCAGAATGACGGACACGGACGCCAGCGGCGTACCCAACTCATGCGCCGCGCCGGACGCCAACAATCCCAGCCGCACGATGTGATCTTCTTCCGCGGCCTGACGTTTCAAGTTGGCCAGGTGAGTATCGCGCTCGGTCAGATTCCGAGTCACGCGAGTGACGAATATCATCAGCAATACCGCCCCCAGCGCGAAGCACACGAACATGCCGATGATGTGCAGGTTCAACAACCGACTGTGAGTTTGCACCTCCAGCGGTTGATGAAGCTGAATCAAGGCAATGAAGGCCGCGCAGGTCACGCCA
>NZ_JAEUPY010000075.1 GCF_016790065.1 Steroidobacter sp.
TTCTCCCGGCAATTGGATCCAGCAGGGATGCTGGTCCCATAGCGCTACAGGGATGTACAAGCAAAGCGCCACGCGTCCGCGTGGGCGCGGCGAGTGCAGCGGTGCCGGGAGAACATCCCGAACCCTCCCGCAGCCAGCCACCGACGCTTCTGGCGCAGCCTCAACGCCCGCCTCGGACGCAGCAGCAATGCCAGCGACCGACGCCGCCGACGCAGCCTCGACGCCAACCACCGCACGACATTAGCGAACATGCGCCACACGCGGGCCATCATCGCCAGTCTCATAACAGCCGTCGTCGTAGCGACATCGCTGGTAGCAATCCGCCTGTGGCCACGCGAGCCGCTCGCGGAAAAGATCGCGTCATCAACAGCGATCTTTGACAAGCAAGGCAGGCTGCTACGCCTAACGTTAGCAAGCGACCACCAGTACCGCCTCTGGACGCCGCTCGAAGAAATCTCACCCGAGCTAGTCGAAGCTCTGCTGCTCCATGAAGATCAGCACTTCTACAAACACCCAGGCTTCAACGTCGCGTCTCTAGTCCGCGCAACGGTCTCGAGCTACAGCGGCGGCCCGCGAGTAGGTGGCTCAACGATCACAATGCAGCTGGCCCGCCTCATGTACGGGCTGAACACTAAAACCATCACCGGCAAACTCGAACAAATCGCACGAGCCGTGCAGTTGGAAGCCTGCTACTCGAAGAAGGACCTGCTGGAAGCGCATCTAAACCTGATGCCGTACGGAGGAAACATCCAAGGCGTCGGCGCAGCAAGTTTGATTTATTTCGACAAGGCAGCGTCGAAGCTAGGTCTCTCTGAAGCCCTAACGCTAGTGTTGATACCGCAAGCGCCAGTGCGGCGCGCCCCAACGGGTCACGCAGCAGCAACGAAGATCGACGCGAACGAGCCAGCCAGCCTGCGCGAAGCGCGAATGCGCCTATTCGCTCGTTGGGTTGAGCAGCACCCAGAGGCCGCGGCAGCGAGCGACTACGTCGCGACGCCGCTGAAGTTCGCCTCGCTAAAAGACCTCCCATTCGAAGCACCGCACTTCACCAACGCAGTTCTGCAAAGACCGCGAGCAGCGACAAACCACTCAGTAAATACAACCCTCGACCTGAGAACCCAAAGAAGTCTCGAGCGAGTAATCACCACCTACGTCCGCGAACACAGCAGCATCGGCATTCACAACGCCGCAGCCATGCTGGTGGATTACCGGGACCTCTCGGTCAAAGCCATGGTCGGCTCAGCCGACTTTTTCAACGCCAGTATCGAAGGCCAAGTCAACGGCACCCAAGCCAAACGCTCCCCAGGCTCGGCGCTGAAACCATTCATTTACGCACTGGCCATCGACCAAGGGGTCATCCACCCGCAGACCGTGTTGAAGGACACGCCAACCGCCTTCGGGCCCTTCAATCCAGAAAACTTCGACGGCCGCTTCGTCGGCCCGATCACAGCTCGGGACGCGCTGATTCGTTCGCGAAACGTGCCGGCGCTGACGTTGGCGTCGCAGTTGTCGACGCCGTCGTTCTATCAGTTCTTGAGGAGTGCAGGCGTCGCCAAGATGGCGAGCGAAAAGCACTACGGCCTGTCGCTCACGCTGGGCGGCGGCGAAGTGACCATGGAAGAAACGGCAACGCTGTACGCGATGCTGGCGAATCGCGGGCGACTGGCGCCGCTGCGCTATCTCACAGAGGAAGCGAAGCAAGACGGTATCCGCATGCTGTCCGAAGAAGCCAGCTACATGACATTGGACATGCTCCGCTCGGCGCCGCGGCCGGAGGAATCGTTTGCAAGACGACGCGCCGGCATTCAAGCGGCGTGGAAAACGGGAACTTCCTGGGGCTTTCGGGATGCCTGGACGGCGGGCACCTTCGGTCCCTACGTACTGGTCGTCTGGGTGGGAAATTTCGACGGCCGAGGCAATCCGGCATTCGTGGGTGTGCAAGCGGCGGCACCGCTGTTCTTCCGTTTGCTCGACGCGCTGGCGGCGCAGGAAAAACTCGTCGAGCCCATCTACCGCCAACCGCCGCGGCTCGAGAAGGTCGATGTTTGTAGCGCTTCGGGCGATCTGCCGAATGCCGAATGTCCACAGATTGTGAGCACTTGGTACATACCCGGCGTCTCACCGATCCGCGTGAGTCAGATTCATCGGCGTGTTTGGATAGACACGCGCACGGGCGAGCAAGCCTGTCCGCCGTACGATCCCAAGGTCACCCGCAGTGAGGTGTACGAATTCTGGCCGACGGATCTGCTGCAATTGTTCGCCAAGGCGGGCATGCCGCGTCGGCGCCCGCCGCCGCCGGCTGAGTGTCAGCGCGATGTGCCGAGCGGAACGCCGCCGCAGATCACCTCGCCTGTCATCGCTGTCACTTACTCAGTACGTAGCGGACGCATCGGTACTGAAACCATTCCGTTGGCAGCCAACGCGGACAGCGAAGTGCGGCGCCTGCATTGGTTCGTCGACGAAAGTTATGTGGGCACCGGCACGCCGGGCGTGGCCATCGGGTGGCATCCGTCACGAGCCGGCCGATATATTGTGCGCACAGTGGACGATCGCGGCCGTGCCGATAGCCGGGAGCTCGCCGTGGAACTGGTTCGCTGATCCGTAGCGGGCCAAATCCATAGAGCGAACTGATCCAACCGCGCGAGCGGAGCGGGTACTATGGGCGACCCAGCGCGGGTGCTGATGCGTTCGCGTCCCCTTCGGCGATAACAGGTGACCTTCTAACGCATGCCCCATCAATCCGATCTGATTGCACTGATCGCCATGGGCTTCGTGCTGGCCATGGGCTTCGGCTTTCTGGCCGCCAAGTTAAAGATGCCGCCGCTGGTGGGCTACCTGATCGCCGGCATTGCAATCGGGCCGTTCACGCCGGGCTTTGTCGCGGATGCGGGGCTGGCGGGGCAACTGGCTGAGATCGGCGTCATCCTGCTGATGTTCGGCGTCGGCCTGCACTTCTCCATTGAAACACTGCTCAAGGTGCGGCGGATCGCGCTGCCCGGCGCGGTCGTGCAAATCGGCGTGGCCACTGTGATCGGCCTGGGTCTGGCGCGCATATGGGGATGGACTACAGCGGCGGGCGTCGTGTTCGGCTTGGCCTTGTCGGTGGCGAGCACGGTGGTGTTGTTACGCGCGCTCGAACAACGCAATGAATTGGATACCGAGCAAGGCCGCATCGCGGTCGGCTGGTTGATCGTCGAAGATCTGGCCATGGTGTTGGCGTTGGTGTTCCTGCCGGCACTGGCGCATACCGGTCAAGCGGATGGCGAAAGCAGCTTGCTCGCCAGCCTCGGCGTGACCACGGTGAAAGTCGCGATGTTCGTGGCTTTGATGATGGTGGGCGGCCGACGCATCGTGCCTTGGTTGCTAGGTCAGATTGCACGCACCGGTTCGCGTGAATTGTTCACGTTGGCAGTGTTGGCGATTGCGTTGGGCATCGCGTACGGCTCGGCGGTGTTGTTCGATGTGTCCTTCGCGCTCGGTGCCTTCTTCGCCGGCGTGATGTTGGCCGAGTCGGATCTCAGTCATCAGGCCGCGGAGAATTCGTTGCCGTTGCAAGATGCGTTCGCGGTGATGTTTTTCGTGTCCGTGGGCATGCTGTTCGATCCCGCGGTGATCTTGCGACAGCCACTCGAATTGCTCGGCGTGCTGTTCGTAATTCTGGTCGGCAAATCAGTGGCGGCCTTCGCCATCGTGCTGGCGTTCGGCTACGCGGTGCGCACGGCTTTGACGATTTCGGCGAGCCTGGCACAGATCGGTGAGTTCTCGTTCATTCTGGCGGGGCTGGGCGTGGCGCTCGGCTTGTTGCCGTCGGAAGGACGGGACTTGATCCTGGCCGGCGCGTTGTTATCGATTACGTTGAATCCCTTCGCGTTCGCGACCATCGAACCCATCGCACGTTGGGTCAATGAGCGCCCGAAGTTGCTCGCAGCATTCACGCGTAAGGGCGGTAAGCTCACCACGTTGCCGCCGGACAGCAAAATCTCCAACTTGCGCAATCACGCAGTGATCGTCGGTTACGGCCGCGTCGGTAGCGTCGTTGGTCATGGCTTGCACGCGCAGGGGCTCGAATTCGTGGTGATCGAGATGAGCCGCCGCGTCGTCGATCAATTGCGCGAAGACAAAATCACCGCGGTGTATGGCGACGCTACTGCTCACGGCGTCATGGAACTCGCACAGCTCCAGCATGCTCGCTTGTTGGTCATCGCATCTCCCGATGGTTTCCATGCTCGACGCATTCTGGAAATGGCCCGCGCCAAGAACCCGAAGATTGCCGTGGTGGTGCGCACTCACAGCTCCAGCGAATTGAAATATCTGATCCGTCAGGGCGTGGATCGCGCCGTCATGGGCGAGCTCGAGCTCGCGCTGGAAATGACCGACTACGCGCTGCGCAGCCTCGGCGTCTCTGAAGAACGTTGCAAGCTACTCACTCAATGGCTGCGCAACGAAGGCGTCGCCGGCTCACCGAAAGATCCGGGAGCCTGAATTCAGCGCAGCAGCGCGTGGAGGATCACTACCGGCATGATGGTGAATAGGCCCGACAACGCGAAGGAAACCATCACCAGCAGGTAGATGACCAGGCAGAGCAAGGGAATGACAATGGCAGCGGCGCCGCCAACCACCAGCTTCGTCCAGAACGGCATGCTACGAGGTTCAGCAAGGACGACGGTGGCACCCATACGCGCGAGAGCCTTCAAACGCTTGTCCACCGCGGGATACATAGGAACGGCCGAGCTGCTGAACAGTCCGCCGCGACGTGAGCCCCCACCGATGACGAGCATGTGAGCGGCAAACGCAGGAAAGCCACTACCGACTCCGAGCGAACCCAGCGCATCGGATAAAGCTTGCGGATCGCGAGTAAGCTGAACCGCGATGGCATCGGCGAGATACTTGCGACGACGCCAGACCACGGCGAGCAGCGGCTCCAACAAAATCGTACTGACAAAGCCGCCGAAGAAACCGCTAAACACCACTGGTCCAAACAGCGGCATACGAATCCATTCGCGCCAGGTGAGTTTGTTCGGTGTGTTGCTATTGGCGCGGGCCGGTTCCGTACCGAAGGGATTGGTGAGTTCCAGAATCAACCGAGCGTCGGCACTCGATGCACCCGACTTCAAGGCCTCCCGCATCGTTTGCCAAAGACGCGCCCATGCCGGCGGATCCATGATGCCGTCGCTCAGTCGCGCGACGAAGCCAAACAAACTCAACGACTGCGCGACGCGCATTCCCTGTAGCACGTCGCCGTTGGCGATGAGTCCGATGAGATGTCCGGCGACCGCCTGAATCTGCGCGCGGTTGAGCTTGCCCAACAATCCAGAGGACACGAGCACGGTCGCTGTTTCCTCGTCCGGCCCATACACGCCGGCATTCGCTGCGTCGCTGTCGACGATGGCGATCTTCGGTTGTTTGATATTGGCGGCGATGGCCATCTCCGCGACCACGTTCGCAAGCCGCTGCTCAGCCAGCACAGTGGGGTTCGGTGCTCGCATCGCCAGTTCCTGAGCGCCGCCGGCTTCGGCCTCACGCACGATGCGTCGAAGTGTGCGTAGCACGAGCAGCATCGCGACCATGCCCGGCAGCGACATGACCACAGCGAGGTACAACCAGCTACCGATGCTTGCCGTTTCGATGTTGTCGATGACGTTCGCGAGGATTTGTCCGACTGCGCCGAGCAAGTCGGGCATGGGGATGAATAGATTGATCAGGTCCAGCAGCAACCCGAGCGCGCCATAGAACAGCGGTGCAGTCAGCGTCGCGACGACGAAGGCCAGAATCGCGATACAAAGCCCCGCCGCCGCACTCACCTGCCACGCGGCGCGCCGGTGACGAGCAATCGCGGCGAAGAAACTTTCGCGTTCCTCCGCCGTCCACAGGGGAAGCTCAGCAGCCGCCATGTCATTCCACCCAGTTGAACGAGCGCGTCACTGCCTTCTGCCAGGACGAATACAAGCGGCCACGCTCTTCCTTGCTCATGCTCGGCCGCCAGGTGTGTGACACGCCCCAGTTACGACGCAGATCGTCGATGCTGCGCCAATAGCCCGTTGCCAGGCCGGCGGCGTAAGCCGCACCCAAGGCAGTCGTCTCGGTCACTTTCGGTCGCACCACGCTGGCATCCAGAATGTCTGACTGAAATTGCATCAACAACTCGTTCACCACCATGCCGCCGTCCACTCGCAGTTCCTGCAACTGGATGCGTGAGTCCTGCTCCATCGCCGCGACCACGTCGCGGGTTTGATAAGCCGTCGCCTCCAACGCAGCACGAGCGATGTGCGCACGATTCGCGTAGCGCGTCAGCCCGGTAATCACGCCCCGGGCGTGATCCTTCCAGTACGGCGCGTACAACCCGGAGAACGCCGGCACGATGTACACGTCGCCGTTGTCCTTGACGCTGGCAGCGAGCGCTTCGATCTCGCTGCTGTTGCGAATGACGCCTAAGTTGTCGCGCAGCCACTGCACCAGCGCACCGGAGATGGCTATCGATCCTTCTAACGCAAAATTCGCCGGATTCCTGCCAAGCTGATAAGCGACTGTGGTGACCAGTCCGGCCGCGGATGAAACTGGCTTAGTACCTGTGTTCATCAGCAGGAAGCAGCCGGTGCCATAAGTGTTCTTGGCTTCACCCGGCTCGAAGCAGGTCTGGCCGACCAGCGCGGCCTGTTGATCGCCCAGAATGCCGGCGATGGGCAGGCCTTTGAGCGGCCCGCTGGCGACTTCGCCATACACTTCGCTCGACGACGCGATGGTCGGTAGCACGCTGCGTGGAATCGAGAACGTGCGCAGCAGCTCGTCATCCCATTGCAGCGTATCGAGTCGCATCAACTGGGTGCGGCTAGCGTTGGTGACGTCGGTGATATGCAGGCCGCCGTTGACGCCGCCGGTGAGATTCCACAGCACCCACGTGTCCATCGTGCCGAACAACAGATGGCCGGCGTCGGCCAAGGCGCGAGCATTGGGCACATTGTCCAGCAGCCACTTCAACTTGAGCGCGCTGAAGTAACTGGCCAGCGGCAAACCGGTGATGGCACGAAACCGATCCTTGCCACCCTGCCCGGAAAAATACGCGACCAGCGGATCGACACGCGTGTCCTGCCACACCAACGCGTTGTGTAACGGTTCGCCGCTGCGGCGATCCCAGATCATCGTGGTCTCGCGCTGATTGGTGATGCCGATGGCGACCAGGTCTTTGACGGTGAGCTGCGCCGATTGCAACGCTTGTGCAATGACCGCGTCGGTGTTGCGTGCGATATCCAGCGGCGAGTGTTCGACCCACCCAGGCTGCGGAAAAATCTGCGGATGTTCTTGTTGAGCGCTGGCAACGATGTTGCCGGCGTGATCGAACACGATGAAGCGCGTGCTGGTGGTACCTTGATCGATGGCGCCGACGAAGGAACTCATAGCGAGCCTCTCCTCAAGTCATGACAGCAGGCAACAGGAACACTCGGCGCGCCTCTGCAGATTCCAGCTGCGCCACGCTATACCGACGCGCCACCGCGCCGTTGCGATGATCCAGCAGATCCGGCCGTCGCTGAATCATGGCGTCGAAGCTCTCGCTCGATGACGAGCGCAGGCACAGCTCTTCGTTCAGCAACACAAGGTACGCCCAACTGATGGTCTCGTGATACTTGCCCTGCGCGCCCACCTTGGCGACATAGCGCTGCAGATGATTCCGAAACTGGACTGCGCCTTCGGGGAACCCGTCTCGCTGCAAGTATTGCCAGGCCAGCGACAAGTGCACTCGATGACTGAATTGCGCGGGATCCAGCGATCCGTCTTCGAAGGCTCGCTGGGTCGGATCGATCGGGCGCGGTGCGACCTGGGCACTCATGAGCGACTCCTCCGGGTGGGACGTTTGGCGGGCGCCGCCGAGCGCTTGGCCTTGGCACGGCCAGCGGCGGCGCGTTCGGTTTCGACCAGTTGATGACTATCGGCAGCGGTCAGATCCAGGCCATAGATCTTTTTCAGCTCGGCGATTTGCGCCAGGGTCGGCGCGCCGAACGCCTGCTGGCCTTCAAAGGCATGCAGCACGATGCCTTCCAGCAAATCGCCCAAGGAAGTGTTCTTAAGGGCCGCTAAGGCCTTGAGCACATTGAGCAACCGGGCTTCGAGACGAACGCCGGTCTGGACGCGGGTAACGGTGGTGGCCACGGTTTGCTACTTTGGTAGTTTGGTAACTTGGTACCAAGGTAGCACCGGCTTGTCGCAGCTGGCAAGGCGCGCCGCGCTCAGGGCTCGATGATGTATTCGACCGTGCCTGGCGTACGCTCCACCGAAACGCGCCGGGTGGCAACGTCGAGCGTGTAGGTCAGATAACAAACATGCCGTGGATTGCTGAGTGCTTCTTTGACGAACACAGCAGCGACTTCCTCTCCTTCCAGCCGCGCCGACATCGTCAGCACGCCCGGTAGAAACGCAGCGCGAATCTCCGCGCCCAGCGCTTGGCAATGCGTGTAGTTGGCGGGATCGAGCAACGCCGCGTCGGTGGCACATAGCGAACGAAGATCGACCAACGCAGCTCCGCAATGAACCAGATGCACGCGCCGCTCCTGAACGATGGGCTCGCTGGATTCGCGAGCAATTTCGCTGGCCAGGGTGTTGAGCCGAAAGTGATGAACCGTTTCATGCACGGTTGTCACTAACGAACGCGCGCCGTACCAGACGCCGTAAGCACCCGCGGAATATCTAGACGCAGCCGGATGATCGAACGGCCACTGAATCGCGGTCACGATGGGATCGTAAGTTCTGGCGTCCTCGAAAGGCCGGGAAATGATGGGCTGCGGGTCGCGAGTCGGCTTGGTGGCCAGCTCGTGTTCCATCAGCACCTGCACGGCCGCGGGATCGTCGACCAGCTCCTGAAAAATATCGATGCTGGCACGCAGGGTGACGATGTTTCTAAGCCAATCGCCGCTAGCATCGTCCGTGACTTGGTAAGTCTCCATAGACTCACTGTCCGCGCATTGCGTCCAAGGTCCCACGTACCAACGCGAGCCCCGGCAGACCGTATTGTTTGACTACGTCGACGGGACTGTAGCCGCCGAACTTGGTATTGCGCGCCGCCATCCAGCCATGCGCGATGGCGTCGTTGCGCGGATAGAGCAGCTTGAGCGATTTGTGAATGCCGAGCAGATGGCCGGCGCGATCCATCAGATCCCGATTCGGCGCCAACGGCTCGCCCTGCGAGTAGCGCTGCAGAGCCGAGCGATTTTCGCTGGACATCCCGAGCAGTGCCAACCGGTCGCCGGTGGTCAGCTGCCAGAGATCGAACAGCTTGGAGAGCGCGCCAGCGAGTACGACTCGCCGCTCTCGGTTGGGTACGGTCGGGACCGCTAACTCAGGTTGTATGCCCATAAATATCGGCTCCGGCAGGTTTGATGCCTAACTATCCGGAAGCTGTAGCAATTCACACGTCCATACGTATAGCTATCACAGGCCCTGCCCAATGTCGACCATGGGGCCGACCGCGAGCCTGGGCGGGCGCCCAGAGCAAGCTTGAATCGCGGACGTAAGTTATTGAGCGCGCAGGAACTCTTGCGCGAATTCGTCACCGGGCAGCGGCCGGCCGAAATAGAAGCCTTGCAGCTCATCGCACTGATTGGCGCGCAAGAATTCCAACTGCTGTTCGGTCTCGACGCCTTCGGCCACCACTTTCAGGCCCAGGTTGTGGCCCAGCGAGATGATGGTTCGCACGATGGTGGCGTCGTCATAGTCGCTGGCGATGTCTTGCACGAACGAGCGATCCACCTTGAGCCGGTCCACCGGGAAACGTTTCAGATAACTCAGGCTGGAATAACCGGTGCCGAAGTCATCGAGCGCAATCTGTACACCGAGGTCGTTGAGCTGCCCGAGCATGGCGATGAACTGATCGGCATCGTGCATGACCGCGCTTTCAGTGAGTTCGATTTCGAGATAACGCGCCGCGAGGCCAGTGTCGCGCAGCACTTCGGCAATGGTCTGAACCAAGTTGTCCTGGCGAAACTGTCGCGCCGATACGTTCACCGACATCACGAACGGCGGCAGTCCTGCGTCTTGCCAAGCTTTGTTCTGCGCACAGGCCGCACGCAGCACCCATTTGCCGATGGGCACGATCAAACCGATCTCTTCCGCCACTGGAATGAAGCGCGACGGCGGCGTGACTTCTTCATCCGACACATGCCAGCGAATCAAAGCTTCGGCGCCGGTGATACGACGAGTGCGCATGTCTACGCGCGGCTGGTAGTGCAACGAGAACTGCTGTCGCTCCAACGCGCGGCGGAGTTTGTTTTCCAACTCCAGCCGCTCGGTGATGACGGCATTCAACTCGGCGGTGAAAAACTGGAAGTTGTTACGACCTTTTTCCTTGGCGCGATACATGGCCTGGTCGGCATGCTTGAGCAAGGTTTCGGCACTGATGCCGTCATCCGGATACAGCGCCACGCCGATACTGCAGGTGACGTTGAAATCGCCTTGTGGTGTGGCCCACGACTGCGAAATCGCATGCAGCATGCGCTCGAGCACCAAGGCAACTGCATCAGCTCCGCGCTGACCGTTGATGAGCAGCACGAACTCGTCGCCGCCAAGGCGCGCCACCGTATCGCCTTCACGCACGCTGGAACGCAAGCGTTCGGCCATCGCACGTAGCAACTCGTCGCCGACGTGATGCCCTAGCCCATCGTTGATGAATTTGAAGCGGTCCAGATCCACGAACACCACCGCCAAGCGCGTGCCGAAGGTCGCGGCTGAACGGATGCCCTGCTGTAACCGATCATTGAGCAATGAGCGATTGGCGAGCCCGGTGAGCGTGTCGTAGTTGGCCTGCTGTTCGATCCGAGCCTGATAGATCTTGCGCTCGGTAACGTCTTCGACCGTGCCTTCGTAACAAGCGACATGGCCGCGCTCATCGAGCACGGCGCGAGCATTCTCGGAAATCCAAATCACCTCGCCGGTCTTGCGATACACCTGCGACTCGAAGCCGCTGACCGAACCCCGCGCCTTCACCAACGCCATGAACTCTTCACGACGCGACGGTTCGACGTACAGCTGATTACGAATGTCCTTGAGCTGCGTGATCAGCTCGGCCGGGCTGTCGAAACCATAGATGCGCGCCAGCGCCGGGTTTGCGTCGAGATATTGGCCATCGATGGTGGTGCGAAAGATGCCTTCGAGCGCGTTCTCGAACAGCTGGTAATACCGCCGCTCGGCTTCACGCAGCGCCTGACTCGACTCCTTGCGCGCCGTGATGTCCTGAATCAAACCTTCGATAGCTTGCAGCTTGCCGTGAATGTCATAGATGCCGCTGCCGCGTTCCCACACCCAGCGAATCTCGCCGCTGGCGTGCAGAATGCGATATTCGCAATCGAACTTGCCGTGGCTGCGCAGGCCAGCGTAGATCTCGGAGCGCACTCGCTCGCGATCTTCCGGATAAGTGACTTGCTCGTAAGAGACGCGCTTGTTGAACAGCAAATCGGCGGGGTCGTAACCGGTCAGCCGGCGCACGCCCTCGCTGACGAACTCCATGGTCCATTCCGCATCGTCACGGCAGCGATACACCATGCCGTCCAGATTGCCGAGCAACGTACGGAGCATGCGTGCGGTTTCGGTGCTCCCTGCGGTGTCGTAAGCGACGGTCGGTGAATCGTGCGTGGCCAGTGGCTTTGCGATGGGCTGCATGCCTTCGTTATGAGTCCAGGAACTGCTGAATATCAGCTGCGCGCAGTGACTGTGCGCGGGGCTTTGTCACAGAAATTGTAAGCAGCGTCAATGGTCGCGCGAGACGCGCCCCGAGGAGGTGCAGCGACTCGCCCCAAGAGCGAGCCGCTGCGTCAAAAGTTACCAGGCGATGCCGTAGTCCTCACCGTGATACGCAGCCGCTCCCCAGAACGTGCCATGTTTGTTATCGATCTGAATGGCAGTGATGGGGCCGGAGTTGTTTGCCGAAAATTCCAATTTGTAACCTTTCCGGATCAGCTCGTTGCGCACCCACTCGGGAACCGAATTGGCCAACGTCAGCCGGCCGGGAATGGACTCGTGCGCACCGAACGAATCGCGCAACTGATAGCTGGTGATGTTGGCCCCTTCGGCCGCTTCCTGCGGCGTCATGCCGAACTCGACCACGTTCAGGAAGAACTGCAACAGGTTTTGTTCCTGCGTGTCGCCGCCTTGCACGGCGAAGGCGAGATAGGGCTTGCCGTCTTTCAACGCCAGCGACGGCGTCAACGTCGCGCGCGGCCGCTTGCCAGGCGCCACCACGTTGAACGGATTGTCGGCCGGATCGAGCACGAAACTCTGCATGCGCTGACTCATGCCGATGCCGGTCTTGCCAGCAATGGTCGCCGGCAGCCAGCCACCGCTCGGTGTCACGGACACCACCCAACCTTCTTTGTCCGCAGCTTCGACACTGGTGGTGCCGGCCCGGAAAGTCCGATCGAACTCCGCGAGCGCGGTCGGGCTCCACTGATTCGGACCGGCTTTGTCTTTACCGGGTTTGACAGTGCGCCACGCCTCGAGCTGCGCCTTGAACGGATTGGCGCCGCCTTGGAATGGATACGGATCGCCCGGCCGCATGTCGGGGTCGTTGCGATCTTCCTTGATGAGCTTGGCCCGTTCGCGTGCATAGTCCTTCGACAGCAGGCCTTTGATGGGCTCTTCCGGCGGAAAGCGCGAGTCGCCGTAATAGAAATCGCGGTCGGCGAACGCGAGATTCATCGATTGATACACCGTGTGGATGTAACGCGCGCTGTTGTAACCCATCGACTTCAAGTCGAAGTTTTCCAGAATGTTCAGAGCCTGCAGCAGGGACGGGCCCTGCACCCAATGAGTCAGCTTGTAGACCTCGATGCCTTTGTAGTTGGTGCTGACCGGCGCTTCAAGGTAGGGCTGCCAATTGGCCAGATCTTCCGGCGTGTGCAGGCCACCGAGCTCTTGTGAGCCGCGCGCGAATTCTTTGGCAATGTCGCCTTTATAGAAACGATCGTAGGCAGCCATGATGGCTTGCTTACGATTCTTGCCGGCCTTGCGCGCCTTGGTCTCTGCGTCGACCAGCTTGCGCAGAGTCACAGCCAGCTCAGGCTGACGGAAGATTTCGCCCGCTTCCGGGCCGACGCGCGAAAAGCCTGGCAGCGGCTTGCCGTCCTTGCCTTCGTGGACCAAGAACGTCCGCCGCGACTCGGGCCACTTGCGCAACTCGCCCTGCCACTTGTCGATCAGGTCGGCGGTCTGCGCTTCGATGGGATAGCCGTCGGCCATTTCGATGGCGGGCGCGAGCACTTCAGCGAGGCTGAGCTTTCCGTACTCCGCGAGCATCACCATGATGCCGCCCGGTGTGCCCGGCGTAACTGCAGCGAGCGGTCCGAACTCCGGCGGGTAGTCGTAACCCTTGGACTTATAGAACTCCGGCGTCGCGCCAGTCGGAGCCACACCGAGCGCGTTCACGCCGATGACTTTGCGAGTGCGCGGGTTGTAGATCAGCGCCTGCGTTTCGCCGCCCCAGCTCAACACATCCCACATCGTGGAAGTCGCAGCGATCATTGCGCACGCTGCGTCCACCGCGTTGCCACCTTGAATGAAGATTCGCGCGCCGGCAGTGGCTGCCAACGGCTTACCGGTGACGGCAACCCAATGCTGACCGTGCAAAGGTGGCTTGATAGTTTTTGCTTGCACCGGCACGGCCGCCGTCGCAACCAACGCGACCAACATGACGGCCACTCGCGGCGCGAGTGATCGCAGGGAATTCGATGGCATGACCCTTCCTGTCTCGTGACGGCCGCCAGCAGCAGCGAAGCGGCAATCTTAACGCGTCCAGTAGGGGCCAGCTCTTACAACCGCCAGCGCACGCCGAGAGCGAACGACCGGCTGATCAGCAAGTTGCCGAAGTTATGGGTCGACGGGCCGCCGGCGGAGCCGAAGGCGTAGTACGACTGCTCCATTTCTTCGGTGAGATTCACCGCATCGAACGACACCGCCAGCTTGTCGTTGATGTCATAGGACAGCTGCAGATCCAGGCTGGCTTCCGACTGCCGCCAGATGCCGATCGGGTTGGCGAAGATGCGCGCTTCGTTACGATCCAGGAAATCGTCGCGCCACACATAGGACAGCCGCGCGCCCAAACCGGCCCGGTCATACGCCAAGGTGATGTTGTACGAAGTGTCGGAGACACCAAAGATGGCCACATCTTCGGTGCCGATGATCTGACCGTCGGCGCTGGTGAGCGGGATGGTCTGATCCGAGTCCAGCTTGGTGAAGCTGCCGGTCACGCCCAGGCCCTTCAGGATGCCGGGCAAATATTCCGGGAAGTACACGAAGCCGAGTTCGATACCTTCCAGCTTGCCGTCCGAAGCATTCACCGGCTGCGTGACCACGAACGAACTGGTGTTCAAGCCGGTGTTGGGAATGGTGACGCGTCGAGTCAGCGGCACCACCAAGCCTTCCAGATCGCGACGGAACAGCGTGCCGTAAATCGCGCTGTCTGAAGCGAAGTACCACTCGGCGGTGAGGTCGTAGTTCTTGGCCGTGGCCGGTTCCAGATCCGGGTTGCCGCTGGTGCCGGTGCCGTAGCCCACGCCGGTCAGGTCGCCGGTGAGCGCGAAGTTGGAATTCAAATCGTTGAACGCCGGCCGACGCAACGTTTCGCCGTAGTTGAAGCGCAGCGTGACCTGATCGGTGAGCGCATAACGCAGCGTCAGCGAAGGCAGTAGATCGCTGACGCTCTTGCTGGCTGACGAGCGATCGCCGCCGATGATGTTGAGGAAGTCCATATCGGTATCGACAGTCACGTAACGCAAGCCGAACTGGCCCTGCAACTTGCCGATCTCGATGTCCGTCTGCACGTACGCGGAAGCAGTAGCTTCCTGGACTTCGAAGGCACGCAACAACGACGGACCGCCGGTGGGCACGCCGTACAGCGCGCGAACTTCGGCCGCGTGATCGAGCAAGTAGTAACCGTTGATCACAGCCCAAGCGGTCGGGATGTTGCCCTCGCCGTCGAAGAAGCCGCTGTTGGTGCTGATCATTCCCGAAGGCAACGTCGACATGTTACGGCCGAGGAACGGTTCCGGCGTAGGCCGCGGGCTGAACGATTCAGCGCTGCGATCGTCGTAGCGCACACCGAAGCTGAGCTGGCGGAACAAGCCATCGCCTAGCTGATAGTCGCCGTCGACTTGTAGCGTTTCGGCGCCGCCTTTCTGGCGACCGCGGTTCTGAAACAACGCACCGACGGTCCACGTCGATGGACTCAACATCTCAGCGTCGTTGTTGAAATGCCAGGACGGAATGCCGTTGCCCGCATTGAAGTCGAGCGTGATCGAGCCGGGCACGCGCTCGGTGCGCACGGCGATGAAGCGAGTGTTGTATTCGCTGTCCTGAATGGACAGATCCGCCGACAGCGCCAACTTATCGCCGATCTGCCACTTGCCGTTCAACGCGTACACGAAAGTGTCGGTGTCGCTCTTGGTGGCATCGCCGCTGTTGAAGCCGAACGGCGCGCCAACGGTGCGCGTCTTGATCAGGTTCGTGCCGGGGTAGTACGTCACCGTGGACGCTGGGTTGGCGCCGAGCGAGCCCCACCAATCCGCGAACGTGAAGTGCAGACTGTTGAATGTTTCTTCGCGATACCCTTGATAGAAGGCTTCGAAGGTGTATTCGGAAGTATCGTTCGGCGCCCACTGCACAGCCAGTGTAGCGGCGGGACGCTTGCGATCACCTTCCAGATCGCTGGCGAACAAAGCATCGCGGCCCAACACGTACGGATAGTTCACACCGTTGAAACTGAGCGTCGAGCCAGGTGCAGTCGACAAGCCCGCGTCGGTGCCGGCCTGCCAGATCGGATCTTCGGACACGCGGCAATCACCGTTGAAAATACGCTCGAGCGGCGTCCAGTTGGCAGCAGTACCGCTGCCATTACAGTTCAAACCTGCGGGCGGATTGTTGGCTGTCGCGAACGGCACGAGCGCGCCGGCAGTCACGCTTTGATCGCGATAACGAACGCGCGAGTAACTGGCATTGGCCATCACACCGAACTTGCCTCCGCCCACGTCCCAGTTGTTTGCAATCAGCAAGCTGGCGTTTGGATCGATGTCTTCACGCTGTTCCTGCGTCGTGGCGCGCGCGTTGAGTGACATTTCAAAACCGTCGAAGTCGAACGGGCGGCGCGTCGAAACATCGATCTGGCCGGCCAGGCCGGTTTCCAACTGATCGGCCGCGCGTGTTTTGTACACGTCGACCTTGCTGATCAAATTTGCCGGAATATCCTGAAGCGCCAGCTGACGGCCCGAGGCTGGCGGCGGCGACGCGGTGAATACGTTGCGGCCATTCCACGTGGTCGTGGTGTCGTTCAAGCCGCGAATCACGATGGCTTCGGCTTCCCCGCCGCCCCGATTCGAGATTTGAATACCGGCGATACGTTGCAAGGCTTCGACGACGTTGTTGTCCGGCAGCTTGCCGATGTCCTCGGCGACGATGGATTCCACCACCTGGACCGCTTCGCGTTTGTTTGCCAGGCCTTGCACCAAGCTCTCACGCACGCCGGAGACGATGACTTCTTCCAGCTCGGTCGACTGCGGCGTCGAGCTCTGCTGAGCAAACGCACTCACCGACAAAGAAAGCGCCGCCACGGCGGACGCCGAACCGATTCCGATCTTCTTGGCCACCACGATATCCCCCACGGCTGCCATCCAGGACGGTTTTAATTTCTCAGACAAATGCTAACTGCAAAATGTCTGACAAATCAAGATTGTCGTTGCAAGTCAGTCCGTTGGGCGCCCCAAAGCGGCCCGAAAAAGGGTAAAAATCTTCGCCGGCAGAGCCAGTTACGCGTGCTGTTGAGGGGCTGATTCCGACTGCGGACGCAGTCGCTTGTGGTGCAAAGTCGAACGCGCACTGGCGCGCGTGTGGACGCGCAATCCGTTCACGCGATCGAAGAGAAAGATGCGGCGGTGGCGCGTGAAGCGCTGGCCCGAGAATTGGGCTGCTGGTTCGAGGCTTGAATTCACCAGGGCTCAACCATGAACCCTGGTGAATGTTTCTAATGCTTACTCCGTCTTGGTCGTGAGCTGCGCCTGCGACTCCTTGCGAGCCGCTTCGAACTCATCGCCCGGCAGCCACTTCGGCGCATCCGCGGCCGAAGCATTGCCGACGTTGTTGCCCACGTAGAACAACAACTGCGCATCTTCGACCATGCCCTCGAAGACCCAGTCAGCGGCGATTTCATCCGAGGGCTGGTGATAGTGCTTGGCTTCGTACAGCTCGTGCTGTTCCTTGCCCCAGTTTTCCGGCTTGCCGATGAACTGAGTGCCGGTATCCAGATACAGCGCCGGCACGCCGATCTTGGCGAAGTTGAACTGGTCGGAACGATAGAAGAAGCCGCGATCCGGGAATTGATCCGGGGTCACGATTCGATCCTGCAGCTTGGCGATGGCGTCGACGTAATCGTCGATGCTGGATTTGCCCTTGCCGACGAACACGATGTCCTTGGCCTTGCCCCAGATGTTGCCGCCGTCGACATTGATGTTGGCGGTGATCTTGCCGGGCGCCACGGTCGGATGTTGGGCATAGAACTGCGAGCCCAACAGGCCCTGCTCTTCGGCTGCCACGAATAACAGCATCACCGAGCGCTTCGGCGGCTGCGGCAGCGCTTTGAACGCTTTACCAATGGCGAGCAACTGAGCGACACCGGACGCGTTGTCCAACGCGCCGTTGAAGATCTTGTCGCCTTCCGCATCCGGCTCGCCGACGCCGAGATGATCGTGATGCGCAGTGTAAATTACATACTCATCGCTGAGCTGCGGATCGCTGCCTTTGAGCACGCCGTAAACGTTCGCAGTGCTGGAACGATTCAGCTTGGTCTTGAAGTCGAACGAGGTAGTGACCCCGAGCGGCACCGGCTGGAAATCCTTGGATTTGGCCGCTGCGGTCAACTTGTCCAGATCCTGACCGCCGAGCGTCGCCAGCTCACGCGCAGCCTCCTCGGTGAGCCAGCTCTTCACTTGAATGCGCGGCTCGGGGCCGGCCGGCAATTCGACTTGCTCACCGGTCCACGACGTCTGCACGACTTGGAACGGATAGCCCGCCGACGGCGTGGTGTGAATGATGATCGCGCCCGCTGCTCCCTGACGCGCGGCGCTTTCGTACTTGTAGCTCCAGCGGCCGTAGTACAGACGCGTGTCGCCAGCGAACAGCTGCGGATCCCAATCGGGATCGTTGTTCAACATCAGCAGCACTTTGCCCTTCAAATCCTGGCCTTTGAAATCGTCCCAGCCGAATTCGGGCGCCTGAATGCCGTAGCCCACGAACACCACTTCGGCATTCTTGATGGAGCCTTTGTCGGCCTGCACACCGCTGCCCGCGATGTACTGATCCCACCACTTGAACGATGCGGTCTTGCCGCCTTTCTTGAACGACCACTGCTTGGGCATTTGCGCCGTCAGCCCGACCACGTCGAACGCTTGCTGATAGCTATCGCCGCTACCGGCCGGTGCGAAGCCGATGTCCTTGAGCTGATCCGCCAGATACTGGCGCGCCTTGGCATCGGCCGGCGTGGCAGGACCGCGCCCTTCGAATTCATCGGAGGAGAACTTGGTGATCTGGTCCCGCAAGTAATCGCCGGTAATTTGTGCAGAAGCCGCCTTCGCTTCAGCACTGACCGGACTGGCCGCTTCCGGCGTCGGCACCGGCTTCGGCTCCTTGGGTTTGCAGGCCGCCATCGCGGTGAGCAAGGCAGCTGAAAGAATCACAGTCGACAGCGACCGGAGCGGTCGCGAAACGGTATACATTCGGAACTCCGTGCAACGAGTTACGGTGATCGAGAACTGTAGCAGATGTCTTCCGCCTTACCGTCCTCAAGTCGACCGCATCTATTGCTGATCTACGCCGGCCATGCCGGCGGCCGCACGCATGCGCTGGTGGAAGCCGTCAAACGTGGGGTGGCGGATGCCGGTGAGGACGTCGAGTTGCGTGCGTTGCCGGCGTTGGCCGCCGGCATCGACGATTTGCTCTGGGCCAGCGGCTTGCTGATCGGCACGCCCGAGCACTTCGGCTACATGGCGGGCGCCATCAAGGATTTTTTCGATCGCACCTTCTATCCGGTTCAGGGTCGGGTCGACGGCCTGCCTTATGCGATCTTCGTCAGTGCCGGCAATGATGGCAGCGGCGCAGTCGCGTCCATCGAACGTATCGCGCTCGGTTATCGCTGGAAACCCTGCGCCGAAGCGCTGATCGTCAAGGGCGAGCCCAGCGTCGCCGATCTGCAACGTTGCGCCGAATTGGGTCAAACCCTGAGCGCCGGATTGGCGCTGGGCGTCTTGTGAACGCGGCTCGATGTGACCGCACCGACCAAGCGCCAACCTGAAGCAAGAATTCGCCTCACAGAGTGAATTTCATCACAGCCGTGGGCCACCGCGGTCTCTAATGTTTCGCCGCACAAAGGGTTACTCGCAAAGGACCAGCGAGGCCGCACGCTGCTTTTTTCGAGGAACTCATGGTTGCTGTTACCGCCACACCTGGTTGGTGTGGATCCTCATGGATTGCGATCGAGCTGGTGTTCAAGGACGCCGGTAGCGCGCATTCATGAGCACGCAATCAAGCTCGGCTGGCTCGGGTCCCGAGCGGCGCATCGCGCTCATCAAACCGAGCGGCGGTGAAGAACAGGCCGCACATGCCGTGCAGTTGTTCGACTCGGTGTTGTGGGTCTTCAAAGGCACCACCCGCTCCAACTGGATCACGACGCCGGCCGCCTCGGCCGATATCGTGGTCGTGCATCACTCCGAGCCGGCCAACAATCTCGACCGCTGGACCCAGCAAGGCAAACACATCGTCGTGCTCAGCACCGACGAAAAGCGCCATCCCGCCGGGCCACGCACGCTGGTTTATCCGTTTCCGGCCGTGCAAGTGCTCAGCATGCTGGAGCGTGTCGAAGCGGAAATGGAAACTCGCGCGAGCACTCACACCCCGACTCCCGCAGCTCCGCCACCTGCACCGCTCAAAGAAAAAGCCAGCAAGGCCGGCGCCGATCCATGGTCGTTCGTCGAAGCGCTACGCACCTTGCGCACCGTGAACAACGGTTCGTTGTGGCTCATGTGTAAGGGCGCGCAAGGACCGTTTCTTTGGCTGCGAGGCGATGTGGGCCGCTATGTGTGCGACGGTGCTACAGCCGCTGCGATTCGCGCCGACACGCTCGATCTGAGTGGATTGGCGTTACAGAAAGGCACGCCGCCGCCGGGCAATCTGCCGGCGCGGCCCGGCGATGAGTTGTTCTGGTTTGCCACGTATCACGCGAGCACGTCGCTGGCACCGTGGTTGAACGACAAGACGCTGTATCGATTGATTCGTTGGCCGGATTTCGGCCGTCTGCGGGTCGCCGATGCGGTCGAGCTCACCGCGCAGCTTCGCATCGTCGCAGCGCTCGAAACTGGTGCCGCAACGCTCGGCAAACTGGCCGCGCAAGCGCAGGCCAGCGTCGATCAAGTGGCGCGCACGTTGAATGCTCTGGCCAGCTGCGCATTGATCGAAGCAGCACAAGTCGTCTCGCCGCCGCCGAAAGCGACGCGCACCGAACCCAGTGCGCCCACTCCTACTGGCGGCTTCAAACAATTCCTGCGCAACATGCGCAAGCACTTGCGAATCGGAGGGCTCTAATGAGCGTGGCATCGGAGCTCAAAATTGTTTTCACCGGCCCGATGGGGGCCGGCAAAACCACTGCCATTACCGCAGTCAGCGACTTTCCGCCGGTGTCGACGGAGATGCGCAACAACGATCAACAGAGCTTCGCCAAGGAGTCCACCACGGTGGCGCTGGACCTCGGCCAGATCGGTCTAGAGGACGGCACCGTAGTACGTCTGTATGGCACGCCGGGTCAGGAGCGTTTCTCTTTCATGTGGGAGATCATCGGCCGCGGCGCCATGGGCGTGATTCTGTTGCTCGACGGCTCCAGCCCGGCGGTACTCGATGACTTGAAGACTTACACCGAAGTGTTCCGTCGTATCGCGCCCGAGCAACCGTTCGTGATCGGCGTAGGCCGCACTCGGCCCGACGACAACGCGCAAATCGAAGCCTGCATGCGCGTGCTCGAAGCGCTGCAGTTTTCCGCCCCGATGTTCAGTGTCGACGTGCGCAAGCGCGAAGACGTGCTGTTGTTGATAGAGACCTTGCTGGCGACGCTCGAAGTGCGTCAGCCGGAGATTGAAAATGAGCCAGCCTAATCAACGTTTCGACGCCAACCTGGTGCGCCTCGGCGCGCATCACCTGGAAGCCTTCGCCTCGGCCAATGCCGATGTGCTGCTCGCCGTGCTGACTTCTGGCGACGGCTTCGAAGTGGCTTCCTATCCGGCGAATCTGGCCATGACACCCAAGATCGCGGCGATGAGCAGCTCCATGCAAGCCTTGTCCGAAGCGCTGACGCGCGAAGCCGGCCTGGCCAAGAACCGGAATCTGATCATCGAGACCGACAGCGGCACCGTGCTGATCGTCGGTCTGGCCGGCACGCAACGTTTATCGCTGGCCATCGTGGCCAAGAGCGGCGAGCTGCTGGGCAAACTCTTGTGGGCCTCGCGCAATCTGGCCAAGAAGCTGGAAACGAGTCTACAGAAATGAGTACTGGCGCTGATTGAGACCCTGTCGGCACCGTTTACACTGACGTTTATGTCACTCATGGTTATGTAACCCGAGCTGGTCAAGGAGTATTGCGATGGCTTCCGTTTCCGATTCGTTGAAAGATCTGTTGCGCATCGATGGCGCGCTGTGTGCGGCGCTGGTGGATGCGAACAGCGGCATGATGTTGGGCAGCGCCGGCACCGGCCTGGATCTCGAACTGGCCGCTGCGGGTAATACCGAAGTGGTGCGTGCCAAGCTGCGCACGATGAAAAGCCTCGGCTTGAACGATGCCATCGAAGACATCCTGATCACGC
The DNA here is from genome assembly GCF_016790065.1 of Steroidobacter sp. Taxonomy (GTDB): domain Bacteria; phylum Pseudomonadota; class Gammaproteobacteria; order Steroidobacterales; family Steroidobacteraceae; genus Steroidobacter. The sequence continues at coordinate 21,864 of NZ_JAEUPY010000075.1, forward strand.
TGAGCAAGCAGTACCACATCATTCGCCCGGTGGCCGCCAAGCCCGGCATCTTCATGTATCTGGTGCTCGACAAAGCTCGCTCCAACCTGGCGTTGGCGCGTCGCTCGTGCGCGGATGCGGAAACCTCGCTGAGCTTCTAACTCATCCCGGGCGGCGAGCTGCGAGCTGGCCGCCCTGATTTCATATCTGGAATTCTCGGGAGCGTGCATGGCTAGCGAAAAGATTTTGATGGAAACCATCGCCAAGATCGAAGCCGACGTGAACGGCGTGATCGCCACGGCGGCGGTGGATCTGGAGTCCGGGATGACGCTGGCAGCGAAATCCAATCGCGGCGATTTCGATCTGACCGTGGCTAGCGCCTATAACAGCGAACTGGTGAAACAGAAGCTGAAAATCATGCGCGCGCTGAACCTGAAAGTGTCGCTGGAAGACATGCTGCTGACGCTGACCGATCAGTTCCATCTGATCAAGCTGCTGCCCGGTGGCACGTCGTTCCTGTATCTGGCGGCCGATCGCAGCACCACGAACCTCGCCATCCTGCGTAACGCCGTGAACAAACATTGCAACGGCCTCCCGGCCTGAGCAGTTCGCGCCGCCGCTTCGCTGTCGCAGCGTCCGGTGGATAAATCATGGCGGTTATCGATCCCAAGGACGACTGCGTAGTCATACGCGTCGTCTATGACGGCGCACCTATGGCCGGCAAGACCACGAGCGTCGCCACGCTCGGTCGTGGCTTGGGCGCGGGCGTGTATTCGCCTGCAGATCTCGATGGCCGCACCTTGTATTTCGATTGGCTCGACTACACCGGCGGGCTGTTCGAAGGCCGTCGCATTCGCTGTCAGATCGTTAGCGTGCCGGGCCAGGCGACGTTGGCGCCGCGCCGGCGACGTCTGTTGGAAAGCGCCGACGTGGTCGTGTTCGTCGGCGACAGCTCCCCTGCCGGCTTCGAAGCGGACCGGCGTTATCTCGGCGCGCTGCGTAGCGTTTTGAAGAGTGTTGCCGGCCCGCCCATCGGCATCGTTCTACAAGCCAATAAACGAGATCTGCCGGACGCGGTGTCCTTGCCTCAGCTGCGAAGCATGCTCGATCAACTCGAGCTACGCAGTGCCATCATCGAATCCGTTGCCACCGAAAGCTCGGGGGTTCGTGAGACATTTGTGTTCGCCGTGCGCCTGGCGCTGGATCGAGTGCGTGAACTCATGCGCAGCGGCGCACTCGCCACTGCGCCACCCAAAATCAATACTGCCGCGGATCTGTTAGAAGAGTTACAGCAAGCCGAAAGTGGCGCGCTCGATCTCGCGACCGAATCCGGCAAGCTCACACACACCCGCATGCATGACGTGCAACACACGTCGATGGCGTCGCAAGCGTTGCAAGAGGCGATGCAGGCGAATGTGGACGTGCCGGCACAGCCAGCCGCACAGTCTTTCGTGCAGTCCGGGCCAGCGGCAAATATCACGAACGATGCTCAGCCGGCGCCTGCCGCTGACCATGTCACCAGCGACAGCCAGCTCGCCGCACCAGCGACGCATGTCAGCAACGACCGTCGACCCGCCGTGCCCAACGAAAAAGTCGCCAGCGGCTTGGTCTGGCCACCGGTCGACGGCCGCTTGATCCTGCATGAAACCTCCGCAAGCCCGGCTCATCTGCAGCAGGACAACGAAGGCGGCTGGTCCGGGACCATCGACCATCGCTGGTGGCTGCATTCCGCTGCCGGCGCCGTCTTCGACAACATCGAAGCCGGCCGAGCGGAACTGGTGCAATGGGCTCGCCAGCACGTGGCCGGCACTGAATTATTGTCTAAACAGCGCTGCATCGTGCTCGCCGCCGATGGCCAGGATCGTTTCCGCTTGTGGCAAATCGTGCGCGTAGAATCTTCCCTCCGCAGTCAGTTGGAAGAAGCATTGCTCGGCGATGCCGGCGCGATTGCCAACTCGCTGTTGGGTGTCGCTCGTTCCTTTGTGCAGATGGCGGAGCGTTTGTCGGCGGCAATGTGTGAGCTGCAGCTCACTTTGGCCAACATCAGCGCGTCGGCGAATGGCGCTGTGTACTTAGGTTTCCTGCCGACGCCCTCACTGATGCGGCCGCCACGCTCGTGGTCGGCCTCACAAGTCAGCGAATTATTGTTCTCTGAGCTGCGCTTCGCACAGCCAACCTTGCAAGCCCGCCGCAGCGATATGCTGACGGAGCTGACAAAAATCGCGCGCGTCGCCGAGCATCAAGCTCCGCACGAATGGCACTTGTTGCAACACCTGGCCGCGCTGGCTAGGGAATAACCGCGTCACAAGTTGCCCGGCGAGTGCCCGAGTGCGTCAATCCTGTGACGTACTTGCTCGCTTTTAGCTCACATCTTCGGAACACTTTCCACAACTTGATCCATGGGTCAACGCGCGACCGGCGCGCTGACTTGCCGAACCCAAGGAACCAGGACGGTCCTTTCTGCGTCGCTCGATGTGAAATGGAAGACGTGCTGCAACAGTTATGGCTCGCGGTCAGTCTGATGGCCGCCTTCGTGGTCGGTGCGGTGTATTGGCGTCGCCAGCACACGCCGGCACATGCCGCCCGGACGTCGACTCGCCCGCCTGCTCCCATCGTTTACCGTGATTCGCCGACGATTAAGGTCGCCGATTCGCAGCGAGTCGACCGTACTCGTAAATTGATTCGTGTCCGCGTCGGCGAATCCGTAGATGTACTGGCCAGTGTCGCGGGCCTGCCGCCGCGCTTTCGCGTGACCTGCAAAAGCATCGTCGATGGCAGCGATCTTGAAGCTGCACACATTACAGTCCAGTTCAGTGGCGCGCAGCTCAGCTGTGGCCCGCTGGTCGACGAAGTTGGCTTCAACGAATTCGTGATTCCTCGCGCCACTCGCGACGAACATCGCAGCTCAGTGTTCTATTACCACGAGCGCGGCGACTCGCTCGAACTGATGCGCATCACGCTCAAGTCCGCCGACCTCAAGAACGGCGTGATTGAGCTGGACACGATGCAGATGCATGGCCATTGGCCGAGCCGCTGAGTCGTCCAGCCCTACTCTTCTACTAAAGCCCGCAAGCGATCGATCGCTTGATCCCAGCGTGCAGTGAGCAGCTCGATACAGCGCTGCGCTTCTTCCAGTTGTGACGCTTCGATCTGCCAGACGCTATCGCGGCCTTGATAGACGCTGCTGACCAAGCCCGCCTCTTTCATCACGCGCAAATGTTTGGCCACTGCCTGGCGAGTGACTTCGACATTTGCAGTCAACGTTGCGGTGGACGACGGGCCGGCCGCGGATAGGAATATCACCAACCGCAGCCGCGTCTCATCGCCCAGCGCCGCGAAAATCGGCGCCGATGCTTTGACTCTGAGTTCAGGACGCTTGACTGACATAGCGCTCCAGATTCTTGACCTGCTCCGTCCATCCCTCACTGTTGTCGCCGAACACACGCGCACGTCGTGCGAGCGAAATGGCGTCGAAACCTGACTCGGTGATGGTCAGCAACGTGCCACCTTCCGCATCGGCCAGCTTGAACACGACTAGCGTGGTCGGCTCCTTCTCATAGTCCACCGACGCATCGCGCGCACCCGGATGCCAGCGCCAAGTAAACAAATGCTCCGGCTGCATTTGCTCCACCGTGAGATCGAAATCGCCGCCGTACTGCGGCGGCGCTCGCAAACGAACCTTGGCGCCCGGCTGAAACACACCCTCGACCGCATCCACGCCAAACCATTCGCAAAATTTCTTGATGTCGGTGAGCGCGTTCCACACGCGACTGCGCGGCGCGCGCAATACAACTTGTCGCTCGATGGTGTGCATGTCGAAGAACCTCACTGACAACCAAGTGGTTGCAATATAACTCCCACCCAGCTCACGCGCAACCCAATGGTTGTCATTCAAGATCGTTTGATCCGTCATCCTCCGGAAATCTTTGTCGCCGGCCCCGGCGGTACTACAATGGCTCGAGACACGTTCCTGGCGGGCGTGTGCAATCGGATTATTTACAAAGGCAGAGCAACGTGCGCGCACGAATCTCGTGGCTATCGGTAATGGCGCTGTTGGCTGCATGCGGTGGCGGCGGTGGTGGCAGCAATACGCCGACAGTCACCGCACCCAGTAACCTCAGCTATCCCTCCCCAGCTGTTTTCATGGTGTCGCAGCCGATCACGGCACTGAACCCGACCGTGACTGGCAGCGTTACCAGCTACGCGGTGAGCCCTGCGCTGCCGGCCGGCGTGACGATCAGCTCCACCACAGGCGTGATCTCAGGAACACCGACGACGCCAGCAACCACCGCGACGTACACGGTGACAGCGAGCAACACATCCGGCGCGACCACAGCCGGTGTCGCAATCACGGTCAATGACGCCGCACCCGACATCAGCTACAGCCGTTCGGCATACACTTTCACTAGCGGAGTACCTACAACCTCCGTCATTCCGATCAACAGCGGCGGCACCGTCATCAGCTGGTCGATCAACTCGGCCCTGCCCGCCGAGCTGACGTTCAATACGACCAATGGCTCGATCAGCGGCACACCGACGACGCCTGGCGCAGCCGCCACCTATTCGATCACGGCACAGAATGTTTCTGGCAGCGATCGCTTCGATCTGACTATTGCCGTCGATTCCGGCGTACTGCTCGACCTGGGGCACAGCGACGGCCTCGTGTCCATTCGCCGCAGCGGCAATCGGATACTCAGCATCGATAGGTTCGGTCATTGGGTGTTGTGGAATGCAAGCAGCACTGCCAGCCTGGCGCGAGGCGACGTGACGTGCACCGAGGCAGCTTGCGAAGAATTCGTCGATCTCGCAGCTAACACTCTCGTGGTACGCGTCGGCACCGGACTGGAGGTGCGTGATGCCAGCGACGGCGACGTTATCGCCACTCTTGCGACGACCGCCTCTTGGTGGAAACTCGCAACGACCGGTAGCTATGTTGCCGCAGGCACGGCGAGCGGAATAACAGCGTGGGCGCGAACCGGACAGCAGCTTCTTTCCCGCTCCGGCAACTATGAATCCGCACGAACTTTCGCGGCGCCCACGGAATTGCGGGTTGCGAACGGCGCTGCCGGCCCCGATCGGCTCGAAACCATCGTCTTGGCCACCGCCGTGTCGACCAGCGCGCAATTCAACGGCCAATTCCATTCGTGGTTTCGGGATGGCGCTCGTTTCCTTACGACCGTTGCCAACACGGTCTGGGTTTATTCTGCCAGCGGCACACAAGAGGACCTGCGCGCGCTGCCCGCTGTCGATCAGCTCACCGGTCAAGGCGATTGGTTCTGGATCGCTCGCAATGCGCCGGGACAATTGGATATCTATTCCGTAGGAGCGAGCGCCTCACCCGCAGCCAGTTTCCCACTTACGACTTTGGCTCGCGTGGTGCCGTCGGCAAATACGATTGGCATTCTCGAGTATGGGGATCCGGACTTCAGCATCGTCGACTTGGCGGCGGTGACGCCGGTAAAGACCGATCACACTCAACCGCTCATTTACGCTTCGGCGTACTGCGCCGGCGCGAGTGGCGAATGGTTGATAGGCAATGCATCTGGAGTGGTCGCGGCCAGCAGCACCACTCCCAGCTCGACCAGATATTTTGGTTTTGGCGAGGCGTGGGCCATCGCCGCCAATGCCGAGCGCATCGCAGTCGCCACAGCCTCGGGCAGCGTGTTGTATTTCAGTGCTGCCACCAGACAGCTCGAGGGCACGATCGATTTCTCCAGCTCCAAGTTGCAGCTGTCCGCGGACGGCACGGTGCTGGCCGGCATGGGCAGCGAGCATGGCGCGCAGTACGCACGCGACCGGACGCTGAAAATCTTTTCCTTGCCGTTGCAGACCGTACTGCGTGAGGAACCGTATGAGATGTCCATCGTTCCCTGGGCGTTCGACTTTTCCCTGTCGGCGTCGGGGCAAGTGTTCGGCAGAGTTCTGAGCACGGCCGTGAACGGCAGCACCATCAGCAGAGAAGTCTATCCTGTGAACGGCGGGGCGATCATATGGTCGGATGCGCTAACGAACGCGTTCGCTGCTGACGCCGTGCCCATCCATCTGTCCCCGAATGGCTCCCTGATAGCTGCCCCCGATGGTGGCGAATCGCTCAGCACTGCCACGAATATTTTCGTTAACGGAGTCCATGCAACCGCAGTGCTCGGCATGGCAGTGGGCTGGATCGACGACGATCGGCTGCTGATACATCGGTATGTCGGCAGCGCATTTCCGCCGCGCTACAACGGCAGCATCATCGTCAATGGCGCTGGCCAACAGATCCGTTCATTGACACTGCCGAACATGAAGTCTTTCCAGACCGTCGATTCGGAACGCATCTATGCGCCGCAGTCCAACCTCATCGTGTCACTGCTGGATGGCGAGACGCTGTGGTCGAGCCCGAACATTTCCTCCGGTCAGGGCGGCACCACCGCGACCCATGTGATATTCGCTGCGAAAGCTAGCGTTCGTGCCGAACCCTATTGAGTCTGTAGAGCGTTCGGATGTCCACCAAGCTTAGCCGCGACTTCTACGCCAGAGAGACCTTGCTGGTCGCCCGCGATCTGTTGGGCATGCATTTGATCCACCACGGGCCGGAGGGGGAGCAGGTCGGCAGGATCGTCGAGACCGAGGCGTACAAGGGGCCGCAGGACTTGGCGGCGCATTCGGCGAAGGGCCGGACGCGCAGGACCGAGGTGATGTTCGGGCCGCCTGGGCACGCCTATGTGTACCTGATCTACGGCTTCTGGAATTGCTTGAACCTCGTGTCGGCAGCGGACGGGACGCCGCATGCGGTGCTGTTGCGGGGGTTGGAGCCGGTGAAGGGCATCACCGGGACCACCCACGGCCCGGGCCTGTTATGTCGTGCGCTGCATATCGATCGCAGCCTGAACGGCGCGGATTTGCTGGGAAATACCTTGTGGGTGGAGAAACCGACCCGATATCGGGCGCCAAGGGTGGCCCGGGCACCCCGGATTGGGGTGGATTACGCCGGGGACTGGGCCCACAAGCCTTGGCGCTGCTTCGATAAGGATTCTCCCTACGTCTCCACGGTGACCGCGGCCGCGCGTAAGCGGGCGCTGGCGGCGGCTGTCAGCCCTAGCCGGGCGAGATTGGCGCGCAAATAGCGTAAGATTCGGCCCCTTTTTCCGGCCTTCAGTCCCGTGGCCGGTATGGTATTCACTGTCCGTCATGCAGCCCGCTCCGCGCGAACTCTTTTCCTACCGCAAGCACTGGGCGTCCCGCTTCGGGACGGCCCCGTTCCTGCCCATGTCAAAGGAGGAGATGGACGCGCTCGGCTGGGACAGTTGCGACGTCATCGTGGTCACCGGCGACGCCTATGTGGACCATCCCAGTTTCGGCATGGCCATCATCGGCCGGGTGCTGGAAGCGCAGGGCTTCCGCGTCGGCATCATCGCGCAGCCCGATTGGCGCTCGGCTGAGGACTTCGGGCGGCTGGGCAAACCGAATCTGTTCTTCGGCATCACCGGCGGGAACATGGATTCGATGGTCAACCGCTACACGTCGGATCGACGCATTCGTAGCGACGACGCGTACACGCCGGGCGGCGAGGGCGGTAAGCGGCCGGACCGATCCGTGATCGTTTATTCGCAGCGAGTGCGTGAAGCCTTCAACGATGTGCCCATCGTGATCGGGGGCATCGAAGCCAGCCTGCGGCGCATTTCGCATTTCGACTATTGGTCGGAGAAGGTGCGACGGTCGGTGTTGCTGGACGCCAAGGCGGACTTGCTGGTGTATGGCAATGGCGAACGGCAGATCATCGAGATCGCGCATCGCTTGGCGAAAGGCACGCCTGTCGATCAGATCGATGATTTGCGAGGCACGGCCTTCGTAAGGCAAGCGGCGCCGGAAGGGTGGACGGAGATCGATTCCACCAGCATCGATGAGCCCGGACCGCTGAATCCGCCCATCGACCCGTATCAAGCAAACGATGCCAAGTCGAAAGCGGCGATGGCTGCGGCAGCGAATAACGCAGCAGCTGAAGATGATGATGAAGATGTCGCCTTGCTAGGAACACAGGCAGTTGGTGTAGCGCCAACGAGCACATCGCCAAGCACGATGGCTGCTCATGGCCAAGTGCCGGCGAGCGATAGCGCGCCGTCCTGCGCGACGGCTGCGAAGCAGCCAGTCGCCAAGGTCGTGAAGTTTCACCGCCAGGTGCCCACTGCGGACCGGGCGCAGTCTTTCATTCGCCTGCCTGCGTTCGAGGCCGTGCGTGACGATGCGGTTTTGTACGCGCACGCCTCTCGCATCCTGCATCTCGAATCCAATCCGGGTAACGCCCGTTCGCTGGTACAGCGGCACGGCAACGTCGATGTGTGGCTGAACCCGCCACCGCTGCCGTTGAGCATGAAAGAAATGGACGCGATCTACGAGCTGCCTTATCAGCGCGTGCCGCATCCGTTCTACGGCGAGCAGAAGGGCACGAACAAAATCCCCGCGTACGAGATGATTCGGTTCTCGATCGCGATTCAGCGCGGCTGCTTCGGCGGCTGCACTTTCTGCTCGATCACCGAGCACGAAGGTCGCATCATTCAAAACCGGTCCGAGAACTCCATCATCAAGGAGATCGAGACCATCCGGGACTCCGTGCCCGGCTTCACCGGCGTGATCTCAGACCTCGGCGGCCCGACTGCGAACATGTATCGACTCGCGTGTAAGTCACGTGAGATCGAAACGGCGTGTCGCAAGCCGTCGTGCGTTTTCCCGGGCATTTGCCCGAACCTCAACACCAATCACACGCCGCTGATCAATTTGTATCGACGCGCCCGCGCCCTGCCAGGAATCAAGAAAATCCTGATCGGCTCAGGCGTGCGTTACGACTTGGCGGTGGAATCGCCGGAGTATGTGAAGGAGCTGGTTCAGCATCACGTCGGCGGTTATCTGAAGATCGCGCCCGAGGCCATTGGCGAAGGGCCGTTGTCCAAGATGATGAAGCCGGGCGTCGGCACGTATTACCGCTTCAAAGAATTGTTCGAGAAGTTTTCCAAGGAAGCGGGTAAGGAACAGTATTTGATTCCTTACTTCATCGCCGCGCACCCGGGCACCACCGATGAGGACATGCTCGAGCTGGCGCTGTGGTTGAAGCAGAACGGCTTCCGCGCGGATCAGGTGCAGGCGTTCCTGCCGTCACCGATGGCAACGGCCACGGCGATGTGGCATTCCGGAAAGAATCCGCTGCGCAAGGTCACTCATAGCAGTGAAGAAGTGCACATTCCAAAGGGCTTGAAGGTGCGTCGGTTGCACAAGGCGTTCTTGAGATACCACGACGCCAACAACTGGCCGATTCTTAGAGACGCTTTACGTCGCATGGGCCGAGCGGATTTGATCGGCGCGGGCAAGCATCACTTGATTCCGGCTTGGCAGCCGCTGGGAACGGGTGATGCGCACGAAGGACATCGCTCGAAGCACGCACCGCGCAGCGGCGCACCGGCTCCGAACGGTAAGCATTCAGGCACGCAGCGCCCGGCGGATCAGAACGCGAAGCGCGCCGGCGCGACGCAGGCAACGCCAAGCAAGGGCGCGCCAGTGAAGCCAACCAAATTCCGTACTCAGCACACCGGCCTGAAAGGTGTGCGCATGCCTCGCTCCAAATAAAAAAGGCCCACCAGAGGTGGGCCAGTGCAGGGAGCGGGTCGAGGAAAACTTAAAAAGCGTGCGTCAGCTGTACCGCGCCCCACAGGGCATCGCGGGACGCCGCGCCGTGGCGCAATTCGGCGGTCTGGTAGTGCAGGGCGTAGCTGAGCTGTGTCTGGTCCAGGATCTGCGTAACCACGCCGATCCACGCTTCGGCGAGCAGCGGCTGCACCTCATTTGAGGTATAGCGGACCTCGCTATCGCGAAACTGGCCTTGCAGGAACGCGTTGTATGCACGAGCTTTCACGCGAGCGCCGAGGAATACATACATCTCCCGACCGCCGCGATAACTCTCACTCGGCACCGGCGCGGACATGTAATCCGTGAGCTCAGGCGCGAAACCCCACCAGGGCGAATTGAAGCGACCCGCGCGCACGGAGATCGACGCGCTGGCTTCCGTGAGGAAACCAACACTGCCCTGCACGGTGGTCTTCACATCGATGTGGCCGCTCGGATCGGCAATCCATAATTTCTGGCGGGCGAGGGTGTAGCGCGCCGTCGGCTCGCCACCCGCGGAGATCTGATGATCATACCCACGCGGCGCTTCCGACCCGACCAACTCATGAACCGCGCTATGCAAGCGTTCCGAGACAGACAGGCCGAGCACACCGATAGTTAGGTTGCTGGTCCACGCGCCACGGTCGTCGGCATCCACCGTGACCCGACCATTCGCGATGTACAGCAGGCTGGCGTACGGCCGATCATCCGGCTGCACTTCAGACACCAGCGTATTGCTGGGCGTGAAAGCTAATAGACCAATCTGCCGCGCATAGTGAACATCTGACTTGGTTGCGTCGAACGCGACTGAGTCCAACCGCCGCAGCAGCGGATCGAGCGACAACAGGCCGTCGCGGGCGCGCTCACCGGAAATAGTGATGCTCATGCCGCCGGTGTAATCGCGGTCCTGGTTATCGCCGGCAAACAAATCGTTGTCGATCTGTACTCGCACTGCATCAATGCCCTCGAACCAGCCGAGGCGCTGATCGGAAACCACCACTTCGGTGATCGGGCCGTCCTCATTGGTCTGTGCGCGCGCTTCGTTGCTCGTAACTACCAATGCAGCGGTGCCTAACGCCGCTAGCGTTGCCCAGCGCAATTGCGCGGCCCAGCCAATATTGTTCGTTGTCGACATAACCGTACCTTTCCCATTCGCGCCGCGTTTTTTGCCACGCTGCTGCTGCCTGTCGATGTTTTGTCCTTGGCGCTACTTTCTACAAAGCGCCGAGGCCGATAAACGAGGCGAAGGGAATGACATTCATGAATTCTCAGTCATGAATCGGAGCGTCGCGCACGCTGCTCACTACTCGTGCGGCAACCCCACCGTCGCATCGTTATTGCAATCACACTGCTGCAAGTGCACTAATCCGCTTGTGATGCACAGAAATTAGCGGGTTGGCGTGAGCGCACTGTTGGCCCAACCGTGAGCGCGCCGTGAAAAAATGAACCCGCCGATTGGTGCCGAGGCGAACCGGATTTCGCCTGGATCAGCAGCGATGCCTGTCGGGCAATGGAATCTTTCCTGGGGGGAAAGAAAGATGGATAAGTTCACCTGCATGGTGGCGTTGGCGAGAGTGGTCGAATTGGGAAGCTTCGCGGAGGCAGCACGGCGCATGGGCGTGTCGGCGCCGATGGTGACCAAGTACATCGGGCACCTGGAACAGGAGTTGGGCTCGCGTCTGTTGAATCGCTCCACCCATTCACTCAGTCTCACTGACGTCGGTCAGCTTTATCACCAGCGTTGTGTGCAGATTCTGGAGGACATCGAAGAGGCGGAAGCCGTGGCCGGCGCCAACAACGCCGTGCCGCGCGGCTCATTGAAGATTTGCGTCTCGGGTGCCTTCGATCTGTCGCACGTCGGACCGCTGCTGCTGGAATATTCCTCGCGGCATGCCGACGTGCGGCTCGAAGTCACGGTCAGCAATCACTTCGTGGATCTGGTGGAAGAAGGTTTCGATCTGGCGGTTCGTGCCAGCGGCCATCTGCGCACCAATCTCACCACGCGCAAACTCGCCACCTCCAGATTGGTGGCCTGCGCGTCGCCGGCGTATCTGCAAAAGAATCCGCAGCCGGAGATCCCGGAGAACTTGCTCCAGCACAACTGCCTGGCCTTCACCGATACCGCGCCCACTTCACAACAGTGGCGCTTCGAGCGCGACGGGCGCAATTCGGTGGTGCAGGCGTTGGGAACGTTACGCGCGACCAGCAATGAGTTACTCAAGCAAGCGGCGCTACGCGACCAAGGCGTGACGCTACAGCCGACCTTCAACGTTCATCAGGAGCTCAAGGCCGGCGCCTTACGACAGGTGCTGGCCGACTACGATGCCGGCTCGCTGGGGATCTATTTGATTTATCCGCAGCGCCGGTATCTGGCGACCAAGGTGCGAAGCTTCATCGAGTTGTTGGATGGCCAATGGGGGTCGGATCCGGAAGCGGATCCGTTCTGGAACGGCCACGGCGCTTAACCGCTGCGTTCCAGTTCCCACTGACCCCAGGCGACACCTCGACGGACATGCACGCCGCAGCCGGCGTGCTCGAAATGTCGTTCCAGGCGCGAGCGATACCAACTCGCGCCTCGCAGATTGATGTCGCTGTCGCTGGTGTCGCGATCGGCGTTGTCGCGCCAATCTTCCTGAGTCGGCGCGTGAAAATACAAAGCACCGCGCGCGAGGCGCGCCAGATTCGCCATCGCCTGCGTCGCTTCGCGGTCAGACAAGTACTGCATCACGTCATAACACACGATTAGATCGAACGCTGCGCGCGGCCGATACTTGGCCAGCGACTCGTGCACCCAGCCGTGCTCGCGACACAAGTGTTCGCTCACTTCCAAGCCCACGTAAGTCGCCTTGGGAAAGGTCGCGAGCAAGGGCTCGCGAAACCAGCCAAGTCCGCAACCCGCATCGAGAATTCGCTTCACCGGCAACTCCAGTTGCTGGACCAGCGCGGCCACCATCCGGCCGCGGCGGGCCATTTCCTCACGGCTTGTAACCCGCGTGCGGGGATTCATATAGAAGCGCTGATAGAAGCGGGCGTCGAAACGATTGGACATTGGGCTCGAGGGACCTGACCGGCAGTGGCGAGAGTTTACTGGTACGAGCAACCGTTCTTGATAGTCGTACGCGCGGCCCCACCTACTCGCCATGACCTTGCAGGAACTCAACCATGGCCATTCGTAACCCGCCGTCCTGGATGTGGGCCGAGGCCTGCGAAATGCTGGAGCGAGCCCAACAGCTGCAGCGCCAGTTCTTTCGCTTCGGCCACGCGGTCGCAGCCGAGCCGCGCTGGGAGCCACCTATCGACATCCTCGCTTATGGCAACGAGGTGCGAGTCGCTGTGGCGTTACCCGGCGTTGCCGCCGAAGACATCGAGGTCCGCACGGACAGCGGACTGTTGATCGTCAGCGCCGCGCGCGCGTTGCCGGTCACCAGCCACGCGACTGCCGTTCACCGGCTGGAAATTCCTTATGGGCGCTTCGAGCGGCGCATCTCGCTGCCCGAAGGTCGTTATCAGTTGCTGGAACAGGTGTATGCCAACGGCTGCCTGATCCTGCGCCTGGCACAACGCTGATTAGCGGGGAGCCTCACGTAAATGTCCGACTCAAATCGTAAGAAATCTCAGCCCGAAAGCCTCGAGAAAGACGTGCACACCATTACCGACGACA
>NZ_JAEUPY010000083.1 GCF_016790065.1 Steroidobacter sp.
CTGTGCAGTCCGATCAAAGCGAGAAGGCTGTGTTCGGCGAACTGTCGTGGGACATCACCGGCCAACTCACCGCTACCGCCGGCCTGCGCGCGAGCCGAACCAGCGTCGCGTTCGACACGACGGCCTCGGGATATCTGGCCACAGGGAATTTCACAACCACCAACAGGTTTTCCGGCGACAAGGACGCGGATACGGTCACGCCAAGGTTGGCGGTGAGTTATGCGTTTACTGACGACTTTCGCGTGTACGCGCAGGCGGCGAAGGGGTTTCGCACCGGCGGCCCGAATCTGACGGCCTCTACGTTGTTAGGCATTCCCAGCACTTATGAGCCGGATTCGCTGTGGAATTACGAGCTGGGCTTGAAGAGCTATTGGCTGGATCGGCGCTTGGCCTTCAACGCGGCCACTTATTACATCGACTGGCAGGATCTGCAGCTCAGTCTGGTCAACAGCGGCGTGTCATTCACCGGCAACGCTGGTGCTGCGAAGTCTTACGGTGTCGAGATCGAAGCGGTGTGGCGCATGGCATCGCGCTGGACGCTGGGTTCATCGCTGTTCGGCGGTCGTGCGCAGTTGACTGAAAACATTCCGACGCTGGTCCGTGCAACGGGTGCGATCGGTGTTCGCGATGGCTATCGCTTGCCCGCGACTCCGGAATTCACCAGCACCACGTATCTGCAGTTCCAGCCGACGACTGGACGATATGCCACCACGATTCGCGCCGAGCATGCCTACGTCGGTTCTTCGTATGTGGACTTCGATGCCAAGGGCCCGAGGCTCGGCGACTACTCTCTGGTGAATCTGCGGGGCTCGTTGCGGTTGTCGTCGGTCGATCTGATGTTGTATGTGGATAACGTGCTCAATGACGATTCCAGAACCGTCGCCAGCATGTCTTCGTCGTTGGCGGGGCAATTGCTGTTCCCGGCGACAGCGGTGCAACTGCGGCCGCGCACGGTAGGCTTCGAAGCTCGCTATGAGTTTTGATCGAGTTCGGCTCATCGCGAGGCTGACCACCATTGCCATGGTGTGCAGTCTCGCGCTGACCGGTTGCTCATCGGCGCCGCCTCCGCCCGGGCAGATGGTTGATATCGGCGGCCGATCGCTGCACTTGTACTGCACGGGTCCGCAGGATGCGAAGCCCACAGTGATTATTGAAGGCGGGCTCGGTGAAATGAGCCCGTCTTATCACTGGGTGCAAGCCGGCGTTTCGCAACAGACGCGTGTGTGCTCATACGACCGCGCTGGCCTGGGTTGGAGCGACGACAGTCCTGAACCACGCGACGCTGAGCATATGGTTCACGATCTGCATGAGCTGTTGAAGGCGGCGCATGTTGGGCCACCTTACGTGCTGGCCGGGCATTCGCTCGGTGGCTTGCTCATTTTGGGTTACACGCGTCGCTATCCTGAGGAAGTCGCGGGCCTGGTGTTTCTGGACTCCAGCCATCCCGAACAGAAGGCTCGCTTGCCCGATTACGAGCGCAACGAACGCTGGGGCAAACGTATCTTCAGTGCGATGAAGGTGGCGGCTCACCTGGGCGTGACCGGACTGCTGCGTTCGCAGTTCAAAGACGAGTGGTTCGATGAGTTTCCGCCCGAGGTGCAGACGTCGCTGAGCTATTTCGTCAGCAACCCTCGAATCTACGATACCGGCCGGGCGGAGCTGGACTACTTCGATGTCGATGCCAGCGATGCGGCTCAGGTCACCAGTCTCGGGGACCTGCCGCTGGTGGTGCTGACCGCGGGTCGGTTGAAAAAGCATTCGGATCCGGAAGAGTTGGCGCACGCCCAGGCGTATGTAAAGATCTTCTCTGAGCTACATGCAAAATATGCGGCTCTTTCTTCTCGGGGCCGTCACGTCATACTGCCCGAGGCCGGGCACATCTCTTTGGTGGGCGACAAGCGCCATGCGCAGGACGTCGTGAAAAACATTCTCGAAGTAGTGGCTGAGGCGCGCGCCTCGGGTGGCCCAACTCAATGAGCGATGCCGCTCGACGCGCTGGCTCGTTCCTCAGCGCCTTGCCGTTGTTGGTGTGTCTGGGCGTCGGGGTGATGCTCGCTTTTCTGGCCTTACAAACGCCGGCTCCACGACCGGCGACCGTGCCAACCACGCAATTTTCCGCCGAACGGGCCATGAACGATGTGCGCGAGATCGCGCAACGGCCTCATCCCATCGGTTCGGCTGAAGCGGCGCGTGTTCGTGACTTCATCGCTGCTCGCCTGAAGTCTCTGGACCTGCAGACACATATTCAACGGGACGAGTCGTTCTTCGACGGTTGGCGCATACCGCCAGTCATCGGCACGGTAGAGAACGTCGTCGGGGTGCTGCCTGGACGCTCGCCTGAGTTGCCCGCCATCGTGGTCATGAGTCATTACGACACGGTGCCGAATTCGCCGGGTGCCGGCGACGACAGTGCAGGTGTGGCGACTGCGTTGGAGTTGGCTGCGAATCTGCGCTC
>NZ_JAEUPY010000092.1 GCF_016790065.1 Steroidobacter sp.
ACATATTGTCGTCAAGTCATCCCTCTAAAGTCATTTAGTTAGAAGCACAAGGCGAAGGTAGGGGCGGGTATGGAAGAAGGCGCAAGGCCATTGAGCGATATCCCGGCGATCAACCGGTTCCTGAGTTACTGCCGCATTCGCACGGTGCCCTCCAAGACCGTCGTCATCCACGCCGGCGATCTGCCCGATGTGCTGTATTACATCGTCAGCGGCTCGGTCGAAGTGATGATCGAGGATGAGGAAGGCAACGAGATGGTGCTCGCCTACCTCAACAAGGGCCAGTTCTTCGGCGAAATGGGTTTGTTCTACGAACAGCCCACGCGCAGTGCCTGGGTCCGCACGCGTCAGCAGTGCGAACTCGCTGAAATGACTTATCCGCGCTTCCGCCAGCTCGCTGCTGAAAGCCCGGGCCTGGTGTTCGAGCTGGCCACGCAGTTGGCCACTCGCCTGGATCGCACCAATCGCAAGCTCGGCGATCTCGCCTTCGTCGACGTCACCGGTCGTGTCGCGCACGCCATCATGGATCTGTGCAGCGAGCCCGATGCGATGACGCATCCGGAAGGCATGCAGATCAAAGTGAGCCGTCAGGAGCTGTCGCGCCTGGTCGGTTGCTCGCGTGAAATGGCGGGCCGCGTGTTGAAGGTGCTGGAAGACCAGGGCCTGCTGCGCGCCACCGGCAAGACCATCGTGGTGTTCGGCGCACGTCCCAAGATGAAGACCAAGCCGCCGCTGGCCGCTGCTGCCGGTCGTGCTGGTGCGGCTACTGCCGCCACCGCGCCGGCGAGTCGTCGCACTGACGATGACGACGATGATGATGACGATGATTTCGACGACGAGGACGAGGAATAGCACTCGCCCGAGTCATCAACCGACTCACTCAGAAGGCCGCGCAAGCGGCCTTCTCTGTTTGTGGCGCCAGCTACTTCGTGGCCTTAGCCATCTCGGCGCGCATATCGGCGATGGTCTTCTTGTAGTCCTTGGAACCGAAGATCGCCGAGCCCGCGACGAAAGTATCGGCACCGGCCGCAGCGATCTCGCCGATGTTGTCGACCTTCACGCCGCCGTCGATCTGCAGCCGAATGTTCCGTCCGCTCGCAGCGATCAGCTCGCGCGTCTTTCGCAACTTGGTGAGCGCCGACGGAATGAACTTCTGGCCGCCGAAGCCCGGGTTCACCGACATCAGCAGGATCATGTCCACCTTGTCGAGCACATAGTCGAGCACGTTCAACGGCGTGGCTGGATTGAGCACGATGCCGGGATGACAGCCGTGTTCGCGAATCAAACCGATGGTGCGATCGACGTGTTCGCTGGCCTCGGGATGAAAACTGATCCAGCTGGCGCCGGCCGCGGCGAAATCCGGAATGATTCGATCCACCGGCTTCACCATCAAATGCACATCGATGGGCGCGGTGATGCCGTGCTTACGCAATGCCTCGCACACCAGCGGCCCGATGGTGAGATTGGGCACGTAGTGATTGTCCATAACATCGAAATGCACAGTGTCGGCACCGGCCTCGAGCACGGCTTTCACTTCTTCGCCCAAGCGAGCGAAATCGGCGGACAGGATCGACGGCGCGATCCAAGCTGGATTGGTGGAAGGCATGGGAAAAACCTCTCGCTAACTATCGCATCGCGCGCGCTTCACGAAGCACTTCGTAAGCGGCGAGCACTTGCCGGGTTTTTTCCTCGGCAACTTTCATCATCGACTCGGGCAGGCCGCGTGCGACCAACTTGTCGGGATGATTTTGATTCATCAGACGTCGATACGCTTTGGTGACTTCGGCATCGGAAGCATCGCGGGTCACGCCGAGCACGTCATAAGCCTGCTGGACCTTATCGACTCTGGGGCGCGCCTCGGGCGGTTGACGCGACGACTGCTGCATTCGCAGGAGCGCCTCCATCTGCACCACCTCGTAGGCCGACACACCGAGCGAGCCGGCGATGCGCGCCATCACCTGGCGTTCCGCCGCAGTGAAGCTGCCACTCCACAGCACGGTCTGCAGTTGGATTTGAATGAACATGCGCAACACGTCAGGACGGCCGTCCAATTTCGTACGCAGCTGGCGCAGTGTCGCTTCCAGCGGAAATTCCTTTTCCTTGCCTTGAGTGAACAATTGGATGGCGAATTCGATTTCGCGCTCGCCGAGGCGGAACTCGGCCATGATGGCGCGCGCCGCCCGGATGTCGTTTTCCGAAACGCGGCCGTCGGCCTTGGCCATGTGGCCCATGACCAGGAAGGTGGCGCGGAAGAACGCTTCCTGGACGCCCATCGCGGACATCTGGGCCGCGGTGGCATCGTCCGCAGCGTTGCCGCCCAGCCGACCGGCAATGCCGCTCTCCGCCTGGACGTCGAACAGATGCCCAAGAAAAGTGCCGAACAATGCGCCCACCGGACCGGCGGTCACCCCGCCGATCAGTGCGCCTAATGCTTTACCCTGCCAAACCATCGATGCTTGAAGGCCTCGCCACCCGCTGCGACAATTACGCTAGGAATTTATTCCCAGGTCCCTATGGTAGCAGCCTGGTGCCGGACCACCATTCGCCCGACGCTCAAGCGTCTTTTTTCTCTCATTTTTCATCGAGTAAGCCCATCGTGACTCAGCCCTCCCCGCCCATGCTGGAATCCCGCCTGAGCGGTCTCAAGCGCATTTATCAGGGCAAAGTCCGTGACATCTACGCCATCGACGACCAGCAGATGCTGATCGTCACCACCGACCGGCTGAGCGCCTTCGACGTGGTGCTGCCGGACCCGATTCCCGGCAAGGGCGCGGTGCTGAGCAAGATTTCGCGCTTCTGGTTCGAGCGTACCAAGCACATCATCCCCAATCACATCCTGGACACGCCGCTGGAAAGCGTGGTCACCGATCCGACCGAGCGTGCAGCGATTGCCGATCGGTACATGATCGTGAAGCGCCTCAAGGCGCTGCCGGTCGAGGCAGTGGTGCGCGGTTACATCATCGGATCGGGCTGGAAGGACTACCAGCAGACTGGCGCGGTGTGCGGCATCAAGTTGCCCGAGGGCCTGCGTCAGGCCGATCGCCTGAGCGAGCCCTTGTTCACCCCAGCCACCAAAGCAGAGCTGGGCGAGCATGACGAAAACATCGACTACGACCGCACTGTCTCCATCATCGGCCGCGGTCTCGCCGAACAGGTGCGCGCGACGGCGCTCGCGCTGTATCGATTTGCCGCTGAGTACGCAC
>NZ_JAEUPY010000104.1 GCF_016790065.1 Steroidobacter sp.
GCCGGTTGCTTGAACCATGGTGTTGTCGCCACCGGTGCCGGAAGTCACGGAGTAACCGACGCCGACCTTGCCCTCGGCGGCATTCAACTTCGGCGCCACCGGAATGGTGCGCACCGCGCCGCCGAGCGAAGAGTTACCGAAAGCCGTGCCCTGCGGGCCGCGCAACACTTCGACGCGCTCAATGTCCACTAACTTCAGATCGACATTCGAGCCGCCGCCCAAGCCAGCGGAATTGGTGGTCGGCGTCTCGCCGAAGTACGTCGCAACTGTGGTGCCGGCGGAAAAGTTCTGCGCTTGAGGCGAAGTTTCAATACCGCGAATCACAATGGCTGCACCGGTCTGATTCGCGACCTGACTCACGCCGGGAATTCCACGCAAATAATCTTCCGCGCTGACCAAGCCTCGACGATCGATCTCGTCCGCAGCCACGACAGCAATGCTCGCTGGGACTTTACTGAGACTTTCGGCGCGCTTGGTTGCTGTTACGACTATTTCTTCGATACGCCCGGCGTCATCCGCTTCAGCCTGCGTCGGCAACGATGTACGTGTGAGCGCCGCGCTCGAGGCCGGCCGACGCACGATGGTGACCGTGTGATCGTTGAGGAACTCGTACGTGAGTCCTGTGCCATCGAGCACACGCTCTAATGTTTCAGACGCGGACAACCCGGCAGGCGCGCCGTTGGAACGCAAGCCTTGGACGATGTCCGTGCCATAAATGATCTGCAATCCGCTTTGCCGTGCCAGCGCCGTCAATGCCTCGGCAACCGCTTGAGGTGCGATCTCGGCTTTCAGCACGCCGGCAGTCGAGGACTCTTGCGCCAGCACAGCCGGCGACGTAGTCCCCAGCCCTGCCAACACACACAACAGAATTTCAGCTTTGCGCTTCATCGAATCCACACTCCCATTGGTTCGGACTCTCGCGGCCCGTAACTACATAAGAGTGTGCGGCATGAATTCGTATACCTGTTTTCAGCGAGCTTGGCCGGATGCGCGAACACGCACGCCTTCGCTGTCTCGCTCCACGGCACCGAGGCGCTCGAGGAAAATGATGAACGACTCGGTGTCGTACGCATCGAACACGCCGTTGACGCGATAGTTCTGCAGCGCTGGATCTTCGATGCGAATCGGCACTCCATAGCGGCTGAACTGTGCGGCGACTTCACCCAACGGTTGGCCGGTGAAGGCCAACTCATGTCGCAGCCAGGATGTTGCCTGACGCGCGTTCACCGCTTCGACCTTGGACTTGAGTCTGACCGGCGCCAGCTGCACTTGTTGACCGGCACTCAGATGCAACGGCTGCTTCGGCGCTTCGATCTGCGGCCCACCGCCGCTCACAACACGATCGACCACGTCGACCTTGCCTTCGACTACCGTCACTACGACCGCATCCTGGGATCGCTCGCGATGAACGTCGAAGCGAGTTCCGACTGCGACCACTTCCGCCGCACCGGCACGCACGACGAACGGCCGCGTCTTGTCGTGCGCCACGCTGAACATGGCTCGACCGTAGTCCAGTTCGATGAAGCGACGTTCACCTGTGTAACGAACCGTTGCCACTGTGCCAGCGTCTAGATGCACGACACTGCCATCGCGCAAACGTACGGTGCGTCGCTGACCGTCCAGCGAGTCGATTCCGCGGGCCCAGCCAACCACGCCCGGCTTGTCCAGGCCCGCATACATTCCAAGGCCAAGGGCAGCACTCACGACGAGCACCAGCGATGCGGCGATGGACAGCGCGACACGACGCCATCGGCCCGCGTTGGACGCAGTCCCCTCATCGGCCGACATCGCCGACGAGCTGATATCGACATTGAGCGAGGTTGTCTCGTAGTTCTGCGAGCGCAGTGTTACGACGTTACTGCGCGCTTGGATCCATTCCTGTGCACGACTGAGCATCTCGACACGATCGATTTGCAGGTCAGCCATCGCCTCCGGCAAGTGATCCGCCAATGTCGACGCAGCGAGATACTCCCGAACATTCAGCGGCGACGCCTGCAACCACTGCAGAAACTCCTCGGCCTCCTGCGGAGACAAATCGCCCGCTCGATGCTTGGCGTACCAATCGCTGGCGCGCTCGATGGCATCGGCCTGCATCTTCACGTCCACGCCGCTCATGTCGAACCTTCCTTGCGAAGCATGCGTTGCCGACAATAGGCAATGGCCTGCGCGATGTACTTTTGCACCATCGGCTTGGACACACCGAGCCGCTCGGCGATCTCCCGATACGACAAACCATCTGCATACGCCATGACCACCGCCGCTCGGCAGGGCGGCGACAGCTCCTTGATACCCACACGCAAGATGGCTAGCAACGCCTGTTGATCCATCGCTCGATCCAGCCCCACATCCACCGCCAACGCAGCCGTAACTGCCGGGTCCGAGAGTTCCACATTGGACGAGCGACGCCGCTCCGCCACCGCATGCTCTTCCAACAGATGACGAGCGACCGTGAACAGGTACGCCTCAGGATCCTCGATGGGATGTCGCTGCGAGGCTTTGAGCAGGCGCGAGTAGACCTCCTGCGTCAGGTCAGGCGCATCCACACGGGAATCCGCCCGCAGGCGCCGCTGGAAAAACGACCGCACAGCCGCCCGCTTCTCAGTAAAGAGCCGGTCGAACTGCCAGGTCTTGCCACTACTCATCGAATAACCGTACCGGCCGAGACGGCCCCACCAGTTATTAAGAGGGGAAACGAGGCCGATCGTATACCGGCGCCGCAGCCGGCGCGGCGATTAAGCGAAGCGAGAGGGCCGAAACGGCGCCAGAGAATCCGGGGCGATGCCGTCCAGGATTTCCTGGGTGGCGAATTGCCCGATGGCGGGAGCGAGGGTGATGCCGCTGTGGGTCACAGCGAGATACAGGTTGCCGATCTTGGGTGCGTAGCCGAGCACTGGGAAGCCGTCTTGGGGTAGCACGCGCTGGCCGTTGCTGACGCGTTCGATCTTGGCGTCCTTCAGCGTTGGGAAGTAACGAGCTGCGTTCGCCAGAATCCGCTGGCCTTGTTGTTGTAAGTCGCTGCCGTCGCTGGAGCCTTCGTGGCCGCTGCTACTGACGATGCGACCGTTGGCGCTCTGCTTGATCGTGCTGGCCGGAGCGAACACCACAGAGTCCAGCAACTTGGGTTGAGGCGCGGTGTGGATCAGCACGCCATTCGAAGCGACCAAGGGCAGCTTCACATCTAATGATTGAGCCAACCATTGGCTGCCAAGACCGGCGGCCACGACGACGGTGTCGGCGGCGATGGTGCCTTCGGTCGTCTTGACGCCGCGAACTCGGTCGCCAGCCACATCGATGCCAGTGACTTCGACTGGAAACTTCAACGTGGCGCCCAAAGACTTGGCGCGATCGAGCAGCACTTGAACCGCGCCGACCGGATCGACCACGCCCTCCTCTTCGTACACAACCGCGCCATCGACTCGACCCAGCGACGCCTTTGGCAATAGATCATGCAATTCGCGTTCGTCAATGCGACGAGCGGGATAGCCCCACTCCTGCACGGTGCGCAGTGTAGTCAACAACTTCTCAGTGGCAGCAGCCTCGTCACGCCAATAGATAGCACCGCCCCACTGCAGAGGTAGCGCGCCACCGAAATCCAACTGCCAGCGACGCCATCCCGCCATGCCACGCGCATTGAGCTCGTAGTAAGGCCGCGACGACGACTTGGTCGACGCGTTGAGATAGGCGAACGAATCGCCCGTCGTGCCGCTGGCAGGTGCGGACTTCTCGAGAATCGTGACCTTCGCGCCGCGCTTGACGAGGTGATACGCGATGGAAGCGCCGAGAATGCCGGCGCCAATCACCACCACGTGATCAGCCGACCGAGCAGCGGCAGCAGAACGGCCGTAGGCCGCGGCAACCGCTGTTGCACCCAGTAACTGAAGAAGCTGCCGTCGCTGCATGCTCGAACTCGATGATCGGATCAGGCCGGGAAGAATTAGGACCGAGCCGCCAACGCCTGAACCTTCTCCCACACGCGCAGGAAATTACCGCCCCACAGTTTGGCGATCTGTTCCTGGGTGTAGCCCCGACGCAGCAGCTCCGCCGTGACGTTCAGCGATTCGCTCTCGTCGTTCCAACCGGTGACGCCGCCGCCGTGATTGAAGTCCGACGAAATGCCGACGTGATCGATACCGATCTTTTTCACGACGTAGTCGACCTGATTCACATATTCCTCGAGCGTGGCGCGATTCTTCGGATCGCCGGTCACGTCATGAAACTCCTTGCTGTACTTCGCGAACACCTCTCGCGACAGCACCTTCACGCCCTTCTCAGTGAGCGGCTGCACACCGGCGACGTTGGGTTCCTGAGGCACGCCGTACTTGGCGCGAACTTCGTTAGCTGCGCGCTGTGCTTCCGGCGGCAGCGGACGAACCCACGAGCTGTAGGCATTCACTGCGACCACACCGCCGTTCTTCTTGATGGCAAGCAACTGCGCATCGCTGAGATTGCGCGGGTGATCGATGATGGCACGAGCATTCGAATGCGAAGCAACGACCGGCGCACGCGTGATGCTCAACACTTGAGCCAGCGCGTTGGCCGACAGCTGCGACACATCGACGACCACGCCCTTATCGTTGAGACGCGCCACGGCCTTCTTGCCAAGCTCCGACAGACCGCCATGCTCATCCAGCTTGTCGCCAAGCAGGATGTGCGGACGGGAGGAATCGGCGAGATCGTTGTTGCCGTTGTGAGTGAAGCCGAACAGGCGCACACCCTTGGCCTGCCAAGCGTCGATCTGCGACAGGTCGTCACCGATCAGCGCGCCGTTCAGGATGCTCAGCACGATGGCGAACTTGCCGGCCTTTTCGATGCGACGGACATCCGCTGGCGTGTACGCAATCTCGGCGCGATCCGGATACTTCTTGGCGATGGACGTCAGGATCTGATACTTCTGCTCGGCCTTGTCACGCGCCTGCTTCACGCCTTCTGCATTACGCAGACCCTGCGGCACGAAGATCGCGATGGCGCCGCCCTTGATCAGGCCCTTCTGCACCTTGACCAGATCGAACTGAGATTCGCCATCGGTCGCTGCGTCCAGCGCGCCGCTGCCGAACTCGAACGGGATATCCAAGTGATTATCGAACGTGACGATCTGCTGATGGATCGCCGCTGCCTTTTGCAAATTCTCGGCCGACGGTGCCGCGATGGCGACGCTACCGGCAATCAGCAACGCCACGGCAACGCCGAGGCGCGAACTACGAAACCCCGAACTACGAAACAAAGAACGATGCATATTCATGAGGTTCTCGACCTGGAGTCTCTGAAGTAAAAGTCGCGAATCAAGGCAGCTTGGTGAGCTGACGAGCAATCAATTGCCAGCCTTGCGGCCCCTTGGTCCACACATCGAGGCCGGCGAGCTTGGCCACGCGCGCCTCGCTGCCCTTAGCCAGTACATGAAACGCGAAGCCGCCGGTCACGAACGCCGTGTTGCCGTAGACGCGCACGGCGACATTCGTGATTTCGACATCCGTGAAATCGCGATCCGGCACGATGGTCCGGTCGATCTGTTCCTTCTTGGTCAGCACGGCGCCGTCGGTGTGTCCGTACGACAGATCGGCGTGATAAGCGCGCTCCAATCCAGCGCGATCCTTCTTGATCACCGCCTGCTTCCACTGCTCGACAGCTTGCAGTACTTCGCGACGCTGTTCGGGAGTGACGTTCTCACGCACCGGCGTGCTGTGTTCCGCAGCCTGAATCCCCGCAACCGGCATCAGCAGAGTCATCGCCACCAGCACGGGCTTGAAAGAGAATCGATTCATGTCGAGGCCTCGTCTTCGAATTCGATCAGAAGGAATAGTTGAAGCGTGCGTAGTAGATCGAACCGGCGCCGCCCTCGGGCGACAGGTTCGAGTACAACGACACCACCGGGTTACGCAGCGCCGTGCGCACTTTGTCCGGATGGCTGTCGAACAGATTGTTCACGCCCAGCGTCGCGTTGAACGCTTGGGTGAAACGATAGTCCGCGCTCAGGTTGACGACGTACTGCTCGCCGTAAGTTTGGTCGAGCGCCGGATTGCTGGTGTGGAACGTCTTGTACGTGCCATAGCGAAGACCCGCCAGGTGTGCGCTGAAACTGTCGAACGAGTAATCCAAGCCCAGGCGAGAGAACGAGCGAGGATTGGCTTGCTCGATGATGCCCGCGCTCTCGCGACCGATCAGCACCAGGTTGCTACCTGCCAGCACAGCCGGCGTCGGCTTGCGACTCGTGATCTCCGTTTCGTTGTGGTTGTAGCCGAGGCTCAGATCGAGCTCGTGGCCACCGCCGAAGACGAAGCCATAGCGACCCGTGACATCCACACCACGCGTGCGTGTGTCTGCAGCGTTAGTGAAGTACTGCAATCCCGAGAACGTCGAGAAGCCCGCCGCGTTGAGCGCAGCCGTCACCAACGATCCCGACAGAACCTCCGACAGCACGATGCGATCGTCG
>NZ_JAEUPY010000105.1 GCF_016790065.1 Steroidobacter sp.
CGCATTGGGACAATTTCTATGTCACCTACGAGGACGAGGCGGCACAAGTGCAGGCGTGGCGAGAAAAGGGCGATCCCTTCATGCAGGAAGCGGCCACGGCTTCGCCCAAATCGAAGCTGATCCGGCCCAAACATCTGCAGCCCATCGTCTTCGATTGATCAGCAAGCGGGAAAGTTATGTATACGCGTCGTGGATTTCTGTCGTGCGCCGCCGCTGGCATGGCTGCCGCCCCTTGGTTGGTGAGTGCTTCGGCAGCGGGATACTCCGCTGAGCGATATCGCCGTGCCTTCGTCATCGATGCGCTGGGCGGGCCGAGTGAATACGACGAGGCAGAGCTGCGCGATATCAAGCGATCTGGCGTCACGGCTGCCAATCGCACCATGGGAGAAGTGGGCAATGTGCTGAATGCCTTTGATCTGGCCATTCGCGACATTGCAGCCACCGATGGTCACGTCGCTGCGCATCCGGATCTGTTACTGAAAGTGCTTGCTGCCAAAGACCTCACCATCGCTCGTGATACGGGGCGTATTGGACTGATCTACGGCTTTCAGGACACCAGCATGTTGGAGGGTGATCTGGGACGGCTGACGCTGTTCCGAAATCTCGGCGTGCGGATCGTGCAGTTGACTTACAACCGTCGCAATCTGATGGGAGATGGTTGTCTCGAACCGGCGGACGGCGGCTTGAGCATGCTCGGACGAGAGGCGATCGCGGAGATCCATCGCATGAAGCAGTTGTTGGATCTCAGTCATGCCGGACCTCGCACCATCGCTGAGGGAATCGCTGCGTCCGCCGGGCCGCTGGCCATCACACACACGGGTTGCCGAGCGCTGGCAGACCTGCCACGCAATACACATGACAGCTCTCTGAAGGCGTTGGCAAACAAGGGCGGTGTGGCGGGGATCTACTTCATGCCGTTCCTGCGAACGTCGGGGCAGGTGCATGCGGAAGATGTGATCCGGCATCTGGAGCACGCCGTCAACGTTTGCGGCGAAGACCATGTCGGCCTGGGAACCGACGGCGGCATCTCGCCAGCGCCAACCGATGCGGCGGCGGCTGAGGAGCAACGGAAATTCTTCGAGCAGCGTCGCGCGGCCAACATTGCCGCACCGGGTGAGGCGGCGGATGTGTTCAATCTGGTCCCGGAGTACAACGACCCCCTACGCCTGTTACGGTTGGCCGATGACCTGGCGCGCCGTGGCTGGCGCGAGGCCCGAATCGACAAGATTCTGGGCGGCAATTTTGTCAGATTGTTTCGGGATGCCTGGGGCGCTTGAGCCGCCTATCTCAGGTACGACGATTGGCGAACCAAAACACGGTATCGCCCGAGAAAGAAAGTTTCGACCCCTTTCTATGGGGCAATGGCAGGGTGTACTGTCCCTCGAATGGGCGAGGGTGTGAACGAGTGGTTCGTGCGGGAGGTTCTTTGCCACGAGGCGGCGTTGCGCCGTTACGTGCTGAGAGCCTGGCCCAATGCCAGCGACGTGCCCGACATCTGCCACGACGTCTACGTGCGGGTGTATGAGTCGGCGTCGGGTACGCTGCCACAGTCGCCACGGGCGTTCCTGTTCACCACCGCCCGCCATCTGATGATCGATCGTGCTCGTCGCAGCCGCATCGTCTCCATCGAGCTGATCGAGGACTTGGACGCATTGAATGTCCTGGTCGATCCGCTGACGCCGGAGCGGCGGCTCACCGCCCGGCAACAGCTGCAACATCTGTCCACGGCCATGAACGGGTTGCCTCAGCAATGCCGGGAAGTGGTGTGGTTGCAGCGGGTCGAAGGATTATCCCAACAGGAAATCGGTTCGCGGCTCGACATTGCCGTGGCCACCGTGCAGAAACATGCGTTGAAAGGGATCAGGCGATTGGCTGAGTTGTTCTATGGGGGAGAGGGGGCGGCAGCGGGCGATCAGAATCGCAACGTGACCAATGAGTCGGCTCATGGAAAGTAGAGAACAGTTGGAGAACGAAGCCGCCGCGTGGCTCTTCAAGCGCGACGCTGGCGTATGGACCGAGTCTGACCAGCAGGAGTTGTCGGCTTGGCTGCAGGCATCCAGTGCCCGCCGCGTGGTGTTCTTGAGGCTCGACAACGCGTGGAGTGAGGCATCGCGCTTGAAAGCGCTGGGTGCGGGCCTGCCATCCGGGCAAGCGCCATGGACTGAAGCATCGGAGCCTCAATCTGTCGTTACGCCACCTGTGGCTCGACCCAAGTCGACGAGTTATTGGCGAGGCGCGCTGGCGGCGAGCTTGGTGTTGGTCGTCTTTGCGGCAACTTGGGCGTTGCTGCCACAACGCTCGACCTATCGAACCGAAGTCGGTGGCATGCAGCGCGTGGCCCTGGCTGATGGCTCGCGCATCACTCTGAATACCGACAGCGAAGTGCGAGTCGCGTTCGTCGAGCACGAGCGACGCATTCAACTGCAGCGTGGCGAAGTGTTCTTCGAAGTCGCCAAGGATCGTAGCCGACCGTTCGTGGTGATCGCGGGCGAGCGGCGTGTGGTCGCGGTGGGTACCAGCTTTTCGGTACGGCGGGAGAAAGAAGACATCAGCGTGATCGTCAGCGAAGGGCAGGTGCGCATGGAGCAGTCGGCCGGCGCGGCCGAGCAACCCGTGGCCTTGTTGAGCGCCGGCAGCATCGCTCGCAGCGACCATCAGAGCGTGCTGGTTCAGAAAAAGCCGTTGAGCGATGTTACGCAGTATCTGAGCTGGCGAACCGGATTTCTGGTGTTCCAAGGCACACCCCTCAGCGATGCAGCGGCGGAGTTCAATCGGTACAACGACGACAAGATCGTGATCGGCAATTCCACGCTCGCCGGCATGAAGATCGACGGCAACTTCCGCTCCAACAATGTCGATGCCTTCGTCCGGCTGCTCGGCCAGAATTTTCCGGTGGTGGTCGAGCGCCGTGGCCGTGACATTTATCTGCAGGACCCTTGAACAGGAAACATTTGTGCGGGCTCGATACCGTGTTTGTTCGAGCTGCTCGTCTTAATTAGCGACTGGCCTTCAAGAGCCGCTAGCGGGGAGAGCACATGCACAGTTTCCAGTTCGGTCGGACGACGCTCGTTGCCTTGGTTTGTTCCGCGGCCATTGCCGCTGGCGCGAGCGAAATGGACCGCCGCCCCATCAGCGTCCCTCCAGGCGATCTCGCCGTGGCGTTGCGCACGTTGGCCACGCAAAGCGGCGTGGAGTTCTTTTATCAAACAGAGTTGGTGAAAGGGCTGCACACCGACGGCGTCAGTGGCGAACTCACGCCGCAAGAGGCCGTGACGAAATTACTGCGCGGCACTCCGCTGGTGTTTCGTGAAGACGAATCGTCGGGCGCGCTGTTGATCACGACCGCGGCCAAGGCAGAGAGCAGCTCCGGAGGTTATCGAAAGTCCTCCTACGAGAGCACTTCGGGCTCGCAGACTGACGCTCAGAGCGACAAGACCACCAAGCTCGAAGCCAGCCTCGAAACCATCATCGTCACCAGCGAAAAACTGCCGGAAGAATATGGCGGCGGCCAAGTGGCCCGCGGCAGCCGACTCGGCTTGCTGGGCAATCGTGACATCATGGACACGCCGTTGAGCACGACCGGCTTCACGTCCGAGTACATTCAAGATGTCGGCGCGCGTGGCCTGATGCAGGTGATTACTTCAGATGCGTCGGTGCGAGCCGCAGGCTCAGAGTCACAAAGCTACGACGTGTTCGATATTCGCGGCTTCACCGTCGGCACCGAAGACGTCGCGTTCGATGGTCTGTACGGCGTGGCGCCGTGGGATCAGGTGGCTGTCGAGACCGTCGAGCGTGTGGAATTGATCAAGGGGCCGAGCACGCTGCTTGGCGGCATGTCTCCGGTCGGCTCCATCGGTGGATCGGTGAACCTCGCGCCCAAGCGCGCTGGTGTGGATCCGCTGCTGTCGCTGACCACCATGTTCGTTTCAGATTCGCAGCTGGGTGCGCACGTCGATGTCGGCCGTCGCTTCGGTGGCGATCAACAGCTCGGTATTCGGGTCAACGGCGTGTATCGGGATGGCGATGGCGCGCTGGAGGGATTGTCGAAGAAGGCGGAAGACGCCGCCATTGGTATCGATTTCGATCGCGGCGGCCTGCAGCTCACTGCTGACTTCGGTTATCAGAGTCGCGACTATCGTGGTATGGATTCGGACAGCTATCTCGGTGTGGCGCTGACCACGCCGCCTCGAGCGCCGTCAGCGGGCAAGCGCTATCTGCAGCCTTGGCTCGGTACCGAGGAACACTCCGTCTATGGTGTGGCGCGCGCCGAATATCAGTTCGGCAGCAACGTGTTCGGCTACATCGCCACTGGATTCGGCAGAACAGAGGGCTCGTATGTATTGAGCTACGGCACTTCGTTGAACAACGCCGGTGACTTCGACGAAAACTTCTGGGGCAAGGCATTCAAGGTCGCGGGTGCGTCGAGCGAGGCCGGTATCCGTGTCACGTTCACTACCGGCGGCCTCGATCATCAGCTCGCGCTCGCTGCGACTCGCACCCAGGTGAAACGGGACGAGCTGAGCTTCTATGACGGCAGCATCGATGGCTCGGCCGCTTTGGCCGTCAATCCATCGAACATCTATTCGCCGAATTTCATTCCGGAACCGAACCTGGCGGGATTTCCTCGGCCGCCGAAGATTCTGGACACCACGCTCTCCGGCGTTTCGCTGGCAGACACGCTGTCGATGGCCGATGGCAAGGTGCAGTTGACGTTGGGTGCACGTCTACAGAACGTCAAGAACGATGAGTTCGATCCGGGCACGGGAGAGCAGATCAGCGCTTACGACGAGCAGGCGTTGAGCCCGTCGGCTGGCGTGGTGTTCCGGCCTATCAAAGCTGTGTCGATCTATGCCAACTACATGGAAGGTCTGGCGCGAGGCCCGACGGCACAGTCGCCAGCACTGAACGCGGGACAGATCTTCGAGCCGTATCGATCCAAGCAGATCGAGGCGGGTGTGAAACTGGATCGCGGCGGCTTTGGTGCGACGTTCGCGGTGTTTCAAATCGCCCGTCCGCAAGGAATCATCGATCAGCAGACCATGATCTACAGCTTGGACGGCGAGCAACGGAATCGCGGTCTCGAGGTCAGCATCTTCGGCGAACCGCAGCCGGGCGTTCGGTTGTTGGGTGGCGTCATGCTGCTGGATGCGGAGTTGACCAAGACCGAAGATCCGGCCAACGCCGGCCGTAGACCGGACGGTGTCTCCAAAGTGAATGTGACTTTGGGCGGCGACTGGAGCCTGTCCTTCCTCCCTGGCTTGGCGATCAGCGCGCGCGGTACCTATGCGAGTCCTTTCTATATGTCGGGCTCTGCGTACTGGGGCAACGTCGAAGCTCCGAGTTGGACGCGCTTCGATCTCGGCGCCAGCTACGCCTTCGATGCCAATCAGCACCCGGTCACGATGCGGCTGAACATCGAGAATGTTTTCGACGAGGCGTACTGGTCGAGCCAGTATTTCTATCGCGGCAATCCACGCACTGTGGTGGCATCCGCGACCGTCAAGTTCTAGCAACGCTGACTTTCACGTTGGGTATCTCCCGGACCTGTAACAAGGTTCGGGATCTCCAGTCGCACGCTTAAGAACCACTCATGAGAAGTGCCGTCTTTGTTTCTCTGCTGCTCGTCTGCATTGGCGCAGGCGCTGCGGGTTTGACGCCGGAAGCGTCGCTCAAGCTGCGAACCGTGGCGGACGCGGCGTTGTCGCCTGCTGGGTCGGAAGTTGCCTATCGATTGGAGCGGCATTCATCGGTCGAAGGGCGCAGTGTCCAGCTCGGCAGTCTCTGGTTGGTCGACACCAAAGGCGGTGAGCCGGTTGAATGGTCGGAGAGTGGCGTCAGCCCTGCGATGCCGCGTTGGTCACCGGACGGTCGCACGCTCGCGTGGCTCGCTCGTCGAGAAGCCGGTGCGCCGAGGCAGATCTACGTTCGCCGCAAGAACGCTGCGGGATGGGGAGGAGTCATCCAGCTGACCGAACCGCGCGGTGAAGTGACTGAGCTGCAATGGTCGCCCGATGGACAGCGCATTGCCTTCCTGGCGATGGATGCAGAGAGCGATGATCAGCGGAGTGCCCGAGAGAGTGGTCGCGATTGGTGGGTGGCTGATGCTGATCCGGCTCGCTCGCGGCTCTACACGGTGGCCGTCGATACGCGCGACGTTGCGACGATCGATACGGGGAATCTCAATATTTGGAGCTTCGCGTGGTCGCCTTCCGGTGACGCTTTCGCGCTCGTGGCTTCGACCGGGAGCACTGATGATGACCGATGCCTGCATGCGATGCCCTATGTCGTCGCTGCGACGGGCGGCACGCCGAAGCTGATCGCGAAGACCCAAGGATTGGTGGGGCGAATCGATTGGACGGCCGATGCGCGCAACGTGCTCTGGCTTGGGTCGGTCGATGTTACTGATCCCCGTGACGGAAGTGTTTTCCTGGCTGCGGCTGACGGTTCATCGGCGCCGAAGAACCTAACTCGTGGTTACGAGGGCACGGTGATAAGCGCGGTGCCTGTGCCGGGGCGTTCCAATACGTTGGCGCTGATTGCGGAAGAGGGGGCGCAGACGTCGATGCGCACGCTCGATTTGGCCTCTGGTCGCATGCAATCGATCTTGGCGTCAACTGAGATTCTTCGGGGTTCCGCTAGCTTCAGCAAGAACGGCGAGACGTTCGCTGTCGTCGCCAGTTCGCCTGCCCATCCAGAAGAGATATTCGTCGGGCGTCGCGATGGCCGTGGTGGTCTGCGAAGACTGACGTATTCCAATCCTGCATTGAATGGACTCACGCTCGGTTCGCAGGAGGTCACTCGCTGGCGTAGCAAAGACGGCACTGTCATCGAAGGCGTCGTCATCAAGCCGGTGGGGTTCGTGCCCGGAGTTCGCTATCCCACCGTCATTCATGTGCACGGCGGTTCCGAGATGAGTGCGCAGAATGGTTGGAATGGCTTCGGACTTCAGGAGGCGACCAATCTCGGGCAAGTGCTGGCTGCCCGTGGCTATCTGGTTTTGTTTCCTAACTATCGCGGCAGCAGTGGCCGCGGTGTTGATTTCATTCGTGGCAATCGTCGCGATTTGATGGGACGGGAGTGGGAAGACATTGAGTCGGGGCTCGATCATCTCATCGAGCTCGGCCTCGCTGACGCGCAGCGTGCTGGTATCTACGGCATGAGTTGGGGCGGCTACGCCGCGGCCTGGGGTGCGACTTGGGGAAGTCATCGCTTCAAAGCAGCTGTCGCTGCCAGTGGGATCTATAACTGGGTCAGCGAAGCGGGCACCAGCAGCACTCGAATGCATGAGCAGCTCGCGCACTGGGATGAGCCGCTGTACGAGAACTTCGAGCTGTATTTGAATCGGTCGCCGATTTATCAGATTCGCAAGGCGAAGACGCCGGTGCTGTTGTTGCACGGGGAGCGGGATGCTTCTTGCCCGCTGACGCAGGCGACGGAGTTTCACACAGCGTTGAAGTGGGCCGGTGTGCCGGTTGAGTTGGTGGTCTACCCACGCCAGGGGCACTACCTCACCGAGCGATCTCACCAGCTGGACTATATGGAGCGGAGCGCCGCCTGGTTCGACCGCTATCTATCCAGCGGGCCTAGAGGACTTCAATGAGTGCGCTT
>NZ_JAEUPY010000193.1 GCF_016790065.1 Steroidobacter sp.
CGGGTAACATCCGACGCCTTCGCGCAGGTCGGCTGAACCGATAGTTCCTTTGGGGGGTTTCATGCAGCTGGACGGAAAGCTCGTCGCCATCACCGGCAGCGGCCGCGGCATTGGCCGCGCCATGGCATTGGCCTTCGCGCAAAAGCGCGCCAATGTCGCTCTCATCGATCTCAACAGCGACGACCTCGCCCAGACCAAAGCACTGGTCGAAGCAGAAGGCGTTCGCGCTGTCACCTATCTTTGTAATGTCACCCGCGAACAGGAAGTCGAAAGCACCCTCGATCAGGTGGTCAGCGACTTCGGCCGCCTGGATGTGATGATCAACAACGCCGGCATCACCAAGGATGCGCTGCTGGTGAAAGTTCAGGACGGCAAGGTCGTGAACAAAATGTCGCTGGATCAGTGGCGCGCGGTCGTCGATGTAAATCTCACAGGCGTATTTCTGGGCGCTCGCGAAGCAGCCGCCCGCATGATCGCGCTGGGTAACGGCGGCGCCATCATCAGCACCTCCAGCATTTCGCGCGCCGGCAACATGGGCCAGTCGAACTACTCGGCCACCAAATCGGGCGTGGTTGCGATGAGCGTGGTGTGGGCCAAGGAACTCGCCCGCTACGGCATTCGCACCGGCGCGATTGCTCCGGGCTTTACGCGCACCGAAATTCTCGACACGATGAAACCCGAGATGGTGGAACGCGCCGTCAGCGCCGTGCCGCTGCGACGCATGGCGGAGCCGAGCGAAATGGCCCACGCTGCCATTTTCATCGCCGAGAACGATTACTTTTCCGGCCGCGTCATCGAAGTGGATGGCGGCCAGAGACTTTGATCAGAGCTGAGGGGAACGTATGAAGTTGAATGATGTGCGGGCCGTCATCACTGGCGGTGCCTCGGGCCTCGGCAACGCCGTGGCACAACGCTTGGTCGCCGCTGGCGCCAAAGTCACCTTGCTGGATGTGAATGAAGCCGCCGGTCAGGCCGCCGCCAAGGCGCTGGGCAGTGCCGCGTTCTTTCAAACAGTGGATGTCACCAGCGAAGCCGGCGTCGACGCGGCCGTTGCACAAGCCAAGGCCGACATGGGCGGCTTGAATCTGGCGGTGAATTGCGCCGGCGTGGCTTGGCCTCGTCGCATCGTCAACAAGGAAGGCGCCATGCCTGGCGAATTCTTCCGCAAAGTGGTCGAGATCAATCTGCTCGGCACGCTGTTCGTCGCCAAGGCCGCGGCCGCTGCCATGAGCAGCAACACGCCGAACGAAGAAGGCGAACGCGGCGCCATCGTGATGACCGCTTCAGTCGCCGCCTTCGACGGCCAGATCGGCCAGGTCGCCTACTCCGCATCGAAGGCCGGCGTGGTCGGCATGACGTTGCCGATGGCTCGCGATCTGTCGACCTCCGGCATTCGCGTCATGACTATCGCGCCCGGCATCTTCAAGACACCGATGATGGCGTCGTTGCCGCAGGAAGCGCAGGATTCACTCGGCAAACAAGTGCCGTTCCCGCCGCGTCTGGGCCGTCCCGACGAATACGCCGCACTGGTGGCGCATATTTGCGAGAACTCCATGCTCAACGGTGAAGTCATCCGCCTCGACGGCGCCATCCGCATGGCGCCGAAGTGATAACGGCCTGGTAGCCAACAACTAAATAAAACGCGAGCGGACACAGCCGGAAGAGATTAGCCATGACCGAACGTGAAGTGATGGAATATGACGTCGTGATCGTCGGCGGCGGCCCCTCGGGCCTCGCCTGTGCGATCCGGCTCAAACAACTCAAGCCCGACATCAACATTTGTGTGCTGGAAAAGGCCTCGGCCATCGGTGCGCATTCGCTGTCCGGCGCGGTCCTGGAATCCGGCCCGCTCGAACAACTGTTGCCGAACTGGCGCACCGACTACACCGGCATGAAAGTGCCGGCGTTGGAAGACGACGTGCGCCTGATGACGCGCACCGGCTCGCTCAAGTTGCCCAACTGGGCGGTGAACCTGTCGCCCATGAACAATCATGGCAACTTCATCGTGTCGCTCGGCCAGCTGACGCCGTGGATGGCGTCGCAGGCCGAAGCCCTCGGCATCGACATCTTCCCAGGCTTCTCCGCCGCTGAAGCCGTGTTCGACGAGAACGGCGCCGTCAAAGGCGTGCGCATCGGCGACATGGGTTTGGAAAAGAATGGCGAGCCGGGCCCGAACTACACCCCAGGTGTGGAAATCCATGCCGGCACCACGGTGTTGGCCGAAGGCTCGCGCGGCTCGATTTCCAAACAACTGATCGCCAAATACAACTTGCGCGACGGCATCGATCCGCCGACGTTTGGCTTGGGCTTCAAGGAACTGTGGCAACTGCCGCCGGGCCGCGTGCAGCCGGGGCGCATCGAACATGCGTTCGGCTGGCCGCTCGATTCATCGACGTACGGCGGCAGCTTCCTGTATCACCTCGACAACGATCGCGTGTATGTCGGTTACGTCGTCGGTTTGAACTACAAAGATCCGCGGCTGAAGCCGTTCGAAGCGTTCCAGCAGTTCAAGAATCATCCGCGTATCAAACCATTGCTGGAAGGCGGCGAGATTCTCGCGGCCGGTGCTCGCACCATCGCAGCCGGCGGCCATCAATCGCTGCCGCGTCTCGACATGCCCGGCGCCATGTTGATTGGCGATGCTGGCGGCACGCTCAACGTGTTCAAGATCAAAGGCATTCACCAAGCGATCCGCTCGGGCGCACTGGCCGCCGAGCACCTGGCTGAACAAGGCAAGAGCGCCGGTTTCGATGCGCGCTGGCGCAAATCCGACGGGCACCGAGAATTGCATTCGGTGCGCAACTTCAAGCCGGCGTTCAAGCGCGGCCTGTACTTTGCGATGGCCAATGCCGGCATCGAGGCGCTGCTCAAGGGCAAGACCCCCTGGACACTGCGCAATACTGCGGACTGGTCAGCGCTGGAGAAACTGGGCGACTATGCCTCACCCGATCGCGGCTGGAGCGATCGCTCGTTGCCGCCGCGGGACCGGCTGGCCTCGGTGTTTTTTGCCGGCAACGTGCATGATGAAGCGCAACCCGTGCACCTGAAGGTGCTGGACACGTCGATCTGCGTCACTCGCTGCACCAAGGAATATGGCAACCCTTGTCAGAACTTTTGTCCGGCCGGCGTGTATGAAATGGTCGACGACGGCCAGGGCAGCAAGCGCTTGCAGATCAACGCCGCTAACTGCGTTCATTGCAAGGCCTGCGACATCAAAGACCCGTACGAGATCATCAACTGGACCACGCCGGAAGGCGGCTCCGGGCCCAACTACCAGAACATGTAAGGTCATCGGCGGGCGGCTGCTATGGAGCTAGCCGCCCAGCCGATCTGGACTCCTTCCCCCGAGCGCGCCCGTCGGTCCGCGCTCACCCGGTTCACTCATTTCGTGCAAGAGCGCTACAAAGCGCCAGTGCACGACTACGCGTCGCTACACCGCTGGTCGGTGGAGTTTCCGGAAAACTTCTGGAGCGCCGTGTGGGACTTCAGCGAAGTTCGTTGCTCCCAGCCCGCTCAGCAAGTGCTCGAAGACGGCATGCGCATGCCGGGCGCGAAATGGTTTTCTGGCGCGCAGCTCAACTATGCTGAAAATCTACTTCGCGTCAGCGAAGA
>NZ_JAEUPY010000213.1 GCF_016790065.1 Steroidobacter sp.
CCGGACTCGAAGATCCCAACTCCATGTTGGCCGTGCGCGATGCCTACGGCTACGAGCCGGCGCTGCGAGCCGGTCAGGTGCGCTTGAGTGAAGGATTGGAGGCGCGGTCGGTTTCGGGCTGGCCCTCGCCATCGTTCGATCTCGCCAGCGGCGTGCAGTTGATGTCATCGCTACTGGGCGCGGGATTTTACTACAAAACATTCAAATGGCCCGCGTGGTCCTGGTTCGAGCCATGGGTTCGACGTGCGACGGGGTTCGGGCGCCCGCGAGCGGTGACCGAAACGCGCACGATTCGTCATCGACACGCAACCTGCGACGTGCTGATCGTCGGCGGCGGTCCTGCAGGGCTCGCGGCAGCCCGGGCGTTGATCGGCAGCGGACTGCGTCTCTTCCTGGTCGAGGATCAGTCGAGGCTCGGCGGCTCGCTGAACTGGGAGAGGGTCACGGTCGATGGCATGCCGGGAGCGACCTGGGCGAACTCGATCGGGCGCCTGCTCTCGGAAGATTCGAATGCAGCGGTGCTTACGTCGACGATGGTCACGGCAGCCTACGAAAACAATATGTTCACCTTGGCACAAACCATTTGCGATGACCGTGGCGTGCACACGGAGTGTCTGTGGAAGGTCCACGCACGGAAGGTGGTGCTCGCGACTGGAATGATCGAACGTCCGGCCTTGTTCGCCGACAACGATCGGCCTGGCATCCTGTTGTCGAGTGCCGTGCGCCGATTGATTGCTGAGTTCGGCGTCGCGCCTGCTCGACGGCTGGCGGTCTACACCAACAATGACAGTGGTTATCTCACTGCGCTGGCGGCGCATCGAGCGGGCGTGGTCGTGCCTGCGGTCATCGATACTCGACCTGCGAACGCTGCGTTGCATGCCGGTCATCTGCGAGAGGCGGGCATTCCCTGTTGGTTCGATACGCAGATCGAGTCGACCAGCGGATATCGACGGCTGTCGAGTGTCACACTTCGAGGGCGTGACGGCGTCACCCGCATCGCATGCGATGGCTTGGCGGTCTCAGGCGGATTTTCGCCGTCCATTCATCTCGCCAGTCACCGTGGCAGCAAGCCTGTTTACGATGCACAGCGCGGTGCGTTCTTGCTGAGCGAGTTGCCTGAGGGGTGGCAGGCGATTGGCGCTGTGGCAGGTACGCTCGATGCGACCGCGCCCTTCGTCGAAGGGATCGATGCGGCAGCGTCTATCTGTGCGGCCCATGGAATTGCTGAGGTAGGACGGCAAGTTCCTCGGATCGATGCACTGGCGTTAGGAACGGGCGCCGTGCCGTCGCGGCCCAGCTACGGAAAGTCTGCTCGCATGTGGGTCGACTTTCAAAACGATGTGAAGGCGTCGGACATCGAGCTTGCGGCCAGAGAGAACTACGTGTCGGTCGAGCACCTGAAGCGCTACACCACGCTCGGGATGGGCACGGATCAGGGGCGCACCTCGAACGTCGTCGGCTTGGCATTGATGGCTGAACTGACGCAACGGAACATCGCGGAGGTAGGCACCACGACATTTCGACCGCCCTATACAGCGGTGCGCCTCGGGACGGTGGCCAATCGTCGGCGCAGTGATTTATTCAAACCGCGGCGTCTGCTACCGGCGCACACATTTCATGAGCAGCACGCGGCGGTGTTCGAAGACTTTGGCTGGCAACGGCCGGACTGGTATCGCAGTAACGCTGCCGATCGCGAAGCCGCGGTCGCCCTCGAGATGGCTGCTGTGCGCGACGGCGTCGGCGTGTTCGATGCTTCTTCGCTGGGAAAGATCGAGGTGACCGGTCCGGATGCTGCTCGATTCCTCAGTCGCTTCTATGTATCGAACTTGATGACCTTGAAGCCGGGGCGGGTGCGCTACTCGGTCATGCTCAAGGAAGATGGCGTGATCTTCGATGATGGCGTCGTGTCATGCCTGGCGGACAATTATTTTCTGGCCAGTCCCACCTCCGGCAATGCCGAGGCCGTGGCGGCTTGGTTGGAGCGCTGGCGCCAGACCGAATGGCCCACGATGAAAGTATCGATCTCGCCGGTCACTTCGAACTGGGCTTCGATCGCTGTGGCCGGACCGCGTGCCCGTGCGCTGCTGGCACGGCTGCAACCTGACTTCGATATCTCGAACCATGCGTTCCCACACATGCAGATTCGTGAAGGCAAGATCGGTGGTGTGACGGCGCGCGTGGCACGGATCAGTTTCACCGGCGAGCTCCAGTATGAGATATCGGTGCAGGCGCGTTACGCTGCGTCG
Organism: Steroidobacter sp.; assembly: GCF_016790065.1. Taxonomy (GTDB): domain Bacteria; phylum Pseudomonadota; class Gammaproteobacteria; order Steroidobacterales; family Steroidobacteraceae; genus Steroidobacter. The sequence goes on from NZ_JAEUPY010000213.1 coordinate 2,247, forward strand.
TTGTTGAGTTGTCTGCTCGCCGCAGAGACGGATGTCGAACCGCGGATGATCGGGCTGGAGGCCTGGCTGCGGCTGCGGCTCGAGAAGGGCTATCTACACGTGGGTTCCGAGACCAACGGTCGGACCACGCCGCTTGATGTGGGAATGGGCGGCATCGTCGCCAAACGACAGGACGACTTCATCGGCAAGCGCTCTCTTGGACTGGCGTTCGCCACCAGTGTGGAGCGTGAGCAACTGGTGGGCCTGCAAGCGCTGGACGGAGCATTGCACGCGGGCGGGCGCATTCTCGCGCCTGGCCATTCGACAGTGCCGTGTCCGACCGAGGGCTATGTTACTTCCGCCTGTTTCAGTCCTTCCGTTCGTCAGTCGATCGGGCTTGCGCTCATCCAGCGTGGCCACGCACGCGAAGGTGAAATCGTGACCGTCTACCTCGGCGGCGCGCTCGTGCGCTGTCGCATATCGAATCCAACGTTCTACGACCCCAGCAATCAGAGGCTGCAGCTGTGAGTCTTCAACTTGAATCTACGTTGGGCAGGGCGTTCGGTACCTCAGCCGTCCTGGTTTGTGACGCTGCCGATGGTTTGGAGCTGCGTGAACGAGCGGACCTGGGCTGTTTGTTATTGACCGCGGCGGTCGATGTCGCGGAGATCATCGATGCCGCGAGCGTTGCGGCTGGAGTGCCGCTGCCCGCAGAGCCGGGCATGATCAACACGGCACACGAGCGTCTGGCGCTGTGGCTCTCGCCACGATCCTGGCTCGTACAGTGTGGCATCGAAGCGGAGGGCGAGTTGGCCGCGCGCTTGAACGGCACGTTCCCCGATCGACGATTGCATGCAGCGTTGTTCACCGACTATCTGTGTTGGTTGGAGCTGCGCGGTGCTGGATCGGTGGATGTACTCCAGGACGCCTCGTTTGTCTCACTGGAACGCAACGGCCTTGCTGTGGGCCATGCCAAGCGGACCTTAGTGGCGGGGATCACCGGGGTGATTGTTCGCCACAGCGAGATCGACTGGCTGATCGGTATCGAGCGCAGTCGTGCCCGGTACTTCACCGAGTGGCTCACGACCACGCGTACGACGATCTGCGCGTCACGGCGGCAAGAACAATGAGTGTTCGGGCCCACTCGGTCTCGGTCGAGCCGACGATGCATGTCGCCAGCCAACGCTATGTGTTGACGCTGTCTTGTCCGGATGCAATCGGGATCGTTGCGGCAGTGACTGCGATCCTGGCGAAGCACGGGGCATCGATCATCGATGCTCAGCACTATCGAGAGCCGGTCGCTAGCGTGGCTGTTTTGCGGATTGTCTTCGAGGCGGCCGGCGCAGCGGCGATCGACACGCAACGGCTCGAGCCGGATCTGCTCGCCGCTGCACGACAGTTCGATATGAAATGGGCGATCAACGATGCGTCGCGGCGCCTGCGTGTGCTGGTTGCGGTCTCCAAGCAGGGCCATTGCCTGAAGAGCCTGTTGCATCGCTGGGAAGTCGGCACACTACCGGTCGAGATCGTCGGCGTGGTGTCGAATCATGAGACGCAACGACGGTTGGTGGAGTGGCATGGTCTGCCGTTTCATCACTTACCGATCCAGCCGGGGCGCAAGCAGGAGCAGGAAGACCGGTTACTGGCGCTGTTTTCGCACCTGCGTGGCGAGCTGCTGGTGCTGGCGCGCTACATGCAGATTCTGTCGGAACCGGCCTGCCGGCAGTTGGCCGGTTGCGCCATCAACATTCATCACTCGTTCCTGCCGTCCTTCAAGGGCGCCCAGCCATACTCTCAGGCCCATGCGCGCGGTGTGAAGCTGATCGGCGCCACGGCTCACTACGTGAACGGCGATCTGGACGAGGGCCCGATCATCGAGCAAGCCGTCGAACGTGTCGATCATTCGATGAGCGTGCAGCAGCTGACGGCGCTGGGTAACGAAATCGAGAGCGTGGTCCTCAACCGTGCAATTCAATGGCACGCCGAGCATCGGGTGTTCGAGTTCGGCAGCCGGACCGTGGTGTTGAAGTAGCCCGGCCTGCCCGCCGGCCCTATCATGGCCGCGGCCACCTTGGCTGACATGGCGGTTCCGGAGTAAAAACAGGTGTCCCGATTTCCCATTCGAGCGCTCTATTGCTGATGGGCAGATGGATGCTTTGGTTTTGAGCTGCCGCCAGGGCCGTACCCAGTGCAAGTGGATGACCGTCAAAATTTCGTAGCCGATCTGGCGGCCAGCCAGGGGCGGCGGCTGCGTCGCTTTCTGGCCGCCAGACTGCGCAACCATGCCGATGTCGCCGACCTGGCGCAGGAAGTGTTCCTGCGCCTGTTGCGAGTCGAGCGCCAGGACAAGATTCGTAATCCGCAGGCCTACCTGCTGACCATCGCGGGCCATGTCCTGCATCAGCATGCCTTGAATGCCAAGGCCGAGCCGCAAGGCGTCGACATCACCGAGGCGCTGGAGGAGTCGGAGTTCGCCGATAGCAGCGATCCCGCGGTCCAGTTGCATGTCGAGCGCCGCCTGGAAGCGCTCGAACGAGCGCTGGCGCGGCTATCTGCCAAGACTCGACTCGCCTTCCTACTGCAACGGCGCGATGGCTGCACCCTCGATGAGATCGCGCAGCGCATGGGCATCTCCCGAACCATGGTCAAGAAGCATCTCGCCAAAGCGGTGTCGCAGTGTGACCGCCAGATCCGTGGCGAGCGGTAAGGATGCCGGTATGAACAAACAAATTACTGACGAAGCGGCGGAATGGTTGATCGAGATCCAGATGGATCAGCCCGACGCCGGCATGCGCGAGCGTTTCTCTGCATGGCTGGACACCTCGCCGGAACACGTGCGTGCCTATCTGGAACTGACCGCGCTTTGGGAAGACGCCAACGGCGTCGATAAATATCGCCAGGTCGATGTCGACGCACTCATGCAGGCGGCCAGGTCGGAAAGCAATCTGTCGTCGCTGGTATCGGCGTCCATCTCCGAGCGTGGCGCGAGGAGTTCGACAGGCCTTCGACATCCGGCACCAGAAGATCGAAAGCGCGCACGGCCGATGGCGCTCGCGGCCTCGATCGCCGTGCTGACAGTCGGTGCGGCAGCCGCAGGCTATTGGCACAGCGTGCTACGCGGTGTCTACAGCACTGCTGTGGGCGAACAGCGCACGCTGGCACTGGCCGACGGCACGACCGTCGAGCTCAACGCCGCGACGCGCATTCGAGAACGTTTCACCGAAGCGGAGCGGACGGTGGATCTACTGGAAGGACAGGCACTCTTTCGGGTTGCGAAGAATCCAGCACGTCCGTTCGTGGTGAGGAGCGATACGGCGACCGTGCGTGCGATCGGCACCGAGTTTGATGTCCACCGGCGAGTGAGTGGTACGACGGTGACTGTGATCGAGGGGCGCGTCGTGGTGAGCCCGGCCGAGTCGAACGATGCTTCGTCCGGTGCTGCGGTTCAGGAGTTGTCGAAGCAAGCTTCACGCGTCGCGGGTGCCTCGCCCAGCGTCGCGAGCGAAGTGTTTCTAGGAGCCGGCGAACAGTTGAACCTCCATGAGCGAGGTGGCACCGATGCGCCTCGCCAGACCGATACCAAGTTGGTGACGGCTTGGACACAGCAGCGGTTGGAATTCGAATTTACCGATCTGCTGGACGTGGCCGCGGATTTCAATCGTTTCAATACTCGCAAGCTAGTCGTCGATGCGCGTGGTCTGGAAGATTTCAAGGTGAGCGGCACGTTTCAGGCCCTCGATCCGAAATCGTTGGAACGTTTTGTCCAGTTTCTGCGGGCGCAACCCGGTGTGTCAGTGCAACAGCGCGGCGATGAGATCGTCGTTGCAAAAAACAGGTAGCCCGCTTTCCGCCAAACACGCTCTTCTCAGTGCAGAAGAGCATCGCAACTTTCCTGCGGTGACTCATTAAAACCTCGAACGAGGAAGGGGAGATCGCATGCGTGTCGCGCTAGCAGTGGCGGTGGCGTTGAGTTTGGCTTCGGTCGCTATGGCCGATCAGGCTGAGACGGCGGTTCGCAAGAGCATCGAAATTCCAGCGCAGAATCTGGGAACGGCTCTGAAGAGTTTCGCCAAGGAACGCGGACTGGCCCTGGTCTATCGCGCCGAAGTCGTCAATCGGATTCACACCGGCGGAGCGAGCGGAAATCTGACGCTGGATGAGGCGCT
>NZ_JAEUPY010000230.1 GCF_016790065.1 Steroidobacter sp.
CAACCCACCCACAGGATCGCGCCGCCGATCATGGTCAGCCCGAGATTGTGGGGCGCCATGCTGACCGTGCCGTAACCCTTGCGCTTGCCAAGCATCAGCGCGGCGACCAGGCCGGCGATACCCGCGTTGATATGCACGACAGTGCCGCCGGCGAAGTCCAGCACGCCCCAGTCCCACATCAGCGCGCCGGGGCCGCTCCACACCATGTGCACCATCGGCGCGTAGCAGACGGTGAACCAAAGCACCATGAAAATCAGCATCGCCGAGAACTTCATGCGCTCCGCGAACGCGCCGACTATCAGCGCCGGAGTGATGATGGCGAAGGTCATTTGGAAAGTGGCGAACACCGACTCGGGAATCGAAGCGGTGAGCGAATCGAGCGCCAGGCCCGACAACATGAACTTGCCGAAACCGCCGATGAACGAGGCCAGGTTGACCGTGCCTGCCTCCATGCCGGCGGTATCGAACGCCAGGCTGTAGCCGTAGACCGTCCACAGCACCGTCATCAAGCCGGTGATGGCGAAACACTGCATCAGCACCGACAGGATGTTCTTCGAGCGGACCATGCCGCCGTAGAACAGCGCGAGACCGGGAATAGTCATGAACAACACCAGCACGGTGGACGTGAGCATCCACGCGGTGTCGCCCGAGTTGAGCGTCGGAGCCGGCGCTGCTTCGGCAGCGGCAGGTTCTGCAGTGGCTTCCGCAGGGGCAGCTTCAGCAACCGCGGCTTCCGCGGCGGGCGCGTCTTGCGCCAACGCGAGATCGGGAACCGCAACTATCGCGAACGCGATAAGCGCGAAGCTCCATAGGTAGGTGAGCAAAGGTTTCTTCACTGTCGTTCTCCTAAAAGAGATCACTCGTTGTTGCTGCCAGGTGCTGCTGTTTAGAAACAAAAGTCAGACTGCCTCGACTCCGGTTTCGCCAGTGCGAATCCGCACTGCTTGCGCCAGGTCGATGACGAAGATCTTGCCGTCGCCGATTTTTCCGGTGCGCGCGACGTTGGTGATGGCTTCGACCACTTGTTCGGCGATCGAATCGTCCACTGCCAGCTCGATCTTGGTCTTGGGCAGAAAATCCACGCGGTACTCAGCCCCGCGGTACAGCTCGGTGTGACCCCGCTGTCGCCCGAAGCCCTGCACCTCCGTCACCGTGATGCCTTGAACTCCGATATCCGCGACGGCCTGTCGGACGTCATCCAGCTTGAAAGGCTTGATGATCGCGGTAATCAGTTTCATCGCATTCCGGCTCCGGGTTCATGAGCGCGCTGTCGAGCTAGTCGTAGTAGGTTCCCCGCTCCCGGCTGCGCGCCGCATCGGAAATGCATCTTCTGTGCCACGAATTTGTGCAAGCAAACGAACGCGGCTGTCGCTCGTGACTGACAATGCGCGCACTTCGCTGGTGCGAAATTTCTGCCCGTTTGCTTCAACTCGGAGCAAAATGCGCCCCGCCCAGGCCCGAAAACTGTGGACTGCGACCACCGACGGGCGATTTTGAGGCTTAATTGGCGCACCTCGATTCGTTTGCTCAGGAGCTCAAGCCGCGTGGACCCACGCTCACTCGATGACCTTGCCCGCCGCCTCTCGTCCGTCGTCCCGCCCGGCGTCACTGCCTTGCGTCGCGACCTCGAAGAGAACTTCAAAGCCGTATTACAGGCCGGGCTGAGCAAGCTCGACTTGGTGTCTCGACAGGAATTCGATGTCCAAGCGGGCGTGCTTCGTCGCACGCGCGAGAAACTCGAAGCGCTGGAAGCGCGTCTGGCCGAGTTGGAAAAGCAGCAGGCCTAACTCATTTCTCGAGTGCGCCGCGACTGAATTTCGCGGCGATTGGCTGGCTTGGCCACGGTTTGCTGCTCACTGTCCCTGCTTGAATGCCGGGCAGTGGAATGTTTGGAGGAGCAGCGGATGGCCATGGCGACTGTGTTGAGTCGCGCGCAGCACGGCATGGAAGCGCCGCTGGTGCGCGTCGAAGTCGATCTCGACGGGGGAATCCCCCGCTTTTCCATCGTCGGTCTCGCCGAAGCGGTCGTGAAAGAAAGTCGCGATCGCGTGCGCGCGGCGATCACTAACTGCAAGTTCGTGATGCCCGACGGCCGCGTCACCGTCAATCTCTCGCCCGCCGATCTTCCCAAAGACGGCGGTCGTTACGATCTGCCCATCGCGCTCGGCATCTTGCTCGCTTCCGAGCAGTTGCCAGCCGCGTCGCTACGAGATTGTGAGTTCTATGGCGAGCTGTCGTTGAGCGGTGAAGTGCAGTCGATGCAAGGCGTGCTGCTTGCTGCCGTCGCCGCGGCTCGCGTCAAACATTCCATCTTCGTGCCGCGAGCCAACGTTGCCGAAGCTGCGTTGGTCACTGGCTGTCGTATCGCCATCGCATCCAATCTGCCCGACGTGGTCGGTCACGCGACCGGCGTAGCGCCATTGCACTTCATCGTCGGCGCGGCGCCGCTGAGTCTGGGTGGCAGCGATGCCGATCTCTGCGAAGTTCGCGGCCAGAAAACAGCCAAGCGTGCGTTGGAAATCGCTGCCGCTGGTGCGCATTCGTTACTTTTCATGGGGCCGCCCGGTACTGGCAAAAGCATGCTCGCGCAACGCTTGCCGGGCTTGCTACCACCGATGAGCGAAGACGAGGCGCTCGAAGTGGCCGCCGTTCGCAGCGTCGCCAAATTGCCGATCAACACGGCCCGCTGGCGCGTTCGGCCGTTTCGCACGCCGCATCACTCAGCGTCTTCAGTGGCACTGGTCGGCGGCGGCTCGAAGCCGCGGCCTGGTGAGATTTCGCTCGCACATCGCGGCGTGTTGTTTCTAGATGAGTTGCCCGAGTACGACCGTTCGGCACTCGAGGTTCTGCGTGAGCCGCTGGAGACGGGCTGTATCACCATCTCGCGGGCCGCGCATCAGGCGGAGTTTCCAGCGTCGTTTCAATTCATCGCAGCGATGAATCCTTGTCCCTGCGGTTACTTGGGCGACGAGCGCGGCATCTGTCATTGCACGTCGGAACAAGTGCGTCGCTATCGAAGTCGCCTGTCCGGTCCGTTGATCGACCGTCTGGATCTGCATGTCGAAGTGCTTCGGGTGCCGCATGCAGTACTGCGTGCCGATGTGAAATGCGAAACGACTGCCGAAGTCGCCGCTCGCGTCCTGCGAGTTCGAGAATTGGCACTTGCCCGACAGGGCTGTACCAACGCCCATCTGCGAGGCCGCGAGATCGATCGCGTCTGCCACCCTACCGAGCGGGCCCGCCGCCTGCTCGATCGAGCCGCGACGCAGCTGGGGTTCTCCGCCCGGGCCTATCATCGAATTCTGAAAGTGGCACGGACTGTCGCCGACCTGGCAGCGGCGGAGCGGATCGACGTTGCTCATGTGGCTGAGGCGATCTCGATGCGCAAGCTGGATCGCACCACCGGCACCCAACCAGTACCGCTTTTGCCCTGCTCGTCGTCATAGTGAGGCATGAGCGGAAAGTCGCCCGGAGCGCCCCAGACCTCGAACCAGCCCCCAGCCTTGCTGGAAGCCTCCGGCGAGCCGGTGTCGGCTGGCGACCCGATGGTCGACCCGGCCGAGGTGGAGCGCTTGTTCAGGGAGCACAACGCGACCCTGCTCCGATTCATTGCCGCGCGCATCGGGTCGACTCAGGAAGCCCGCGAAATTGCTCAAGAATCCTATGTCCAACTACTGCGGCTGAACGGCCCGGGCGCCATCAGCTATCTGCGTGCCTTCCTGTTCAAGACGGCCGCCAACCTGGTGACCGACCGGCTCCGCCAGCGCGACCGGCGGCGCAACGTGGCCTCGATGGGTGATATGGATTTCGTGGCATTCGAACTGTCGCCGGAACGCCAGGTGGCGAGCGAGCAGGCCATGACCATGCTCCGCGCAGCGGTGGAGGAACTGCCGCCGAGATGCCGACAGGTTTTTCTACTTCACCGCGTGCACGAACTGTCGACAGAAGAAATAGCCAAGCGCGTGGGCATCGGCGAACGCATGGCACGGCGCTATCTGGCCCGAGCGCTGGAGCATCTGCGCGCCAGGATGGACGCCGCCGATGCCGGCACTAAGGAAGTGTGAGCAATGAGCCAACACAACCCACCCACATTTGCAGGCCAGCCGCTGGGATATTCCGTCGCACAACGACGCGAAGCGGCCGAATGGTTCATCGTCATCCAGGACGAAACCGATCCGGAAGCGGAAACCTTGCAGGCTTGGTTGCGCTGGATGGAAGCCGACGAAGCCCATCGCACGGCGTTCGAAGCTGTGTCAGCGGCGTGGCATCACACGTCGCCGTCGGCGATGGTTGCCATGCCCACCGCGCAAGAACTCGCCGACGACGATTACGACGGTGATGTTTCCGTTGAACAATGGTTGACCTCGAAACAGTTGGCGTCGCAGGCCGCGCGCGCCAAGTCATCGAAGTTTTGGGACGGCTTGCGACGTGGGGTTATTGCCGCCGCGGCGGTGATGGCATGGATCGCCGTTGGTTGGTTCTTCTACGGCGAGACTCAACAGGCGCCGTCGTGGGGCGTGTTCGAGACTCGCGTCGGCGAGCATCGCGAGCTCACACTGGCGGACGGATCGCGCATTTCGCTCGGTGCCAAGTCACGCTTATCGGTCAACTTTCATCGCGGTCAGCGTGAGCTGCGGCTCGAAACCGGTGAAGCGTTCTTCGAAGTCGCGAAAGATCCCGAGCGGCCGTTCGTGGTTCGTGCCATGGGCGGTTCAATCACCGCGCTCGGTACTGCATTCGACGTCCGTGCCGTTCGCGACAGCGTGACGGTGATGGTGGCCGAGGGAATCGTCAGCGTTCGCAGCCCCGCTGTTGGTGCAGGTGAGCAACAGGCGAACGTTTCGCCGCGACAACAAGTGACTTTCGATCTTCGCGGCCGCGAGCCGCTGGTGGTGCAAGCCGCGCCCAATCTCGAAGAACGATTGCGATGGCGCGAAGGTTGGTTGATCTATCGCAACGAACCGCTCGGCAACGTCATCGCAGACGTGAGTCGATACACCGAGCGCCGCATGGAAGTGAGCGATCACGATGCCGCAACGCTGCGTTTCAGCGGTGCGGTGTATCGCGAGTCCGTCGATGAATGGTTGCTGGCATTGCCTGAAGCATTTCCTGTGACCATCGAAGCGCTCGAACGTCGCGAGCGCAAAGCGGTCAACCCATGAGTACCGTTTTCTTGAACGCCGTCGTCTAGGTGCATGTTCGTCACAATGGGGAGCACGAATATGCGCAAGACAAATCTAATGTTGACGCTCGCGTTGGCCGCACTGACTGGCACCGTTGCCGCAGACAGCGTCGCTCGCGATCTCGATTCCGCCGTCACGCTCGATATCGCGGCGGGCCCGCTGGAAACCGCCATCATCGAGCTGTCGAAACAAACCGGCATGCAACTGGTCGCGCCGACCGGTTCGTTGCCTGCAGTCATCGCACCGAGAGTCAGTGGCAGCATGCCGTTGGGGAACGCGCTCGAGCTGCTGTTACAAGGAACGCAGCTCACTTACCGTTTGGTCGGCGAGCGCACGCTCACCATCGTTCCGAAAGAACATGCGGCGTCGAGCAAATCCTCCATGGCTCGTTCGCGCGAGACGATTGCGGCAACTTCGACGTCCACCGGCGGTATTCGCTTGGCGAGTCGGGCCGAACCGGTGGAGCGCACCGACGTTCGCAGAGTTGCCCTGGTGGATGCGGGCGCAGCTGCGCCGGAAACGACCAGCGATTCGGAATTCTCCGAGCCCGCAGTGGTTGTGTGGGGCCAGCGCGAAGCAGCGGCTGAAGCGGGCTATCGTGCGAAGACGGTGTCGCAGCTCGGTGTGCTGGGCGCCAAGGCCATCGAAGACACGCCGTTCTCCATCAACGTCGTGCCGCCAGAGCTGATCGAAAATCGGATGGCCACGTCGGCCGATCAGATCTTTCGCATCAATCCGGTGGCGCAACTCGAGACGCCGCAGTCGCGCTTTTACAGCGGTGCCATCCTGCGCGGCTTCTCGGTGGGTTGGGGCAATCAAATCGACGGCATGCGCAACGGCAACAACGCTGACGTCGAAGACAAGGAGCGCATCGAGATCGTCACCGGTCTGTCGGCGTTTTTGTATGGCGTCGGCAATGTCGGCGGCACGATCAACTATGTGCTCAAGCGACCCACCGCCGAGCCGATTCGCAGCGCCAGCGTCGGCTTCACCGGCGGCGAGAATTTCTACGGCCATCTGGATCTCGGCGGGCCCATCGATAGCGAAGGCAAATTCGGCTATCGCTTGAACGTGGTCGGTCAGGATGGCGACACGTACATGGACTACCAGTCATTGAAGCGCACCTTGGTGAGCGGCGCGTTCGATTGGAACCTGGCTGACAATCTGAAGCTGCAAGTCGATGCATCGACGTCCGATAGCAAGATGCGCGGCGCCGAAACCTATTGGTACGGCATCGGCTCGACACCGGCGAGTTTCGCGCTGTACTCCAATCCGCCTGATACGAGTCGCTACTATGGTCAGCCGCAAAGCTTCACCAATGCCCATAGCGAGCACGTCGCTGCCCGTTTGCTCTGGAGCATCAACGAGACCAGCTCGCTGCGCGCTGCCGTCTCGAAGCGTAAGGAAGATCTGCACCTGCTGGCCTCGTTGAATGCGCTCAGCGATGATGACCAGTATGGGCAGTACACGCCGTGGATCAGCGAATGGATCTATCCGGACATCGATATCACGTCCGCCTACTTGTTCGCGGATACCAAGTTCGAGACCGGTGCGGTGACTCATCGGCTCACCGGCGGCGTGTTCGGCAATGAGCAGGAAACGACGCCGTATCTGTCGGCCGGCTGGACGTTCTCCGATGTCAAAGGCCAGGTCTCGAACCCGTTGTATCTAGGCGTGTCGCCGGGCTTGCCGAGCGGGTCCAAATACGTCGAACAGCGAATTCGTGCCATCAACTATGTGGTGGGTGACGAAATCACCATCGGCGACTGGACGGCGCTCATCGGCTTGACCCGCACTCAGCTGAAAGTGGAAACCTTCGGCCCCACCGGCGAGACCGGCGCGCTCTACGACAAGGCAAAAACCAGCCCCGCGGCTACGTTGCTGTGGCGAGCGACCGATCGGCTGCGCTTGTACGGCAACTACATGACCAGCTTCGAAGCGGGCAGCGTCGCTGGCGGTGTCGATGGCAGCGGTCGCATCGTCGTCAATGGCGGCGCGGCCATGCCGCCGCTGGAAAACAAACAAATCGAAGTCGGTGCCAAGTATTCCATCGGCGGCGCGCTGCTGACTGCGGCGGTGTTCGAGATCGACAAGGCGCTGGAGTACTACGCGCCGGTGAGTGCTGCCGAGGTGCGACTGGTACAGGATGGTCGGCAGGTTCATCGCGGTGTCGAACTGACCGTGAGCGGTCGGCTCGCCGAGAACTTCACGCTGTTAGGTGGTATCACGGTGTTGGATGCGAAGATCAAGGACAATGCTGAGCTGCCCGAAGTCGAAGGCTCGACGCCGCAGAATGTGGCCAGGAAACAGCTCAAACTGTACGCCGAGTATTCGGTGCCGTCGTTGACTGCGCTGACGTTCAGCGCCGGCATCTATCACACCGGCGAGCAAGAGCTGACGATGCCCAACAGCTACACCATCGATGCGTTCACCACCGGCGATTTGGGTGTGCGCTATCAGACGCGCGTGTGGAACGATCGCAAGCTCACGCTGCGGTTCAACGTCAACAACGTTACCGATGAGCAGTACTGGTTGAACGGCACGTTCCTCGGATATCCGCGGACCTACGCGGCTGGAGCTCAGCTGCAGTTCTAAGCCAGGCTTGGGTCGATCACTACGAGGCTCCGCCGCGAGGCGCGAGCCTCTTTCTTTGGCTACTGCTTGGACAACTCATGAGAAATCTCCTCTGGACGGTGCTCGCTTTGGTGGCGCTGCTGCCGACTTCAGCATTGGCGCAACGCTGGGACATCCAGGCGCTGACGGATACCTCAGTGAACATGGGGCGCGCGCGAACGATGTGGTCCAGCGTGCTGCAGGAACCCAGACAGCTGTTGATCTCGTTGCCGCCCAACTATGAGCGCTCGGGAAAATCCTATCCCGTCGTTTATCTGTTGGATGCCGAGATGCAATTCGCGCACGCGGCTGGCGTGCTGCAGTTTCTTGGCCCCTTCAATGAGCGCATTCCGGAGATGATCCTGATCGGCGTCGTGAACACCGATCGCGGCCGCGACTTCGTGCCGGCGGCGCGTAATCCGGCCTTTCGCAACGATCCGATGTGGAATCCGTCCTACGAACGTAGCAACTCGGATGCGTTTCTGAAGTTCTTCGCCGACGACTTGATTCCCTGGGTGGAAGCGCGCTATCGGGCGGCGCCGTATCGGGTGCTGGTTGGCCATTCGTTCGGCGGCATCTTCAGCACTCAGGCACTGATCAAACGGCCCGAGCTGTTTCAGGCCCACATCGCCATCAGTCCCTCGCTTTGGTACGACGGCGAAGCACTGGTCGCGCAAACCGAGGCCGGTATTCGCGCTCAGTCGGCGCCACCGGCCTTGTTCGTCAGCTGGGCCGATAACGAGGAGAACATTCGCGTCAGCACCGAGAAGCTGGTGAAGGCTTTGACTCGCAAACCGCCGCCGGGCCTGCGTTGGACCCATCGTTATTACCCGG
>NZ_JAEUPY010000246.1 GCF_016790065.1 Steroidobacter sp.
TTCGCGCTGTTGCCGCTCGAAACCGTGCTAGTAACCGCGTTCGCGAAGCTCTTGGATATGAGCACTGGGACAATGTCAGATCGGGCGATCATTTCAGTAGAGATGCCGAGATCAACTCTGGAGGGGTTGAAGTTCGAGTCACTGGATCCGTCCGACTCTTTGAAGAATTTTCGCCATACGATGAATTTCAGAAAGACCAAGGGATTTGGAGCAGTCGAGCCCTTGTCAGTCAGTTGTGCTTCTTCGGATTCTTAGTAGTGATCATGCAACCGCGGATGGTGATGCTGGTCGCGATGTTGACTTGCATTGAGCGAGAGGGAAAAGCGCTTGTTCGCCTGGTTGCAGGTTAACTACGAGATATTTCTTTCCTGATGTCCGGCCTGCATCGCCAACTAGCTTGAAGCTGTTACGGTGGACTCAGGAGGCAGGCCGACCGGGAGATGTATGTTGCCCCCGTCGGTACAAGCGATCCCAAGGATCTAGACTTGCCCCTAACTGTCTTCGCCGCACCGCTTGCCATCCCCCCACCCCCCACCATAAACTCCGCCGCCCCTGAGTAGCGTCTCCACCTGGAAACAGTCGAGCGGACGCCCAAGCGGGGGTTGTAGGTAGCGCGTCCGGGCATATATAAGGTGTCCGGGTACCAAAGGGCCCGATTCGAAGGGCCTTTTTCGCTTCTGGGGTTCGCCGCGACAGCGCGGGGCCGAAGCTAAGCACCTATATAGAAAGGGGAGTCGAGCGGTACCTCAAGGCCGCTTGGCAGGAAGGGACGGAGAGTGAGAATGGGCCTTGGGGCCCATTTTTCGTTTCGGCGACGGTAAAAACCGGCCCGGCGGAGCTCTTCCGGCGCGGGACAACAAGCGCTGGAGCGGGGCGACCAACCGGAACGGTGGGGCCCACAGTCAACCCGGAGGTGACCGATGCTGCGAGATCAGCTGGGCAAACTGCTCGGCCCGGTCGTGGCCGGTCTGGGTTATGAGCTGTGGGAAATCGAGTACGCACCGCGCACCGGCGGTGGGCTGTTACGGCTGTATATCGACAGCCCGGACGGCATTTCTCTGGACGATTGCGAGAAGGTGAGTCGGGCCGTCAGCGCCGTGCTGGACGAGGCCGATCCCATTCCCAACGAGTACACGCTGGAAGTGTCCTCGCCCGGGATGGATCGAGTGCTCCGGTCGCAGGCGCATTTCGCGCGGTTCGCCGGGGAGCGGGTCAAGGTCGAGATGATCCAGCAGATCAACGGCCGCAAACGCTTCCAGGGCAGGTTGAAGCAGGTCGGGTCGAGCGAGATTACGCTCGAGATGGACAGCGGCGAGGTGAGCTTGCCGATCGATGACATTCACCGGGCGCGGTTGGTCCCGGACGTATAGGCGGGCGGCAGCCAGTCGCACGAGGCGTATAGCGGAGTTCGCACGATGAACAAAGAGATTTTGATGGTGGTGGACGCTGTCTCCAACGAGAAGGGCGTCGACAAGGAAATCATCTTCGAGGCGCTCGAAGCTGCGCTCGCGTCCGCCACACGTAAACGTCATGGCGAAGGCATGGACGTGCGCGTCTCCATCAATCGCAAGAGTGGCGACTACGACACGTGGCGCCGTTGGAAAGTGTTTGCCGACGATTCCACCGAGCTGGAATTCCCGGACAGCGAGCTGCGTCTGGAAGACGCGACCGACGTCAATGCCGAGGCTGAAGTCGGCGGTTACGTCGAAGTGCCGATGGAGTCGGTGGCGTTCGGCCGCATCGCTGCCCAGACCGCCAAGCAGGTCATCGTGCAGAAGGTGCGCGAGGCCGAGCGGGCGCAGGTGGTAGATGAGTTCAAGGCGCGCCAGGGCACGTTGGTGTCGGGCATCGTCAAGCGCGTCGATCGCAACGGCGTGTTCGTGGACCTCGGCGGTAACGCTGAAGGTTTCATCGCCCGCGATCAGATGATTCCTCGCGAGCCGATTCGCTCGCAGGATCGCGTGAAAGCTTATTTGCAGGACGTGCGCCTCGAGCAGCGCGGCCCGCAGTTGTTCCTGACGCGTACCGCGCCGGAATTCCTGATCGAGTTGTTCAAGCTGGAAGTGCCGGAAGTCGGTCAGGGCTTGATTCAGATCCTCGGTGCCGCTCGTGATCCGGGCGTGCGCGCCAAGATCGCGGTGAAGAGCAACGACAGCCGTATCGATCCGGTCGGTGCTTGCGTGGGTATGCGCGGTTCGCGCGTGCAGGCGGTATCGAACGAGATCGCCGGCGAACGTGTCGACATCATTCCTTATGATGACAATCCGGCGCAGTTCGTGATCAATGCCATGGCGCCCGCCGAAGTGGTGTCCATCGTCGTCGACGAGGACTCGCACTCCATGGACATCGCGGTGACCGAAGAGAAGCTGTCGCAGGCCATCGGCCGCGGCGGTCAGAACATCCGCTTGGCCAGCGAGCTGACCGGTTGGGAATTGAACGTGATGACTCAGCAGGCCGCCGAAGCCAAGAGCGAAGGCGAGTCGCAGAAGCTCATCGACCTGTTCAAGGAACAGTTGGACGTGGATGAAGACGTGGCGCAGATCCTGGTGCAGGAAGGTTTCTCGACCATCGAAGAAATCGCCTATGTGCCGGCCTCGGAGCTGTCCAACATCGAAGAGTTCGACGAGGACATCATCAAGGAACTGCGTAATCGTGCGCGTGACGTGCTGCTGACGCAGGCGATCGCGAGCGAAGAAGAAATCGACAGCGCCGAGCCTGCAGCAGATCTGCTGGAGGTGGACGGCATGGATGACGATCTGGCGAGAAAGCTGGCCAGTCGAGGAATTGTGACGCGCGAGGATCTCGCTGAGCAGGCGATCGATGACCTGACCGAGATCGAAGGCGTGGATAACGAGCGCGCGGGCGCGCTCATCATGGCGGCGCGTAAGCACTGGTTCGACTCCGCGGGGCAACAGGCTTGAGCGGTTTCGTAACTGGTAGCGGGTCGGGAGGGCGTATATGGCGGATGTGACGGTTAGCCAATTTGCCGAGGTACTGAAAGTACCCGTCGAGCGGCTGCTGACGCAGCTCGATGAGGCCGGGATTAGAGTCTCCGGCGCGAATGACATGATCAGCGATGACGCCAAGATGGAACTGCTGACGTTCCTGCGCAAGGCGCACGGGCGTACGCAGAACACGGCTGCGCCCAGCAAAATCACGCTGAAGCGCAAGTCCCAGGGCGAAATCAAAGTCGCCTCGGCACAGGGCCGTGCGCGCATGGTCAACGTCGAAGTTCGCAGCAAGAAGACGTATCTGAATCGCAGCGTGCTGGAAGAACAGCATGCTCGCGGTCAGGCAGGTGCAGGCGATGACGGCGCTGTCGAGCGTGCAGCCGCTGAAGAACTGGCAGCGCGTACCGCAGCTCAAAACGCTGCGATTGCTGCTCAGAACGCCGCCGCTGCTGCTGCTCAGGCTGCTGAAGCGGCCGCCGCTGCAGCTGCCGCTGCCGCAGCTCAAGTCGAAGAGCAGACCGAAGAACAGCGTGCTGCTCAGGCTGCTGCCGAAGCTGCGGCCGAAGCCGCACGCCAGGAAGTCGCTCGTCTGCAGAAAGAGCAGGCGGAAGCCGAAGCGCGTGAATTCGCCGCTCGCGAGCAGAAGAAGCTCGAAGACGAAATTCGTCGCATGGCCGACGCGGAAACGCGTCAATCAGCCGAAGACGAAACCCGTCGTATTGCTGAAGCAGCCGCGCGTGCCGAAGCCGAACGCAAGCAGCAGGAAGCTGCAGCAGCTGCGCCTCGTGCACCAGAGCGTGCCGGCAAGCGTGGCGGCGGTGCTGCTCCGAGCACCGATCGTTCGCGTCCGCAGCGCGCCGAGTTGCATGTGTCCAGCGATGCCAGCGCTCGTTTCAAGAAAAAGAAACAGCAGGCAGCGACCAGTGCTCGTTCGCGCGGCCGTCCGACACAGATCAACGTCGGCACTCAACATGGCTTCGAGCGTCCGGCTGCGCCGGTCAAGCGCGATGTGCAGATCGGCGAGACGGTTACCGTCGGCGAGCTGGCACAGCGCATGGCCGTGAAGGCCAACGAAGTCATCAAGGTGATGATGAACATGGGCGTGATGGCCACCATCAACCAGCCCATCGATCAAGACACTGCAGTGCTGGTGGTGGAAGAGCTCGGTCATACCGCCGTTCTTCACAAAGAAAGCGCCATCGAGGACGAGTTGCAGGCCACCGATGCCTCGCACGAACTCGAGTCGCGTCCGCCAGTGGTCACCATCATGGGTCACGTCGACCATGGTAAGACCTCGTTGCTCGACTACATTCGTCGCACCAAAGTGGCGGCGGGCGAAGCGGGCGGCATCACGCAGCACGTCGGTGCGTATCACGTCGAGACGCCGAAGGGCGTCATCACGTTCCTCGACACGCCGGGTCACGCTGCGTTCACCGCGATGCGTGCTCGTGGCGCGCAGGTAACGGACGTGGTGGTGCTGGTCGTGGCTGCTGACGACAGCGTCATGCCGCAGACCATCGAAGCAATTCAGCATGCTCGTGCAGCTGAAGTGCCCATCGTGGTGGCGATCACCAAGGTCGACAAGCACGGCGCCGATCCGGAGAAGGTCAAGACCGACTTGCAGAAGCACGGCGTGCTTCCGGAAGCCTGGGGCGGCGACACGATGTTTGTAAACGTCTCGGCCAAAGCCGGCACGGGCGTCGACGAATTGCTCGACACCATCCTGTTGCAAGCGGACGTGTTGGAATTGAAGGCGACTCGCTCCGGTCTTGCGGCCGGCGTGGTGGTCGAGTCCAGCATGGAGAAGGGTCGCGGTGCAGTCGCTACCGTGCTGGTGAAGCGCGGCGTGCTGAAGCCGGGCGATCCGATCATCGCGGGTACCGAGTTCGGTCGGGTGCGTGCCATGTTCGATGAACTGGGCAAGCCGGTGACCGAAGCGGGTCCGTCGTTGCCAGTGGTGGTGCTCGGTTTGTCGGGCGCACCGCTTGCCGGCGATGAATTGTTGGTGGTCGAGAGCGAACGCAAGGCTCGCGAAGTCGCGTTGTATCGGCAGGGCAAGTTCCGC
>NZ_JAEUPY010000289.1 GCF_016790065.1 Steroidobacter sp.
GCCGCTTCATAGGCTTCGTGCTGTGGCTTCAGCACGGTTTCGCCGAACGGCAAATAGATGCTACCGAAAATGATCACCCCCGACAGCGCGAACATGAAATGAAACGGCAGCGCCACCACGCCGGTGAGATTGTGCAAGTCGAGTGTGCTGCGCTGGACTTGTTTGCGCGGCCGGAACGTGAACAGCTCACGAAAAATCTTTCGATGCATCACCACGCCGCTCACCAGCGCAGCCAACATCACCAACGCTGCCAACCCGACCATCCAATAGCCCAGATCTTTCCAGGTCCAATGCAAGCTGTAGTGCATGGGATAGAAGAATTCACTGCCGATGTTGAGCTGGTTTTGGTTCAACACCGCGCCGGTGGCCGGATTGATAGTCTTGTGGCCGTGAATATGATCTTCCGGATCGATGGCGTTGGGCAGACCGAAGCTGGAATACACCGTCAGCACCGGATCGCGATGGGTGGTGTACGCGCTCCAGTCCATCACCGGCAGCTTGTCGGGAATCGGGCCTATGACGCGGGCCTTGGCGGCTTCCAGATCGTCGGCATCCGGCCGAGTAATGCTACGAAAGGTGGCTTCCAGCATCTTGTCGAAGGATGGCATGGGTTGCGGCGCCAGCCGGGTTTCGGGAATGGCCCAGCGATCGATCTCGCGATCGAACACCGACAATGCCCCGAAGAAAAACACCACCACCAGCACATAGCCCAGCACCAGGCCGAACCAGGTATGCAGCCAGGTCATCGATAGCCGGAACGATTGAAACATTCTTGACCTCGATCAAACCGTGCGAGCCAGCAGCCAACCGAGCAGGCTCATGACCGCGCCGCCGCCGCCCAGCACCAGCCAGACGCGCCACAAGCTCGCGGCCGCGAACGCCCAACAGAACATCACCAGGAACAAGAGGAATGCCAGCAGATAGGCCAGCTCGCTAGCTTCGTGGTAGGAGGCGCCGGCGCTCAGCGCCAAGGCGATGCCCAAGGTGGTGGAGCCCCACACGAACACCCAGCTGCCCAGCAAGCTGGCCGCGACTCGCGACAGGAGGTGCACCTTGGAGACCGAAGCAGTAGCCGACATGACAGCCCCGAATACGGCGCCCTGGCTAAAAAAATGGCTACAGGCGAGAGCAGGCAGTCTAGCTCGGCCCGGCAGCCAGGTCATCCTGCCCCGGAGCCTACGTCGAGCCAGCCATTCCATGGCCGCCCGGTGCCCGGTCCGGCGCCAGGCTGGGTCAGTTCCGCCCTGGACCTAGCGCAGGACCACGGTCCGGTTGCCGAACTCGAAAATACGATCTTCGACGTGCCATTGAATGGCTCGATTCAGCACCACGGTCTCGATTTCATTGCCGAGCGTAGTCAGCTGTTCGGCATCCATGGTGTGGTCGACGCGTTCGACAGCCTGCTCGATGATCGGACCTTCGTCGAGATCGTCGTTCACGTAGTGAGCCGTGGCACCGATCAACTTCACGCCGCGTTCGTAGGCCTGGTGATAAGGCCGAGCGCCTTTGAAGCCCGGCAGGAACGAGTGATGAATGTTGATGGCCTTGCCGGCCAGCGCACGACACATCTCACTGCTCAGGATTTGCATGTATCTCGCCAACACCAGCACGTCCGCGTTCAGCTCCTTGAACAACGCCAGCATCTTGCGTTCTTGCGCGGCCTTGCCGTCCGGCTCGATGGGTAAATGGTGATACGGCAGACCATGCCACTCGACCAGGCGACGCTGGGTTTCGTGATTGGACACCACGCCAACGATATCCACTGGCAGCGTGCCCACCTCCCAGCGATGCAAGATGCTTTTCAAACAATGACTCTGTTTCGACACCGCCACCAGCACGCGTTGACGAATGGCGGCATCGCGAATCTTCCAAGTCATGTTGAGGCGTGCGGCGACCTTGCCGAAGTCACGCTTCAGCTGCTCGATATCCAGCGGTGCAGAACCACCCGACTCAAACACCACACGCAGAATCGAGCTGTTGGAAACCGGCTCCCGGAAGTGCTGTGCCTCGGTAATCAGCGCACCGTGCTGCGCCAGGTCGCTGGTGACGGCGGCGACCACGCCGACGGTATCCGGACACGAAAGCGTAACGATATAACTCGGCGTGCGTGCGGTCATAGGGTTTTGAATTCCACGGCTGCGTCAGCCAGCCAGTCTGCCAGATATTGCAAATAACTGCGGGCCACGTACAAACGAAACTCTAATTCATGCTCGTGGGTCACGACTACGCCCATCTGCGCAAAACGCACGCGTGCACATCGCCCGACGGCAAAGGCCTGCGGATGAAAATCCAGGCCACAGCCTTTCGACAACACCTCTCGCGCCAGTGAACCGCGAACGCTCACCATGCCTACGCCGTCGGTGGAGTCGGTCAGCACCGCGCCCTGAGCTGTTAGATCGGCCGCGAGGCGCTGAGTAGTGCTCGACGACA
>NZ_JAEUPY010000314.1 GCF_016790065.1 Steroidobacter sp.
GACACGAAGGCGGCACCCCGCCCCAGACTGCCTCGATAGTTGGGATAGATCACCAAGTAGCCACGAGCTGCGAGCAGTTGCCCCCAATCTCTATAAGAGCCTCGCCAGCCATTTTCGACCACACTTTCCGAGCCGCCATGCACGTGTACGACCACCGGATAGCGACCACCGGGTTGGTAGCCGACCGGTCGAATCAACACGCCTTCAATCGGTAGCCCGTCCTTACTTCGCCAGCGCGTCACTTCTTGCGCTCCCAGCCGCACGGAATTCAGTTGCAGATTGGAGTCCGTCAGCCTCCGCAGTCGGGCGTTGCGCTCGGTGCGGCCAAGCACGACTTCATCAGGGTGCGACGGCGTATTGGCGGTAGTGGCAAAGCGCCGACCATCGGCGGTGAAGCTCGGCACGCCGGAAAGAACAGCGCCGGGCTCATTCACCAAAGTGACCTTGCCGCTCGGGTCAACCGAGCGCAAGTTCGTCACCTGACCTTCGACCGACCTGAAGACGAACGTGGCGCCGTGTCCCGGCCAGGCACCGAGCCACGTCGCCGTCCCTTCGAAACCTTCGGTAAGATTCTTCGGTGCCGCGCCACCCGACGCCGGCACGGCGAATACATTGCCGTTGTAGGCATCGCTCACATCGAGCGATGCCAGCCAAGCGATCCAGGTGCCGTCAGCAGACCACGTCGGAAACGCGAGCCTGCCGAAATGATCGGCCAACAGCCGCGGCACCGAACCGACGGCCGCTACGACATACGGCCGAGTCCGTAGCATTTCGTCATCGGCCGACGCACTGGGCGCCGCTGCGATCACGAGTTGATCGCCCCTGGGTGACCAAGAAAAATAGTGCACGCTCAGTTCAGCGCGCGTCACCAACACTGACTTCGCAGTTGCCAGGTCAGTCACATACAAACGCAACTGACGGCCCGGTTCGTCGAAGACGATCCAATCGCGCCCTTCGCTGTGCTCGCGCTGTTGCTCGGCGCTGATGCCATCCCAAGCGGTGTAGGCGATGCGATCCCCCTGCGGCGACCATTCGAAAGCTGCTACGCCACCTGGTGCATCGGTCAATGTCCGCACCTCACCGTTCGCAAGTGTCTTGACCCGCAGCTGCACTGTGCCGCTCGGCTCAGTCCCCTGTAGCCAGGCGAGCTGCTTACCATCTGGTGACCAACTGGGGCGATACGCGCCTCCACCCGCTTCGAGGACGCGCTTCGCAGGTGCATCCACCGCCGCACTCCACACTTCGTGCACGACGTTGCGCTGAGATTGAGCGGCCTCCGGCGGGCGCGTGACCTGCCACGCCACACGACGCCCGTCGCTGGACAACGTGACATTCGAGTTCGTCACCAGATTCAACACCACGTCGGTGCTTAGTACCTCGTCAGCGCAGGCCGCCGCGTTCCATCCGATGCATGCGATCAGCCAGGCGCCGATCAGCCGAGTTGGCAGTCCGGCGCGGCGACTCATTGCTTGAGCACCTCAGTCCAGTGCGTCAGCGCACTGCTTCGCCAATCGTCGGAGCGTGCCGTCACACCGCCACTCAGCACCGAGCCACGAAGCTTCAATGACAGTGACATCACATTGCTGCCACGATGCCGAGTGTCTTCTGTGTCCAGCTTTCCGAAGAATTCCCCGCTGACTTCATCGTTCTGGACCCTCAGTCGAGTCACCAGACTTTCACGCTGCCCTTGCAGTTGAGCGTGCACGTCGCCGTCGGGCTGGAATTCCAACGTCAGCGGCACATCGCCGCGATAGGTATGAACGAGCCCCTTCCAAGTACCGGCGAATTTCTGCGCCGGCGCGACAGCTGGAGCGGATCTCGTCGCGGGCTCGGGGCCGCGCTGCTGCTCGGCCTGTGCCGGACGCCACTTCGGTAGCACCACTTTGAGAACCTGGTCAGCAATCAGTCGATGACGGCTGGAGCGCTGGTTGGTCAACACCGCGATGGCCACATCCTCCGCCGGGATCAACAACAACACCACGTTGACGCCAGGCATGCTGCCGCCGTGCTCGACGACTCGATAACCATCAGCACGATTGACCACGCTCCACGAGACGCCATAGCCCTCGCGCTCATCCTCAACGGCAGTCACCCGCTGCATCTCCGCGATGGCGTTCTTGGACAGAATGCGCTTCTGATCCGGCAGGCCGTCCTGCAAATGGAACATCGCAAAGCGGATCAAATCGTGCGCGCTCCCGTACACCGCCGATGCGCCTCGATGATCTGACTCGTAGAAAGGCAACGCCTTACCATTCTCGTCGTATCGAACCGCGGCGTAGGGTTCGAGCCCTGGCCCGATACCCAGCGACATGCGCGTCAATCCCAACGGCAAGAACACATCCTCAGTCAGATACGCGCCGAAACTTTTTCCGGACACGCGACTGATCACGTAATCCAGCACGCCATAGCCCAGGTTGGAGTACTCGACCTTCTCGCCCGGCGCGGTGATCAAGTTGCCGTATCTCAGGATGGTTTCGTCCATGGACACGCGACGCTCGGGTTCATCCGCGTAAAAGAACTGATAGTGCAGCGGCAGACCGGAAGAATGGTTCGCCACCTGACGAACCGTGGCTGCTTGAGTTCCCACTCTAGCCACCAGCTTGGCCGACCCGAGGTAATCGTTGATGGGCGCATCCAAATCAATCTTGCCCGCCTCCACCAATGTCATCAGCGCGGTGGCAGTGATGGGCTTGGAGATGGAAGCAAGCGAGTACATCGTGTGCGGTGTCGCAGCGATCTTCCGCTCCAGATCCGCCCAGCCAAAGCCCTCTTCCCAAACAATCTTGCCGCGCTGACTGATCGCAACCGAGACCGCCGGCAGATTTGCTTCCTGCATCTGCCCACGGATGTACTCGCGAGCGGCGTCAAATCGATCGGCAGCGTCAGCGTGCGACACAAACGCGGCCAAGCCCAACAGCAAAGAAGTCGAAAGCTTCATAGAGCCCTGTACGAGTGAAAGCCTGTACGAGTGAAGGAGTGAGTGTGGCGCTTACGATGTCGGCGACTGCCGCTCGAGACGCACCCAATACGGCAATGAACTGCGTGAGCGCGCTTCGGCCGGAAAACCCGTATTCCAGTACTGGGTGTGGGCCATACCGGTGAGAGTCTCGCCGCGCAAATCCAGATCGATACCGATGACATGGTTGTAGCCCGCGGTATCGGACGTACCCATGCGAGCAGCAAAACGTCCCGAGAAACCTCGTTCGGA
>NZ_JAEUPY010000316.1 GCF_016790065.1 Steroidobacter sp.
ACGGCGATGAGGTCATCGAGAATGCCGACGTCGTCATCGTCAACAACCGCATCTCTGCCGTCGGGCGCGCGGGACAAGTGACTATTCCCAAGGATGCTGTCGTACGCGATGTCAAAGGGCGCTTCATCGTGCCGGGCTTCATCGACACGCACGCGCATTGGCTGCATAGCCGCTTCGATGTGCTCGATCTGCAGGCTTGGACCTTCAACATCAATCTGGCGCATGGCGTGACGGCGGGCCTCGATCCGCAATCGTTCACGCAGGATGTGTTTGCTTACGCTGACATGATCGATGCGGGGTTGATGACGGGGCAACGTGCGTTTTCCACCGGTCGCGGCGTGGGCCTCAGCGGCGAGCCACTGGAAACTGCCGAAGACATGCGGCTGGTCCAGCGTCGCTATCGCGACGGCTACGGGACTCACAACATCAAGAGTTACTTGATCGGCAACCGGCACAGGCGGCAACTGCTGATCAATGCGGCGAACCAGCTGGGCATGATGCCCACTGTCGAAAACATCTCGCTGCAGACCGCGCTGACGCATGCGATCGACGGCTACCACGGCAACGAGCACGATCTGAGAACGTTGCCGGTGTATCGGGACGTGACGGAACTGTTTGCACGCACCGGGATGGGTTTCACGCCCACCGTGGTGGTCACGGATAGCGGGCCCAGAGCGGCCAACTATTTCTACATCACCCAGACGCCGCACGAGAATCCGAAGATGAATCGGTTCATGCCGCATTTCGTTCTGGACATGAACACCCGTCGGCGAAGCTGGTTTCGCGAAGACGAGCAGACGTTCCCTCGTGTTGCGCAAGTAGCGCGGGACATCGCACAGGCGGGCGGACGCGTCGGTATCGGCAGTCATGGCGAGTTTCAAGGCGTCGCCTACCACTGGGAAATGCAGGCGCTCGCGAGCGGCGGCATGACCCCGATGCAGGTGCTGCGGGCTGCAACTCGCAACGGCAGCGAATTCATCGGCCGTGCCGATGACCTGGGCAGCCTGGAGAACGGCAAGCTCGCCGACTTGGTCATTCTTTCTCGCGATCCGCGCGAGGACATTCGCCACGCGCAGGAGATCGAGTTCGTGATGAAGAACGGGCGGCTCTATGTCGGTGACACGCTGGATGAGGTGTGGCCACGGCAACGTCCGATGCCTGCGCCGTGGTTCAAGCGGCTCGAAACCGTCCGGCACCAGCCCAATGGCACAACACAACTGAGCAACGGCGATGCTGCTGCGGGAGAGCACAAACGTGCGAACTGAGTCGATTCGGCGAGCGTTGGCCAGCTGGGCATCGTTAGTGCTGTTGTGCGCGTCGGCGCTGACCACTCGTAAGATGCCGGTAGATGAGGCTGCGTCGCTGACAGCGTCGGGCCGGACAGGGTTCATCGACAGCTATGCCAAGAACCCGGCAGCCGTACGGCAAGCTCACGGACGTCAACCTATTCGCGTTCGAGAAGCTCGGTAACGACACGATCTATCACTACCGCGCGCGCTTCGATCGGGAGGTGGTGGCGGTGATGCTGGAGATCAATCCGAAAGGCGAGTTTCAGCGATTCGCGTTCCGCCCGGTGGCAGCGTGGGATGCGCCGGTGAAGTACTTTTCCTTAGCGGTGCCCGGATCGCGGTGCTTGGGAAGCACCGTTGATCGCGTAGAACGCGCCTTCTCAGCCTGTCCACGCTCGGCAATGATCCTAGCCTCGTTCTCAGACGGGGCAAAGGGATGCAAGAGACAGCGTGGCGCACGGGCTTCGTCTTCGAAGAACTCTACCTATGGCATCACACCGGCGCTGCGGCGGGTGTCATGCCGCCTGGGTTGGCCGTCGAACCAGGCCAACATGTCGAGAGCCCCGAGGCGAAGCGGCGCTTCCGCAATCTATTGGAGGTGAGCGGGTTGAGCGACTCGCTCCAGCGATTGCGCGCAGAGCCGGTGGATGAAAGCTACCTGGCGCGATTCCACACGCGCGACTACATCCAATGCATCAAAGAACTGTCGGCCGCTGGTGGCGGTGATGCCGGCGTGCTCACACCGTTCGGTCGAGGCAGCTTCGACATTGCCTTGCTATCGGCCGGTGGCACCCGGCGCGCGGTGGAAGCAGTGATTGCTGGCCAAGTGCGCAATGCCTACGCCTTGGTTCGCCCACCGGGACATCATGCCGAACGGGACCGCGGTCGCGGCTTTTGTCTGTTCGGCAACATCGCATTAGCGGCGATGCATGCGCGTGCGCAGTTGGGCGTGGGGCGCGTTGCCATCGTCGATTGGGACGTTCACCACGGCAATGGCACGGAGCAGGCGTTCTACGAAGAACGCGACGTGCTCACAGTATCGACTCATCAGGATCGATTGTTTCCTCGCGATAGCGGCGATGTCGCAAGCAACGGCGCCGGTGCGGGTGCCGGCTACAACATGAATGTGCCGTTGCCGCCGGGTTCGGGTGAAGGTGCTTACATCGCGGCCTTCGAACGCGTCGTGATTCCGGCGCTACAGCGTTTCAAACCGGAGCTGATCATGGTGGCTTCCGGATTCGACGCCGGCGGCCTCGATCCGATGGGGCGTATGCAATTGCACAGTGACAGCTATCGACGGCTGACGGCGATACTCATGGCCGCGGCCAACGACCTGTGCAACGGACGGCTGGTGTTTTCTCATGAAGGCGGATATTCGCCGTGGCAAGCGCCGTACTGCGGACTCGCCGTGATGGAGGAACTGAGCGGCGTACGCACGCGCATCGTCGATCCTTTCCTCGAAATGGTTCAGGGCTGGGGACAGCAGGGACTGCAACCGCACCAGTCGCTTGCCATCGATGCTGCCATCCCTTTGTTGGATCGCCTTTAATAGCGCGTCGTAGCCAAAATGTTACCTCGACAACTTGGCAGGCCAGCGCAGCGGCAACGGTCGATGCATTCCTGATTTTCTCGTTTCCCTGCGGCGGCGGGTGACGTTAGCGTGTGCGATGGACTGGTACCACGCGCACCCATGATCGACACCAAGCAACTTCCAAGGCCGCCGCAGCAGACGTTCGCCTCCCCCGCGGAGCAGCGCGAGTACAACAAGCAGCAGCTGGCGGCGACCTTCAGGCTGTTCGGCAAGCACGGCTTCGAGCAGGGCGTCATGGGCCACGTCTCGGTGCGTGACCCGGAATTTCCCGATCAGCTGTGGATGAATCCGTTCGTGCGCACCTTCGACCGGATCAAGGTCAGCGACCTGCTGCGCATCCGCTTCGACGGCCAGCTGCTGGAAGGCAATGGCTACATTCACCCCGGCGGCATCAATCCACACACCATCATTTTGAAGGCGCGGCCCGATCTGAATGCCGTCGCGCATGTGCATTCGACGTATGGGACAGCGTGGTCCACGTTGAATCGGCTGCTGGATCCGATTTCGGCGGAGGCCGCCGTGCTGTATGAGCGGCACACGATCTACGACACTTATCGAGACGGTGAGCGGGAGAACTTGGCCGCAGCCATTGGTGACAATCGAGTCATCATTTTCAAAGGCCACGGCATCTTCACGGTCGGCCGCTCGGTGGAAGAGGCGGCGTATCTATTCCTGTTGACCGAGAAAGTCTGCCAGGTGCAATTGGCGGTGGAAGCCACCGGTCAGAAACCCTGGCAACTGGATGCCGAGACGGCGCGTCACATCTCGGACAGCAACGGCTCCGAGAAGTCACGCCTGAACTTCCAGCCGTACTACGAGAGCATCGTCCACCAGTTTCCGGACCTGCTCACCTGATGTCCGCACGCCGCCTGCGGCAGTGAGCTGAATTCTCATGTGGCCCTATCTGCTAAAGCGCCTGGCGCTCATGGTGCCCACCTTGTTGGGCGTGTTGACGCTCAGCTTCGTGGTCACCCAGTTCGTACCGGGCGGTCCCATCGATCACGCGTTAGCGCGCTTGTACAGCGAAGGCGCGCGTTCCGACGCTACGGGCGAGGGCTCGGCCGAAAGCGGCAGCCTCTGGGCCTACACCGGTCGGCAGGGCATCGATGAGGAACAAGTGGCTGAACTCACCGCGCTCTATGGGTTCGATCGGCCGCTGCACGAACGATATCTGCACATGCTCTCGGGCTACCTCCGCTTCGACTTGGGCGAGAGCTACTTTCATCACCAAAGTGTCTGGTCGCTGATCGTCTCGAAGCTGCCGGTGTCGCTGTCGCTGGGTACGTGGATCCTGTTTCTGACCTATCTGATCTCGCTGCCGCTGGGGGTGTCAAAAGCGCTGCGCTCGGGGACGCCGTTCGATACCGCGACGACGGTGTTGCTGCTGGTGGGTTACGCCTTGCCCAGCTTCGTATTGGGCGTGCTGCTCATCGTGCTGTTCGGTGGCGGTTCGACGTTCTGGGAAATCTTTCCGTTGCGTGGGCTCACGTCGGACAACTGGGATGAGCTCGCGACGTTGCCGAAGCTGTTGGATTACCTCTGGCACATCGCCATGCCGGTTACGGCGATGGTGGTCAGCAGCTTTGCGTTGAAGTCGCTACTGACGCGCAACTTGTTCCTCGACGAAATGGACAAGCAGTATGTGTTGACGGCGCGCGCCAAGGGCGTGCCGGAACGGCGCATCCTGTGGAAGCATATTTTTCGTAACGCGCTGTTGCCGTTGATCACGGGCTTTCCGCCCACCTTCATTGCCGCGTTCTTCACCAGCACGCTACTGATCGAGACGCTGTTCTCCCTCGACGGTCTGGGACTACTGTCGTATGAGTCGATCCAGACGCGCGACTATCCGGTCGTGCTCGGCACGCTCTACGTGTTCACGCTGATCGGGTTGGTGACCAAGCTCGCGGGCGATGTGGCGTACGTCGTCGCCGATCCGCGCATCAAATATGAAGCAGGGGCGCACTGACATGGCAGACGGACGCGAAGACGCGCCTGAGACCGTGGGGCGTGCGCTATGGCGGCGTTTCCGAAGCAATCGGCTGGGCTACTGGAGCCTGATGCTGTTTCTGGGCTTGTATTGCTTGAGTCTCGCGGGCGAACTGGTCTGCAACGATCGGCCGCTGATCGTGCGCTATCAAGGCGACTGGTACTTCCCGCTGTTCAAGGACTACGACGAGCGGACCTTTGGCGGCACGCTGCCGATCCGCGCCGACTATCACGACCCGGTGGTGCTCGCGCAGTTGGAGGCGCCGGGCAACTTCGCGTTGTTTCCCATCAATCGCTACTACTACGACACGCTCGATTACTACACCGCGCTGGAGTATGTGCCCAGCCCGCCGTCGAGCGAGCATTGGCTGGGGACCGACATCGCCGGCTACGACATCGTGGCGAGATTGCTGTATGGCTTCCGCACGTCGATTACCTTCGCGCTGATCTTGACCGCGGCGGGCACGGTGATCGGCATTGCGGTCGGTGCCTTGCAAGGCTACTTCGCTGGCAAAGTGGACTTGTTCACGCAGCGCTTCATCGAGATCTGGAGCGCGATGCCAGAGCTGTATCTGGTGATCATTTTCGCATCGATCTTCGACTACAGCCTGGTGGTGCTGCTGATCCTGTTGACGTTGTTCGGCTGGATGACGCTCTCCGACTACGTGCGCGCCGAGTTCTTGCGCAATCGGCAGCTCGAGTACGTGAAGGCGGCCCGAGCCATGGGGCTATCGCATTGGCAGATTGCCTGGCGTCACATCCTGCCCAACAGCTTGACGCCGGTCATCACCTTCCTGCCGTTCCGCCTGAGCGCGGCCATCATGACGCTCGCCAGTCTGGATTTTCTGGGGCTGGGCGCGACTGCACCGGACCCGAGCTTGGGACTGTTGTTGCTTCAAGGCAAGGAAACATTGAGTGCCTGGTGGATCGCCATGTCGGCCTTCGCCGTGTTGGTGTTGGCGCTACTGCTGCTGACGTTCATGGGAGAGGCGCTGCGTGGGACGCTGCGCACCGATTCCAGGGAATTGCCGTTGCCGGAAGGAGCGTGACGTGAGCACACCGTTGGTCGAGCTGCAGGGAGTGTCGATTGCGTTCGCGGGACAGCCGGTCGTGCACGATCTGGATCTGACCGTGAACGCGGGTGAGCGCGTCGCCTTGGTCGGCGAGTCCGGCTCGGGCAAGACCGTCACGGCGCTGTCCATTCTGCGTCTGGTGCCGCGTGCCCGAATCACGGGGCGCATCTTGTTTCAGGATCGCGATCTGACCCGGGCGAGTGAGGCAGAGATTCGCGACCTGCGTGGCTCGGATGTCGCGATGATTTTTCAGGAGCCGATGACGGCTCTGAATCCGCTGTACAGCGTCGGCAATCAAATCATCGAAACCTTGGCATTGCACGAGGGACTGCAGGGACGCGCGGCTCGCGAGCGAGCCATCGAGTTGTTGGCGCGCACCGGTGTGCGACAGCCAGAGCGACGAGTCGACAGCTATCCGCACCAGATGTCGGGTGGACAGCGGCAACGAGCCATGATTGCCATGGCCTTGGCCTGTCGTCCCAAATTGTTGATCGCCGATGAGCCGACCACTGCATTGGACGTAAGCACACGCGCCCGGATCGTGAGGACGCTGCTCGAACTGCAGGAGGAAGAGAATCGCCGTGGTGGCGATGGCCTGGCCATCCTGCTCATCAGTCATGATCTCAATCTGGTGCGTCATTTCGCCCAGCGCGTGGTCGTGATGGAGCAGGGACGCGTGGTCGAGTCCGGCGCAACCGAGCAAGTGTTCTGCTCGCCACAGCATCCTTACACATCGATGTTGCTGGCGAGCCAACCGAAACGTCAGGTGACTGCGGTCGCGGACGATGCGCCGGTGGTGCTGGAGACGCGGCAGCTTCGGGTCGAGTATCCGAAAGCACGCAGCGGCTGGCGCGGTTGGTTCTCCAAGGATCGATTCGCGGCGGTCGCCTCTGCCGATCTACAACTGCGCGAGGGCGAGACCATCGGCATCGTCGGCGAGTCCGGATCGGGCAAGTCGACGCTGAGTCAGGCCATTCTCGGCTTGCAGCCGACCTGTGCCGGCGAGATCGTGTTCGATCAGCGGAAGGTCGAGCGCAGCGCCGACTGGCGAGTGCTGCGCAAGCATTTGCAAGCGGTCTTTCAGGATCCGTTCGCTTCGCTGTCGCCGAAGTACAGCGTGCAGCGGCTGATCGGCGAGGGGCTCGGACTGCATTTCCCGGAATTGGATGAAAGCCAACGCCGCGATCGTGTGCTGGCCGCGCTCGATGATGTCGGGCTACCGCTGCGTTCGCTGCGAGCGTTATCGCATGAGTTTTCCGGTGGGCAGCGCCAGCGCATTTCTATCGCTCGCGCGTTGATCGTCTCACCCCGGGTGGTGGTGCTGGACGAACCCACGTCGTCGTTGGATGTTTCCATCCAGAATCAGATCTTGCGGCTGCTGTCGGAACTGCAACGCAAGTATCGGTTGAGCTACGTGCTGGTGAGCCACGATCTGGCGGTGATTCGGGCCATGGCGCACCGGATCTATGTGATGAAGGACGGTCACATCGTGGAGTCCGGCGAGACTGAAACCGTGATTACCCAGCCGACCCACGCTTACACGCGTGAACTGGTCGAAGCCTCGTTCTAGCGCCGAGTCGGTGACTCGACCACTGGCGGGGCGTGAGCGTCAATGCATTCTCGTTTTTGTTGTTTCCCTCGGCGGATCGATGCCTTTAGCCTGCAGACCCAGGACGCTGAGTGGAGGAAGTCGGGAGTGAGTGCGGAGCTTGATTCGAAGACGGCGTTTCGGGGCCGAATCTACGGCAATATTCTCGAGACCATCGGTGCCACGCCGCTGGTGCGTTTCGATCGATTGGCCGCGGAATATCAGGTGCCGGCTGGTATCGTCGGCAAGCTGGAGTTCTTCAATCCGTTGGCATCGGTCAAAGATCGCCTGGGCGCGGCACTGATCGAAGCGGCCGAGCGCGATGGACGCATTCGGGCCGGCGAGACGGTGTTGATCGAGCCGACCTCGGGCAACACCGGCATCGGCTTGGCCTTTGTCGCCGCCGCGAAGGGTTACGAACTGATTCTGTGCATGCCGGAGAGCATGTCCATCGAGCGACGCCGGATGGTGCAGTTCCTGGGCGCGCGCATCGAGCTGACGCCGGCGGGCGAGCGGATGAGTGGCGCGATCCGGCGAGCCAAGGAACTCAACGCGCAGATTCCCGGCTCCGTGGTGCTTCAACAATTCGAGAATCCCGCCAATCCTGCGGCCCATCGTGCCACCACGGCTGAGGAGATCTGGCGCGACAGTCACGGCCAGGTCGATATCTTCGTCGCTGGCGTGGGTACTGGCGGCACGCTCACCGGCGTGGGCCAAGTGCTGAAGCGCTACAACCCTGCGATCAAAGTGGTCGCAGTGGAGCCCGCCGGCAGTGCCACCTTATCCGGAGGCAAGGCGGGACATCATGAGATTCAAGGCATCGGTTCAGGTCATCTGTCCACGTTCCTCGATCGCAGTTTGATCGATGAGATCGTGACGGTCGGCGACGATGCAGCGTTGACCACGGCACGACGTCTCGCGCGCAGCGAAGGCGT
This sequence comes from Steroidobacter sp., assembly GCF_016790065.1. Taxonomy (GTDB): domain Bacteria; phylum Pseudomonadota; class Gammaproteobacteria; order Steroidobacterales; family Steroidobacteraceae; genus Steroidobacter. The sequence continues at coordinate 8,463 of NZ_JAEUPY010000316.1, forward strand.
TCCGGTCGGTGTCAGCGCAGGCGCGGCGGTGTGGGCTGCGCTGCAATTGGGACGGCGTCCCGAGAATGCAGGCAAGACCATCGTCGTCATCATTCCGGACTTTGCCGAACGTTATCTATCCACGGTGCTTTTCGAGGACGCCCCGCAGTCAGACTCGTCCAGCACCCACGCGGAGGTGTCTCGATGAGTACGTCAACCCGAATCCTGCTGGTCCCCGGACGCGGCAACTCCGGAGAGAAACATTGGCAGACCGTCTGGGAACGCCACAACCCGAGCTATCGTCGGGTGCTGCACCGTGAGTGGCACAATCCGGATTGTGCCGAGTGGGTGCAATCGCTGGATGCCGCGATCAATGCGGAGCGTTCGCCAGTGATCCTGGTCGCGCATTCCTTGGCGGTCGCGACGGTGGCGCACTGGGCCACGCGTCATCACGGGCCGGTTGTCGGCGCGCTGTTGGTGTCGCCGAGCGATGTGGAGCGCGACGACTATCCTGTCGGCACGACTGGGTTCGCACCGATTCCTCAGCAGCGACTGCCTTTTCAAAGCATCGTGGTGGCGAGCTCCGATGATCCGCGAGTGACCCTCGAACGCGCCGCCCTGTTAGCGCGAGCGTGGGGGGCGCAATTGCATGTGCCGGGGGCGTTCGGCCATCTGGGTACGGCTGCGGATCTGGGCGAGTGGCACTACGGTGCGCACTTGCTGGCGAGATTGCAGCAGGCAGCGCAGGCGGCTTGAGGCCGCCTGCAGTTCAAGCGGCGGTCACTAGATTGACCGGCGCTTCCAGCCGCTCACGAATCGACTGTGCCGTGAGCGCTGGCACCATGCTCTGAATGAAAGAGAGCGCATAGCTGCGCAGGTAGGTGCCGCGCCGGATGGCGATGCTGGTGGTGATCGGCTTGATGACATCCCGGGTCTGTAGCGCGACCAATCGATCGTCGAGTTTGGGATCGAACGACTTCTCGGCAATGATGCCGACGCCCAGCCCGAGCGAGACGAAGGTCTTGATCACATCCGAATCGACGGCCGAGATGATGATGTTCGGCGTCAAGCCGCGGTCGCGAAACGCCTCCTCGATGTTGTCGCGGCCGACCATGCCTTCCTCGAAGGTGATGATGGGATAGCGCGCGATATCTTCGAGCGACGGAAAGGCTTTGGCCAGCAGCGGATGGCCTTGAGGCACCACGATCCGGTGCGTCCACGAGTAGGCCTGAAAGGTGACCACGTCCGACGAGTGGGCCAACCCATCAGGTAGCAGGCCCAGATCCACTTGCCCTGATTTGACCAGCTCGGCGATCTGCGCCGGGAACGTCTGATACAACGACAGGTGCACCTGTGGGTAGGCGTGACGAAACGCCATGATGACGTCTGGCAGGCGATAGCGGACCTGTGCATTGGTCGCCGCCAGCGTCAGATTACCGCCGTCGTTGCGCCGAAACTCTTCAGAGGCCTTCTTCAGGCTGGCGCGATCTTTGAGGATGCGCTCGATGATCTGCGCGATTTCATGGCCGGGCTCGGTCAGGCGGATCAACCGTTTGCCATGACGCTGGAAGATGTCGACGCCCAGTTCGTCTTCCAGTTCGCGAATCTGGCGCGACACCGCCGACTGCGACGCATGCAGCACCTCGGCCGCCTCGGTCAGGTTGAAATTACGCCGGATCGCTTCGTGGACAGCGCGCAGTTGCTGGAAATTCATGTTTCGGACACCTTCGGTGCTACAGGGTCTCGCTCCCCCCTTACTGTTCCCAGATTCCTTCGGGCGGTCGGCTATCAATGCTTCAGGTAATGATGCCCTGTCTACGATGCGTTGCCAGTAACGCGGTCATGACGAATGAGCATGAGCGCTGTGCATCGGGCGCATATGGGGTGTGC
>NZ_JAEUPY010000394.1 GCF_016790065.1 Steroidobacter sp.
TCATATCCTGGCTGACCGTGGCGCTGATCATTTACGGCTTTCTCGCGGCATACGCAGCGATCTCGCTGGCGCCGGCGGAATTCTGGGTCGCGGTCAACAACGAACGCGGCGTGCCGGACATGCAGGCGGCCTTCAGTAATATTTTCGGCCAGGGCATGTGGACCATCGCCGGCTCGGTGACCGCGTTCCTGGTCGGTCAGTTGATCGACGTGGCGGTGTTTCATCGCATTCGTATGCTGACCGGCGAGCGCTGGATCTGGCTGCGCGCCACTGGTTCGACTGCGGTCTCGCAGCTCGTCGATAGTTTCGTGGTGTTGTATATCGCCTTCGTGCTTGGGCCTCAGCACTGGCCCATGTCGTTGTTCCTGGCAGTGGCGAGCGTGAACTACGGCTACAAGCTGGCGATGGCGTTCCTGCTCATTCCACTGATCTATGGGGTGCGACGATTGATTCGCGGCTATCTGGGCCACGCAACGTCGGAACATCTGCAGGAGACGGCGCGCGTTTCTGGCTAGTTCAAAACAGCAGGCGTGCCATTTCCTTGCGCGTGCGTGCGACGATGGGGTCGGCATCGCCAATCACCTCGAACGCCTGTAACAGGCTGCGACGCGCGAGATCGTCTTTGTAGCTGCGATGCTTGCGCATGATGTCCAGCCAGGTTTGCAACGCCGGCTCCACATCGCCACCCAACAGCTGATGTACGGCGAGCGCGTGTCGTAGCGCCAGATCGTCAGCGTTGTTTGCTACACGCTCACGCAATGACAGAACATCCGGATGCGCTGCGATGACATCGCTGAAGGTCAGCAATGCAGCCAGTCGCTTCACGGCGGTGTGGTTCGGCTCGATGCCTTGGAGTCGAGCTAGCTCGCTGCTGGCGGCTTCGAGATCACCGTCCAGCGCTTTGAGCTCGGCCAGTTCGGTCAAGTAAGAAATATTCTCGGGATCGTCGACCAGCGCGCCTTCGATGAGTGTGCGGGCACCGGAGAAATCGCCGCTGGCTTTCAACGCTTGTGCTCGCTCCAGCGGCGCATCGGAGCTCTTGGGCAAATGCTTGTCCAGCAGCTGCCGGATCTGGGCTTCAGGCACCACGCCCATGAAATGATCGACTGAGGTGCGGTCCTTGAACAACACCACGGTCGGCAAACTGCGAATGCCCAGTTGCTGCGCCAATTCCTGTTGTTCGTCGGTATTGACCTTGGCCAGCTTGAAACGGCCGCCATACTCCGCGGCCAGCCGGTCCAGCGTGGGCATCAATTGCTTACACGGTCCGCACCAGGGTGCCCAGAAGTCCACCAGCACCGGCACTTGCGCCGAGGCTTCGACCACTTCGGTCATGAAGGTGTCTGCAGTTACCACGGTCGTTTCTAGACTCACTGGGTCCTCCGGCACGGCAGTCGGCTCAAGCGAGATGTCATGGGGGCGGTGCGCCGCACTTCAAGCCTGGCCGCTGACCCGATCTGCGAAGTAATTGTCCCGGAAAGCACGGATCGGCGCTCCCCGCCCCTCTAAGGTCACTAACGGGTGACTAACGGAAAATCGGCGCTGAATCGTCCCTAGTGGGACTCCCTCGGAAGTCCTGCATGTCCGGCAACGCATTCCTGTTCGATGTTTTCATGACGTGTCGAGCGCGGCTCGCTCGCGTCGTGTCGCGCATCGTGCCGCCCCACGAAATCGAAGACATCGTCCAGGAAACCTACGTCCTGGTGTGCCAGTTCAAGCACGACAAGGAAATCCGGCGGCCGCAAGGCTTCATGGTCAAGACCGCCCGCAACCTGGCATTGGACCATGTGAAACGTGCCGAGTGGCGCCTGGCGTCGTCGCTGGACGAACAGATGGAGGCGCTGATCGAGGCGGGCGCTGACACCAGCGACGCGACCTTCAAGCAAGCCGCATCCGACGAAGAGTTCGCGCGGTTCTGCGAGGTGGTGCGGCAATTGCCCGTGCAGTGCCGGCGCGTGTTCGTGCTGAAAAAAGTTTACGGTTACTCGCAGAAGGAGATCGCTCGCGAACTGGGCTTGAGCGAGCACACCGTCGAGAAGCACGTCGCCAAGGGGATCGAGCTTTGCGCCCGGCTGATTCTGGACAGCGAATCCAGCCAGGTCATGGACACCGCAACGAAGCGGCCGCTCGCGAGGAGGCGCGGATGAGTAACGTGTATCGCCTGGCGACCGAGCCGCCCAACGCTTTGAGCGAGGCGAGCGAATGGATTGCGAAAGTGGATCGCGGCTTGTCGGCCGCCGAGCAGCAACAGCTCGAGCAATGGTTGGCTGCCGATCCCGCTCACGTGGCTGTGTTGATGAAAGTGGCGCGCGTCTACGACAAGCTCGACGCGATGGCGCGGCTCGCCGATCTATTCCCGAAACCCGAGTCGAGTCGCAGTCGCTGGCTGGTGCCGGTTTCCGTCGCCGCATCCTTACTGGTCGCAGTGCTCATTGCTACGGTGAGCTTCATCGATTGGCGGCCGGCGGAGCATGCGCCTGCGGTCGCAGCGATTGCCGCGGATTCTGGCGAGCATACTTTCGCCACTCCGGTAGGCGAGCGCTCCACGATTGCGCTGGCCGACGGTTCCAGTCTCACGCTGAACACCGATACGCGAGTTCGCGTGCGTTTCACCGACGCGGCGCGGGAGTTGTACCTGGAACGTGGCGAGATGCATCTGCAGGTCGCTCACGAACGTAAGCGACCGTTGAACGTTTATGTCGGCGATCGCTTCGTGCAAGCCGTCGGCACCGAATTCAATCTGCGCATCGGCCACGATCAGCGCGTCGAGCTGTTGGTGACTGAAGGCAAGGTGCTGGTGGGGCTGCGGGGCGACTTGCCATCGATAGTGGATGGTCCGCCGACGCCGTCTGTGAAGCTCGCGAGTGCCGGCGACTTGCTGGTGGTGAACGAGCTGAATCCCAGCGAGACGCAGCACCTGGCGCCAGAAGAAATCGTCGTGCGCCTGTCATGGCGCGCCGGCAATCTGGTGTTCCGTGGTGAGTCGCTCGCCGAGGCGCTGGTGGAGATCGAACGCTACACCGCTGTGGAATTCATCATCTCCGATGAAAGCCTGAAACAGATTCGGGTCGCTGGCTTGTTCAAGACCGGCGACGTCGAAGGCTTGCTCAAGACCCTCAAAGAAAATTTCAACGTGACGTCGCGCCGGGTCGGTGACGACAAAATCATCCTCGCCAGCAGCAGCTCGGCGGTCCTGTAACAGGCGGTGCGATTTTTCTTCGCAATGACATGCCGGAAAACGCGAGCACAGTCGTCCTTCACAGCAGCGCGCTCAATACGCGCCGCTGAGAAAGACCGAAACGAACTGTATCGATGCCTGGCCAGCATCGTGCTCGCGCTCGCCCTGACGATGCTGTCGGCGACCGGGCGCGCGGGCGAACCGCTCGCGCACAAGCGAATCGCTTTCGATATTTCTCGGCAACGGGCGGATCAGGCGCTCATCGAGTTTGCCGAGCAGGCGGATGTGACCTTCATGTTTCCTTTTGAAGTGTCGCAAAACCGCACGGCCAATCGGGTCGTGGGAACCTATACCGTGGCAGAAGCGATCACGCTGCTGTTACGGGATACGGGGTTGGCTGCCGAGTTCGGAGTCGATGGTGCACTGACCGTAAGTAAGGGGTCCTCGGTGCCGGCGTTTCGCCGCGCCGACCACACTACGAGAGACGGCACGATGATCGACTCGAACAAACAGAAGATTTCTTTCCTGGCGCGGCTCACTGGAGCAATGGGCGCGCTGTTCTCGGTGGGCGCAGGGGCCCAATCGACAGACAGCGAGACCACGCAAGTACAGCCCACGGTGGTCGAAGAAGTCGTCGTGGCTTCTTCGCGCATTTCACGTGAAGGCTTCACTGCACCTACGCCGACAACTGTCATCGGTGCCGAGGAGTTGCAGAACAATGCCATCGTCAACGTTGCCGACCTGTTGAACGAGGCGCCGGCCTTCAGTGGCTCGGTTACGCCTTCCACCACGGTGGTGAACTCACAAAACGCAGGTGGCAACTTTTTGAACCTGCGCGGGCTCGGTTCGGCACGCACGCTGGTGCTCTTGAACGGCCGCCGCCATGTGCCCACTCGCGTCACTGGTTCTGAAGTCGATATCAACGTGATTCCTTCGGCGCTGTTGGAGCGCGTCGAAGTGGTGACGGGCGGCGCCTCGGCTGCGTGGGGCTCGGATGCCGTCGCCGGTGTCGTCAACATGGTCCTGCGCAGCGATGTGAATGGCTTCGAAGGCAAGTTACAAACGGGCATTTCCGATCGCGGCGACAACGAAGAGAATCTCGGCACGCTGGCGTTCGGTACCGGCTTCGCCGATGGCCGCGGCCACTTCACGGCGGCGGCGGAAATCGCACGAAGCGAAGGTGTCTCACCGCAGACCTCGCGCGATTGGGCCAAGCCGGCCTGGGGCATCATCGCCAATCCGGCTTACGCCGCGGGCAACGGCGAGTATCGCCAGCTGATCGTCAGTGGCTATGGCATGTCGAACGGTGCGCTCGGCGGCTTGATCACCAGCGGCCCACTGCGAGGCACGCAGTTCGGCGTTGGTGGTGTGCCGATTCCGTTCACCTATGGCACGTTCGTGCCTGGCAGCTCGTTCATGGCGGGCGGCGACGGTGTGTGGCTCGGCCAGAACATCGCGATCAAGATCCCAGTGGATCGCGAGAACGTTTTCTCGACCGCGCACTTCGACATCAACGATAACCTGCGCGTGTTCGCCGAGGCTTCGTTTGCTCACTCGCAGACTTACAGCGACCTCGTGCCGACCTACAGCCTCGGTGCGACCACGATTTATCGCGACAACGCGTTCCTGCCCGAGTCGATTCGCGATCAGATGCAGACGCTGGGGCTGAACTCATTCTCGCTGGGCCGCTTCGACTACGACCTGCCGATGATCGTCACCGACATCGAAACCAGCACGCGACGCGGCGTGTTCGGCGTCGAAGGCAAGGTTGGCGAATGGGAATGGGAACTGGCCTATCAATACGGCCGCAGTCATTACGACTCCAAACTGCATGGCAATCGCATCCGAGCCAACTATGCGTTGGCGACGGACGCCGTGCTCGATACGGCCACCGGCCGCATCGTCTGCCGCTCGACCTTGACCAATCCCAGCAACGGTTGTCAGCCCATGAACGTATTCGGTGTCGGTTCGCCGTCGCCGGAGTCGGTGGCTTACACCACAGCAACACAATGGCTCGATGCTTATTACACGCAGCGTGCTTTTGATTTCAGTGCGCAAGGTCCGTTGTTCAATACCTGGGCCGGTCAAGCGTCGGCGGCATTCGGTGCGGGTTATCGCAAGGACGAGCTGACGTCTGCGGTGGATGCGTTGTCTGCGAGCAGCGCGTACATCATCGGCAATCCCACAGCGAATGCCGGTTCGTTCGATGTGAAAGAACTGTTCGCCGAAGTGGCGGTGCCGCTGTTGTCCGAGCGCGCCTGGAACAAGTCGCTGGAATTGAATGGTGCGTTCCGCCGCACCGACTACAACCTCAGCGGCGAAGTGACGACTTGGAAGGTGGGGCTGTCGTGGGAGATCAGCGATCAGGTCCGCTTGCGTGGCACTCGCTCGCGTGACATTCGCGCGCCTAACCTGTCCGAGCTGTACACGCCGTACCAGCTGAGCCTGGGCACCATCATCGATCGTGTCAGCAACGTGCAGGCCAACACGTACTTCATCACCACCGGCAATCCGAATCTGGATCCCGAGGAAGCCGACACGACCACCTTCGGTATCGTGTATCAGCCGTACTGGGCCAGCGGTCTGCGCACGTCCATCGACTTCTATGACATCGAAGTGTCGGGCGCGATTTCGACCATCAGCGGTCAGAACATCGTCGACCGTTGCCAGGCCGGGAACGCCAGCCTGTGCAGCCTGATCACTCGCGATGGCAGCGGCGTCATCACTCAGATCGCGTTGAGCCCAGTGAATTTGAGTAAGCTCACTACGCGTGGCGTCGACTTCGAGCTGAGCTACGATTTGCCGCTCGCGGCGCTCGACTTGCCGGGCCGACTGGGCTTGCGCTTGCTGGCGACGTATGTGGATGAGTTGGCGACCAGCGACGGCATCACCAATATCGATCGTGCTGGCGATGTGGGTTCGGGTCACGGTGGCGTGCCGCATTGGAAGGCGCAGGCTGGTCTGACGTATTCGCTCGCTCCGTTCGTGGCCACGCTCGACGGTCGCTACATCGGCGGCGGCAAGTTCGACAACACGTACGGTCAGTACGACATCAACGACAACACCATCGGCTCGGTGTTCTATCTGGACACGGCGCTGCGCTATCAGCTCGATGCGGCAGGGCGTATGGAAGTGTACGGCCGTATCCAGAACCTGCTGGACAAGGATCCGCCGATCAATGTCTTTAACTTTTCACAGTCCATGGCCACCAATTTTGCGCTGTACGATGTCATCGGGCGCTCGTACGTGGCCGGTGTGAGATTCAAGTTCTAATGACTCTATGCAAATGACTGGGAGAATCGAGTGGCTATGACTGTTGGTTCGCGTCGGCCTTGGGCCCGTCGCTCCCTGCTGGCGTTGTCCATCGCGGCCATCGCGATGGGCACCGCCTCGTGTAGCTCGAAAAAAGAGCCTGCGTTCGATCTGCTGGTCGCGGGCGGCACGATCTACGACGGCTCGGGTGGCGAGCCGTTCGTCGGCGATGTGGGCGTGAAGGGCGACCGCATCGTCTACGTGGGACCGAAGGCCGAGGGCGGCGCGAAACAAACGATTCAGGCGCAAGGCAAGGCAGTCTCGCCGGGCTTCATCAATGCGATGAGTCATGCCACGTATTCGCTGCTGACCGATCGCTCTGCCGAGAGCGATCTGCGTCAGGGCGTGACCTTGGAAGTGATGGGCGAGGGCGGCTCGCCCGGTCCGCTGACCGAGGAGATGGCAGCGAAGCAGCAGGAAGATGACGAAGAGGGCAAGCCGCCGTTTCAATGGCGCACGTTCGGGCAGTACATGGAAGGCGTCGAGAAGCTCGGTGTTTCCGTGAACTTCGCTGGTTGGGTGGGTGCGACCACGGTGCGCCAGCATGTGCTCGGCGTCGAGAACGTCAAGCCGACCCCGGAGCAGCTCCAGCAGATGGGACAACTGGTGCGTGGTGCAATGGAAGAGGGCGCGCTGGGCTTGTCCACGGCGCTGATTTATTTGCCGGGCTTGTTCGCCAATGTCGATGAGCTGTCGGCACTGGCCGCCGAGTCAGGCAAGTGCGGCGGCATGTATGTGAGCCACATGCGCAGCGAGGGCGATCATTTCATCGAAGCGCTGGATGAGTTGATCGAAATCGCGCGGCGCTCTCAGGCGCCGGCCGAAGTGTTCCATATCAAGGTCGGCGATCCGAAGAACTGGCCGAAGATGGCCGTCGCGTTGGAGAAGATTCGCGAGGCACGCAAGCAAGGCGTGCGCATCACGGCCGACATGTATACCTATCCGGCGTCTGGCACTGGCATGACTGCGTCGATGCCGCCTTGGGTGCAAGAAGGCGGGCCGGAGAAATTCCGTGCTCGGTTGAAGGATCCGAAGATTCGTGCGCGCGTGATCGCAGAGATGCGTGAGCCGGTGACGGATTGGGAAAACGTCATGCGCGGCGCCGGTGGGCCGAAGGGTGTGATGTTGGCGTCGTTCAAGAACGATAAGTTGAAGCCGCTGATCGGCAAGACGCTCGCTGAAGTCGCGGAGATGCGCGGCGTGAGTGCGGAAGAGGCGGCGTTGCAGCTCATCGAAGAGGACGAGACTCGCGTGGGCGTGTTCTATTTCACCATGAGCGAAGACAACCTGAAGGTGCAGATCCAGGAGCCGTATGTGTCGTTCGGTTCCGATGCGCCGGCGCTGACTGCGGCTGGCGAGACGTTGAAGACCGGCACGCACCCGCGGGCTTATGGAACGTTTGCTCGGGTGTTTGCGAAGTTTGTTCGCGAGGATAAGTTGCTGACGGTGCAGGAAGCAGTGCGCAGGCTGACCAGCTTGCCGGCTGCAAACTATTCACTGACTGATCGCGGCTCGCTGAAGGCAGGTTACTTCGCGGACATCGTCGTGTTCGATCCAGCGACGATTCAGGATCACGCCACGTACGTCGATCCGCATCGTTATTCCACCGGCGTGTCCGATGTCGTCGTGAACGGTGTGGCGGCACTGGCGAACGGTGAGCCCACTGAGGCGCGTCCTGGCCGCTACATTCGCGGTCGTGCTTGGAAGGGCCAGGAAGGCGGTGGTTGTAAGGCCAGCGCGAGCGAGTGGAGCTGGATCGGCTAGTCGTCGAGATCTTCGAACTCACCCGGCACGTCATCGCCGGGTAGCTTCTTGAAAGGTGCGCGCTTCGCTTCGAAGCGCGCACGTGCTTCTGGCTGCGACAGCGCAGCCTCGAGCGCTCCGCTCATCTCATACACGTTGGTGTCGTAGCCTTCCTCGCGCATGGCGCGAATGAACGCTTCAACGTGCGCCCCGCCGGCTTGATACACCATCGGCGCGAATTCCGGATCGATGTCCAGATTGGTGGGATCTTCGAACGACTGCTGGCAGCCGACCACATTGGTGGCGTGATAGTTACGGCAGGTTTGCGGCCGCGCTTCGTAGATCGAGCAACGGCCGGCGCTCAGGAACGGGCATTTGACGTTACGACCCATGCGGTCCATGTCATCCATGTCCTTCAACAGCGCGCTGTTGGCCCGCACCTCTGAATAGATGCGTGCCTTCTCCGTTTCGGGCAGCGTGCGCTCGACAAAGTCGAGCATGCTGAAAGCTTCTACGGCACGGACA
>NZ_JAEUPY010000131.1 GCF_016790065.1 Steroidobacter sp.
CTGCACCGGTGCCACGCCCAGCTCCTTGTGAACGATGCGGCGGATCTGTCGCGAGCTCAGTTCGAACTGTTGGGCGATCGCTTCGAGCCCGGCGTCGTTGCCGATGGAGCCGTCTTCGAGTCGTTCGACGATGAGCTGCGCGATTCGTTGCGAGTCATCGACGGGGGCGTTGCCGGGCGCAAGTTCAGGTCGGCAGCGCAGGCACGGTCGAAAGCGCGCTTGCTCTGCCTGCTGGGCGCTGTCGAAGAACAGGCAGTTCGCGGCCTTCGGTGTTTTGACGGTGCACACCGGGCGGCAATAGATCCCAGTCGAGGTCACGCCGACGAAAAACACGCCGTCGAAGCGTCGGTCTCGCGCCGACAGCGCACGATACAGTGTCTTGTGAGCCTGATTTTGAGTTCGCGCCATGGGCCGGACTATAGAGCCCAACCCTGACAGCGGATAGCCGTTTTCGGACATGTAATCGGCCCGGCTGTGGCGTCCGAAAATGGCCAGCATCGCGTCCGAATCCGGCTAGCATGGGGCTCATGAAACGCTACGTCAGCAAGCTCGTGGCCACGCCGGTTGGCCAACTCAAACTGGTGGCTACCGAGCACGGCCTGGCGGCCATCCTGTGGGAGAACGACAACCCGCGACGTGTGCCGTTGAGTGATGTGGTCGAGGACGACGGCCATCCCATCCTGCTCGAAGCGGAGCGACAGTTGCAGGAATATTTCGCCGGGCAGCGCAAAGAGTTCGCGTTGCCGTTGGATTGCAATGGCACGGAGTTTCAGCGACGGGTGTGGAATGCGTTGCTGACCATTCCTTATGGCGAGACGCGTTCGTACGCGCAGATCGCCGATCAGATCGGTAATCCAGCGGCCGTGCGGGCGGTGGGAGCGGCGAACGGACGCAATCCGCTGTCCATCGTGGCCCCTTGTCATCGCGTGCTCGGTTCGAACGGCTCGCTGACCGGATTCGCCGGCGGCTTGGCAGTGAAAGCGAAGTTATTGTCCCTGGAGGGGCAGGCGCTGACGCTGACCGGCTGATCGTGCCGTCAGCTGGCGTCGCGAACGCCGTCGTTGCGATTGTTGGCTTGCCAGCGCGCTCGCAAGGCTTCGAGCAGGGCTCGCGTGGATTTTTGGAGCGCGGGCTCAGGCACCTTGGAGATCCACCAGCTCATTGCCAGCACGGCGGCGACGGCGCCGGCCAGGGCAATGTGGTCTGACGCTCCAGCTTCGGCGAAGGCGCCCATCAATGCGCCACCGGTCACGTTGTGCAGCAAGTAGAGCGGATAAGTCATCAGGCCGAGTCGCCGCAACAGTTGCAAAGCCCACATCGGCAGCTGCTGCACGCGAGCGTTGTTGGCCACGGCCAGCCAGAAAAACAACATCGCGCCGAGCCAGATCGCGCACGGTGTGATTGGCGAGAAGGACATGCCGGTCTTCTCCAGCTTCAACACGCTCTCGCCCGCAATCTGCAAACAACCGCCGATGGCGAACAGAGCGAGCCAGGCGAGTTGGTTGGGCGCGGGCTTCTTGATGAGGCGCGACCAAAGCATCACGCCGAAGGCGAAGAACACGCCGTGCTGGACCAGCGTGAGTTGCCCCAGCCGGGACCACTGCACCTGACTGAACCAATCGAAGACGGCGCTGTTGCGATCCATGGCGGCCACGGTGTAGCCCACCCAGAACAAGGTGCTCAGCAAGCCGACGCCGCACATGACGGGCACGATCCAGCGCTGCCGGTCGGCTAGCAACAATGCGCAGATCAATGCGTAGAAACAGATCTCGACGCCGAGCGTCCAGTACACGCTGTCGATCCATGCACCGGTGGGGAAGAAGGCCACGCTGCGCACATACATGGCGAACATCGACAGCGGGCTGGTGGGTGCGTCCACCAATTGCCACGCGAGCAAGGTGACGGTGGCGCAGATCCACACGGCTGGCACCAAGCGAGTGAAGCGGCTGACAAAAAACTTGAAAGGGTTGCTGCGCTCGGCCGACACCACGATCACAAAGCCGGAAATCACAAAAAAGATTTGCACGCCGGCCCAGCCGAAGGGGGCGAAGGTGGTCCAGTCTTGGAAGTCCGCCACGCCGCCCGAGGCAATTGCCACTTGGCCGGTGGGGAAGGCCCACGACCAGAAGGCGAGATGAAAGATCATGACGATGCAAGCGGCGAAAAACCGCAGCAGGTCCAGTCCCGGGACGTATTGAGCTTGTTGAACTTTCATCTATATCGACACGGCGCCGCGTGACGCGTCGCCGTTGTGGCGCGAATGTTAACAGATGAAAAATGGCTGCGCTGTTGTTTGATTGTCGCCGTTTGCGCACGGTTGCGATCGATGGTTCGCGGCGTGAGGGAACAACGAACAATCGCAGCCGCGTGCAAAAGCTACGCGGCTGCGGCCAAGGCGGGGACTCAGCGGCCGACGACTGAGCCGATGGCGCGAGCGATATAGTCCACCGATTCCAGGCTGATGCCCGCGATGTTGATGCGACCGTCGCGGGTCATATAGATGTGATGTTTCTCGCGCAGCGTGTCGGCCGCTTCGGGCGTCACGGCCAGCGTCGAGAACATGCCGCGTTGCTGGTCGACGGCAGCGGCCATCTCGGCCGTACAGGTGGCAGCCAGTGCCTTCGAGAGGGCGCGACGTAGCGTCATCATGCGTTCTCGCATGGCGTTCACTTCGTTGCGCCAATCGTTGCTGAGTTTGGCATCGCTCAGAATGCGAGCGACGATGGCGGCGCCATGATCCGGCGGCATGGAGTAGATGCCACGCGCGATCTTGCGAAGATGGCTGGCCGAGGCCACGGCCTGAGTCTCATTACCGGCGAGCACCATGAGCAGGCCGACGCGTTCCCGATACAAACCGAAGTTCTTCGAGCAGGACACGGCGATCAGTGCTTCCGGCACCGTGGCCGCGATCAAGCGCGTACCTTCGGAGTCTTCGGTGATGCCTTCGCCCAAGCCTTGATAAGCCAGATCGACATAAGGAATCAGGCGACGCTGTAACAACACGTCGGCGATTTGTCGCCACTGAGCGAGCGACAGATCGGCGCCGGTCGGATTGTGACAACAGCCATGCAACAGCACGACGTCGCCGGCGGGCAGCGTGTTCAGTCGTTCCAACATGGCATCGAAGCGGACTGTGCCGCTGCGAGTATCGAAGTAGGGATAGCGTTCGAGCTTCAGACCGGCACCGCTCAGCAGCGGCACGTGATTGGCCCAAGTCGGATCGCTCACATGGATGGTTGGACGCGAGCCGGTGGTGGTGAGCAGCTCAGCGCCCAAGCGCAACGCGCCGCAGCCGCCTGGGGCTTGCAGAGCGCGAACTCGGCCGCTGGTCAGCGCCGTATGCTTGTCGCCGAGGATGAGTTGCGACATGAGCGCGTTGAACTGTTCATTGCCGGCGGGACCGAGATAAGTCTTGGTCTGCTGTTCGGCGAGGACCGCAGCTTCCGCGGCACGCACGGCGGCGAGCACCGGTGTTTTGCCGTGCTCATCTTTATAAACACCCACGCCCAGATCGATTTTCACCGGAGCCGGATCGGCGCGAAACGCCGCCATCAAGCCAAGAATGGGGTCTTCGGGCAGAGCTTGTAAATTCTCGAACAAGGGCGGCTCCGTGAGCGGTAGGCGAAACGAACCGTGCTAGTTTAGCGCTGTAGCCCGCCGGAGCGGTACAGAGCACGGACGAAATCCGACTGGGTGATGATGCCTGCCAGCCGATTGTCCAGGCCGATCACCGGGATGTGATGGTGGCCGTGCTCGGAAAAAATCGGCATCAGCTCGGCCACCGAGCGCTCGGCGCTGGCCACTCGCACTTGGGCGCACATGATCTGGCCGACGGCCTCCGGCTTGGCGCTGTGAGTAATGCCGGTACGTTTGATCAAACTTTGCAGCCGCTCGCGCAGGTCCTCGGCGCTGCGGTCGATGTCGGCATGTCGCATGAAATCCGCCAGCGACACGATGCCGATGATGCGGCGCTGTCGGTCGACCACCGGCAGCGCTTTGACTCGATGACGGCGCATCAGTTGCCAAGCGTCTTCCAGGTGGGTGCCGTACTCCACCGTGATGACGTCGTGCGTCATGATGTCAGCACAGCGCAGCTCGCTCATACGACGTTCCATGGCGTTCATTTCCGCCATGTGCAGAATGTCTTCCAGCTCGTCGCGGCTCACGTCGAGCACTTGGTTGTAACGTTTCAGCACGGCGTCCAGATCTTCCGAGCTGAAGCGGCTCGGTGGCGTCGTTGTGGGACGAGCCACGACTTGGCTGTGCGGGTAGCGGCGGCCGGTGGCGCTGTTATAAACGATGCCCATCGCGACCAGCAGCACGCTGTTGAGTAACACAGGAAACAACGCGAATTCGAACGCGCTGGCGTGAGTCAGCACGGCGAGCAAGGCCGCCGCGCCGCCCGGCGGATGCAAACAGCGAAGAGCAAACATCGCCGCGATGGCAGCGGAGACTGCGACGCCTGCCGCCAGTGCCGGATCATCGATGAACTGGACACACAGCACGCCCACCAATGCCGAGATCGTGTTGCCGCCAACCACGGACCACGGCTGTGCGAGCGGGCTGGCTGGCACGGCGAAGACCAGCACGGCACTTGCGCCTAGCGGGGCGACTAGCCAGATCGCTGCCGGCGAGTTCGCCCCCAGACGGCATAAGAATGCGGTGAATAAGATTCCCAGCAACGCGCCGACAATGGCTCGCCAACGCTCCGGTGCGTTGACCGCGAGCGGCGCGGGTCGAAATCCTTGGAGCCAGGTCGTGACTTGGTCACGCCACGTAGGTGGAGGGGGCGCGTCATTGCGACCCGGATCGAGAGAATGCACGGTATCCGCGGCGAGCTTGGACAGGGCCGCGCAATATACGAGCCGATCCCTGGCGTGTCACGGCTTGTCGTTCAGAAGCTGCATCCGGGGTGCCAGTTAGAACGGCTTCACGATGACCAGCAGCACGATGCCGGCGGTTATGACGAGTATGGCGGGTAGCGCTGCGCTCGATGGAGTTTTGGTGGGTGATTGAAGGCGTCTGCGGAGCTGGCTGGCAAACATGCCGTGCAGCGCCGAGAGTGCGACGACCAAGGCCAGTTTCAACATCAACCAACGATTGCCGAACCAGCCGCCTTGCAGGGCTAGGAAGATTCCTGCGCTCCATGCGATGAGCATGGCCGGCGTAGTTGCCATGCGGTCCCAGTTTCTGAGGTGCTGCAGGGTCTTCAGATCGTCCGATCGTTGTAGCAAGGCCTGCAGGATCATGCCCGCGATCCACAGCATGACGGCGCAGACATGCAGCGACTTGATTAGCAGGTAACTCATGCGGCTGTTGCCGCGCTCAGCGCTCGCTGTTTGCGGATGAAGTTCAGCGTTGAGATAAATCCAAACGGCACGAAGGCGGCGGCAAGCACGCGCATCAGAGTTCGCGTTGGCCAGCTGTCGCTGGTCGCGGCGTTCATGGCTTGCCACAGATAAAAGAGGAAGGCCAAGCCGTGTACCGGGCCGGCGATCGATACTGCGTTCGGTATCCCGGCCAGATGCTTGAGTGGCACCGCAATGCCCAACAGCGCCAGCAGCGTAACGCCCTCCAGGAGCGCGGCGAATTGCAGTTGCGAAAGGACTGAGGAGGAGGTGGTCATGCAGGGCAGGATGCATGAATACATCGTTCTCGGCCATCGGCTAGAATGCCAGCATTCGAAGGATTCTGGCCACGAGGCCAGGCTGCGACAAGCGACGAGGTGCGTGGTGGCGAAGCGTAAGGCTCACAGAGTGGCGGTGTTGGCCTTTCATGGCGTGGTGCCATTCGATTTGACCATGCCTTGTGAGGTGTTTGGACGGGTACGTTTGGCGCCCGAACGGCAGCCTTATGAAGTCCTGGTCTGCGGACACGCTCGCCGTGTGCGTACGGACGCGTTCGACATGCTCGTGAAAGGGGACTTAAAACATCTGGCAAAAGCAGACACGGTCATCGTTCCGGGCATGAGCGACATAACCGCTCCAGTGCCCCAACCCATAATCGTCGCACTCAGAGCCGCCGCGGCGAACGGTGCGAGAATCGCTTCAATCTGCAGCGGTGCGTTCGTTCTGGCAGCGAGCGGCTTACTGGATGGGCTGAATGCAACCACGCACTGGTTGGCTGCGCCGCTGTTGGCGGAGCGTTATCCGGGAATCTCCGTGAATCCCAATGTTCTATTCGTTGACAACGGAAAAATCCTGACCTCGGCGGGTGCCGCCGCCGGCTTGGATCTGTGCCTGCATATGATTAGAAGCGACCACGGTGCCGCAGTCGCCGCCGACGCGGCGAGGTTATCGGTGATGCCGTTGGAGAGGTCCGGCGGACAAGCGCAATTCATTGTGCACCGGCCGCCGCAGTCGTCGGGCGGCTTGCAGCCGTTGCTCGAATGGATTGAGAAGCGCCTGGATCGAGCGTTGACGCTGGATGCGCTGGCCGAGCAAGGGCGAGTGAGCATCCGCACACTCACTCGCCGTTTCCAGGAACAGCTCGGCGTCAGTCCGCTGCAATGGATGCTACAGGCGAAAGTGCGCCGCGCTCAGCAGGCGCTGGAGACCACCGACTTATCGATCGAACGCGTGGCGGCCAGTGCCGGCTTCACGTCATCGACGTCGCTAAGAGAGCATTTCGCGAAAGTGGTCGGCACCTCGCCGCGAGCTTACCGAAACACCTTCCGCAGACGGCCCCACTGAGCCAGCCGCGCTCATTACCACCAAACCGTGTAGAGCGCGACCAGGATGGCCACCACACCCAGCGAAAACATATTGAAGCTGGTTGAAGTCTGATAGCTCACATCGGCCGTGTTGACGCGATTCGCACCGGCCGCCTGCGGTTGCAGCAGCGAGAACACTACCGCGAGCACCAAGGCCAACAGGAACACCACGCCCATCCGATCCATGAACGGCAGCGACGGCAACAGCGCCTTGAGCGCGATTGACAGCGCGAACGAACCGATGGTGGCGGCGAGAGCGCCGGCTTCAGTGGCACGTTTCCAGAACAAACCGAGCATGAAGATCACGACGATGCCCGGCGTGAAAAAGCCGGTGTACTCCTGGATGTATTGAAATGCCTGGTCGAAGCTGCCGAGCAACGGTCGTGCCGTCACGATCGCCAGCAGGATCGACACCACCGCAGTGATTCGTCCCACCAGCACCAATTGTTTCTCCGGCTTGGGCTGGCCGAGCTTGTTATAGATGTCCAGCGTGAAGATGGTGGCGATCGAATTGATCTTCGACGCCGTCGACGCAATGATCGCGGCGATCAGCGCTGCGAACACCAGGCCTGCAATGCCGGTGGGCAACAGTCGCATCATGGTGGGATACGCTTCATCCGGCTTGGCCAGATCCGGCGCGAGC
>NZ_JAEUPY010000426.1 GCF_016790065.1 Steroidobacter sp.
AGCACTGCGTGGCGAGCGGAGCTTGCCCGGCGGCGTGTCCGTCGACTCGGGCGCGAAGCAGAGAGCACAGCGGAGTATCGAGTTGCTAGCGCGGCAGCTCGAGCATTCTGTCAGCAACCGATCTATGCAGCGAGACGACAAGACGTTGGGCAATTTCGACGTCGGCCGCTTGCTGGCGCTAGCCTATCCCGACCGCATCGCTCAATCGCGCGGCAGCGGCGGGCGATATTTGCTTTCCAACGGTCGCGGCGCTCAGTTGCCGCCGGCACAAAGCCTGGCGCAGGCTGAATTCCTGGTGGTCGCCGATCTCGACGCCGGCGATCGCGAAGCTCTCATTCGCCTGGCCGCGCCTTTGAGTCGCGAGTTACTCGAAGCCGACTTCGCCGCCCACATCGAACATCGCGAACGTTTCGAATGGGATTCCCGCGAGCAAAGCGTCGTCGCTCGCGACGAGCGCTGGCTCGGCGCATTGAAACTCTACGAACGACGCATCGACAAACCCGATCCCAGCCGCATGCTCGACGCGATGCTCGCCGGCGTCCGTGAATTGGGTTTGTCCGCCCTGCCTTGGACCAAACCGGCGCGTGCGCTACAAACTCGTTTGATCTTCGCCAAGCATCACGACGAACGCGGCTCGTGGCCCGACGTGAGCGATGCAGCGCTGCTAGAACATCTCGATGAATGGTTGGCACCGTGGCTCAACGACATGAGCCGCCGCGATCATCTATCGCGACTCGACCTGCACGGCATTCTCACATCGCTACTCGATTGGAACGCACAACAGCGCCTCGAAGCATTCGCCCCAACGCATCTCGAAGTGCCCAGCGGTTCACGCATTCCCATCGACTACACCGACGACGCACCAACTGTTGCGGTTCGTCTGCAGGAAGTTTTCGGGATGCACGAAACGCCGACAGTGGCAGAAGGGCGTGTGCCCTTGACCCTGCAATTACTCTCGCCCGCCCACCGCCCTGTTCAGGTCACCCGAGACCTGGTGAGTTTTTGGGCGCGCGGCTACCTGGACGTGAAGAAAGAGCTAAAGGGCCGGTATCCCAAGCATTACTGGCCGGATGACCCGCTGACCGCCCAAGCCACTGCCCGAGCCAAACCCCGGCCCCGCTAAGGTAGAATCGGGCCATCGCCCAGCAGGAGCCTCGCATGATCCCCAAAACGTTATCGCTCTTGATCCTGGGCCTGAGTGTGGGCATGAGTACGGCTCACGCCGGCACCAAGCTGGAAACGGTGAATCGCGATCTGTCCGGCGGCCGCACCACCACCATCAACACCTGGGCCCAGGCCGGCATGATCCGCGTCGAGACCGCACCCAACGACTCGACCATGATTTTCAAGGACGACACCATCTACGCCATCAGCCACAAGGAAAAGAGCTACATGGCCATGGACCGCGCGTCCATGAAGAAGATGGCCGAGACGCTCAATCCAGCGCTGCAAATGCTCCAGGAACGCATGAAGACCATGACTCCGGAACAGCGCG
This sequence comes from Steroidobacter sp., assembly GCF_016790065.1. GTDB lineage: Bacteria > Pseudomonadota > Gammaproteobacteria > Steroidobacterales > Steroidobacteraceae > Steroidobacter. The sequence continues at coordinate 1,496 of NZ_JAEUPY010000426.1, forward strand.
CACAAATGGAAAAAATGCTCGGCGGCAAATTGCCGAATGGTGTGGGCGGCGAGCCCGAGCCGCAGCAGGAAATCAAGCGCACCTCGCGCAATGACAAGATCAACGGTTACAGCTGTAGTTATGTCGAAGTGCGCGAAGCCGGCGTGCTCACCGACGAAATGTGCGTAGTGCCGGGCAACGGCCTGAAAGGCTCCGCCGAGTTGATGGCCGCCGCCAAGAAAATGGCAGCAGTGATGCAAGACATGATGTCGAGCATGGACGCGCCCTGGTTGAAACAGATGGCACAGAAACAAATGCAAAACTTCGAAGCGCTCGGCGGCATTCCAGTGCTGAGCCGGCACTTCGTCGACGGCAAGCCGCAAAACGAAACCACCTTGACCGACATCAGCAGCGCACCGTTGGCCGCCACGCTGTTCGAAATTCCGGCGGGATATACCAAGAAAGACATCATGGCGCCGCGCTAACATGCCGTTGCCGACGCTGATTGGAGCATCACTGTGAATCAAGATATCCAGCAACACATCCTCGCTCTGCACGCCAAGCTGGAGCGCCTCGATGGCGACTCGCTCGATCCTGGCACTCGCGACTCGTTGCTCGTGTTGCTCAACGACCTGACGCGCCTACTCGGCGCCCCGACCGCCGACGAGCATCAGCCGCTGACCGAACGCCTCGAAGAAGTAGCGGTGCGTTTCGAAGCCGAGCATCCGGCCGTCGGCACGGCCGTGCGTCAGTTGATCGATGCGCTGGCCAAAGCCGGCATCTGAAGGAGCCCGCGATGTACGACCAGAACAATGTGTTCGCCAAAATCCTGCGCGGCGAAATTCCGTCGTTCAAGGTTTACGAAGATGCGCAAGTGCTGTCGTTCATGGACGCCATGCCGCAGTCCGAAGGCCACACGCTGGTGATTCCGAAAGTCGAAGCTCGTAATTTTTTCGACATCGCACCCGCCGCGCTCGCCGATCTGATCAAGGCCACGCAGTACGTTGCCAAAGGTGTGCAGCAGGCACTGAAGCCGGACGGCATGCGCATCATTCAATTCAACGAGTCGGCCGCCGGCCAGACGGTATTTCATATTCACTTTCACATCCTGCCTTGCTACGAAGGCGTGGAACTGCGTGGCCATACTCGCGATTGGGGCGACAAAGGCGTGCTCGCCGCACAGGCTGAAAAAATTCGCGCCGCGCTGGCTACGCTGCCGCCGCGGTAATAATTTCGGGCCCTCATTTCGATCAGCACCATGAGTCAGAAGATCTATAAAGTTCCCGAAGACTTCGCCGCGCTCGCGCATCTGCGGCTGGCGGACTATCAGCGCCTGTATCAAGAATCGGTGCGTGATCCGAACAGCTTCTGGTCCCGCATCGGCCGGCGGCTCGACTGGATCCAACCGTTCGCCAAGGTCAAGGACACCAGCTTCGACGAGCACGATTTCCGGATCCGCTGGTACTACGACGGCAAGCTCAATGTCGCCGCCAACTGTCTGGATCGGCATCTGATCAAGCGTGGCGACAAGACCGCCATCATTTGGGAAGGCGACGATCCCAAGCTGTCCGAGCGCATCACTTATCGTCAGTTGTATGAGCGCGTCTGTCAGTGCGCCAATGCACTGAAGTCGCTGGGCGTGAAAAAAGGCGATCGGGTCACCATTTATTTGCCGATGATTCCCGAAGCCACCGTCGCGATGTTGGCGTGCGCACGCATCGGCGCGGTTCATTCGGTGGTGTTCGGCGGCTTCTCTGCCGACTCGCTGGCCGGCCGCATTGCCGACTGCGGCTCCACCGTCGTCATCACCGCGGATGAAGGCATTCGCGGCGGCAAGCGCGTGTCGCTGAAGACCAATGTCGATCTCGCGTTGACCATGCCGAACACCGACTGCGTCAAGAACGTGCTGGTCGTACGACGCACGGGCATTCGCGTACCCATGTACGGCGCTCGTGATCTTTGGTTCGACGACGTGGTGAATTCGCAGCCCAAGGAATGTGCGCCCGAAGTCATGGACGCGGAAGATCCGTTGTTCATTCTTTATACGTCGGGCTCCACCGGCAAACCCAAAGGCGTGCTGCACACTAGCGGCGGCTATTTGGTGTACGCGTCGATGACCCACGAGTTGGTGTTCGATCTGCGTGAGGACGACGTCTTCTGGTGTACTGCCGATGTGGGTTGGGTCACCGGCCACAGCTACGTGGTGTATGGCCCGCTCGCCAACGGCGCGACCACGGTGATGTTCGAAGGCGTGCCGAATTATCCGGACAGCGGACGTTTCTGGCAGGCCGTCGACAAGCACAAAGTCACATTGTTCTACACCGCGCCTACGGCCATTCGTGCGTTGATGCGCGAAGGCGAAGAGCCGGTGAAGGAATGGTCGCGCAGCTCGTTACGGCTGCTCGGCACGGTGGGTGAGCCGATCAATCCGGAAGCGTGGGAGTGGTATCACCGCGTGGTCGGCGATGGCCGCTGCCCGGTCGTCGATACCTGGTGGCAAACCGAGACCGGCGGCATTCTGATTTCACCGCTGCCCGGCGCCATCGATCAAAAGCCAGGCTCCGCGACATTGCCGTTCTTCGGTGTGAAGCCTGCCATCGTCGACAACGAGGGCAACACGCTGGAAGGCGCGTGCGAAGGCAATTTGATTCTTAGCGACAGCTGGCCCGGGCAGATGCGCACCGTGTTCGGCGATCATCAACGGTTCATCGAAACGTACTTCAAGACTTTCCCGGGTCGCTACTTCACTGGCGATGGCGCACGTCGCGACGAGGATGGTTATTACTGGATCACGGGCCGCGTCGATGACGTGTTGAACGTGGCCGGCCATCGGCTCGGCACTGCTGAAATCGAGAGCGCGATGGTCGCGCACGCCAGCGTTGCGGAAGCGGCTGCGGTCGGCTACCCGCACGACATCAAAGGCCAGGGCATTTATGTCTATGTGACTTTGATTGCCGGAGCCGAGCCGAGCGAAGCGTTACGAGCGGAGTTACGAGATTTTGTTCGTAAGGAAATCAGCCCGATTGCCACGCCTGATTTGATTCAATGGGCGCCCGGGTTGCCCAAGACCCGCTCGGGCAAAATCATGCGCCGAATCTTGAGAAAGATTGCTGCCAACGAGCACGATCAATTAGGTGACATTTCGACGCTGGCCGATCCCAGCGTGGTCGAGAACCTGGTGCGCGAACGCATGAATCGGCCGGCAGCCGAGATCGCCGCCGCTCAGCAAGCCGCTGCGCCGGCGAAAGCGCCGTCCAAGCGAAAGAAAAAGAAAGCCGAATGATCCGCTAGAACAACCGCCCAGCGCCGGCCAGGCGCGGGCGGTAGAAGTCATCGTCGAGCATGCGCAGCTCGACGGGGCGGCCGGTCTGTGGGGCGTGCACGAAGCGCCCTTCGCCGGTGTAGATCGCCACGTGCGAAATGCGCCCATTGATCCGAAAGAACAACAAGTCTCCCGGCTCGATCTGGCCCAACGCCACCGGGGTGGCCGCCGAGTACTGCTCGGCCGCGGTTCGCGGCACGAATATTCCCAACTGATCGTGGATGAAACGCACCAACCCGCTGCAATCGAACGTGGTGGGTCCGTTGCCACCCCACTGATACGGCGCACCCAGTAGCGAAATGGCTCGGATGGCGACTTCATTGCCCACCGAAGTCGGCAGCGCCACCGGCGGGCGAATGATGGTGGAGGTTGGCGTCGAAGGCGTATAGGGCTGCGGCACAGAGCAACCCTGCAGAGTAAGGACGATCGCGGCCCAGAGAAGTAGTTTACGGTTCATGGTGACACCGTTGGCAGCATGCCGGAGCTTCACGCTAGATGCCAGGCACTGAACCTCGGATGAACCCTCGTGACCTGCGAAACGACCTCGCCAATGGTACTGTTGCGCCCCTCGCTCCTTGCTCTTCAGGACATCATGCGCGGATTGCTCAGCTCGTCGTTGCTGTTACTCGCTGCCGGAACGTTGCAGGCGGCGGAACGCGGCCCGTGGAGCGAGGTGCAATCCGACGTCATCCGTAGCCACGTTGAATTTCTTGCAGCCGATCTGCTGGAAGGCCGTGCCACCGCATCGCGCGGCTATGACATCGCAGCCGCCTACGTCGCCTCGCAGTTCCGGCAGGCTGGCCTGCAACCCGCTGGCGACGACAAGAGCTTTCTACAGAAAATCCCGCTGCTGGAAGCGACCCCGGTGCTCCCCGGCTCGTCCGCCGCATTGGTCCGCGGCGACGACACATACAACTTCGAATACGGCACTCACTATTTGCCGAGCGCCGACTTTTCCTCAGCCAGTTCGACGCTCAGCGCGCCGCTGGTGTTTGCGGGCTTCGGCATCGACGCACCCGAGCTCGACTACAACGACTTCGAAACGGTCGACCTGAAAGGCCGCATCGCAGTGATCTTCAGCGGCGCGCCGGCCAAGTTCTCCAATGAGAAGCGCGCTTACTACTCGTGGGAAGAACGCAAACTCTCGACGCTGGTGGAGCGCGGCGCCGTCGGCGTCATCACCATCGATTCGACCGCCGATATCAAGCGCACGCCTTGGGAACGTCGGGTCGCGATGAGCTGGATCCCACAGATGCGCTGGCTCGACGAAACCGGTGCGCCTCAGAACGCCTATCCCGCGCTGAAACTGCGTTTTCGTTTCAATCACGACGCCGCCACGCAGCTGTTCGAAAATGCCCCCAGCAACTTTGCCACTGCGCTCGCCACCTCGGAAGAAGGCACGCCGCAAGGCTTCGACATGCCAGGCATGCTGACGTTGTCGGCAACCACCGGCTTGCGCAGAACCGAGAGCGCCAACGTGGTGGGCTTGCTGCCCGGCTCGGATCCGCAGTTGAAGAACGAATACATCGTCGTGACCGCGCATCTCGATCATCTGGGCCGCGGCACGGCGGTGAACGGCGACGCGGTTTACAACGGCGCACACGACAATGCCGTCGGCATCGGCATCATGCTCGAGATCGCCCGCTCAATGTATGCATCGAATGCCAAGCCTCGGCGCTCAGTACTGTTCGTCGCGGTGACCGCGGAAGAGAAAGGTTTGCTGGGCTCGGATTTCTTCGCCGCTCAAGCACTGGCGCAAGAAAAGAAATTGGTGGCCAATATCAACGTCGACATGCCGCTGACGTTTGCTCCGGTGTTCGATTTCGTCGCGCTCGGCGCGCAGCACTCGACCTTAGGAACGGCCGCACGCCAGGCAGCATCAGCGCAAGGCTATCGACTCAGCGCCGACGCCGCACCCGAACAAGTTAGATTCATTCGTAGCGACCAGTTTTCGTTCATTCGTCGCGGCATTCCGGCGCTGGTGCTGGGCTCCGGTTATCAACCCCGTAACCCCAGCGACGATTTGGAAGAGATGCGCCGCGTGTTTCTTGCGACTCATTATCACCAGCCCAGCGACGATTTAACATTACCGATCGATTACCCCACTGCGGCCGACCTGGCTCGCATCAATCTTCGTATCGTGCTGAACGCGGCCAACGCACCGAGCGCGCCCCGCTGGGCCACTGGCGATTTCTTTGCGGAGAAATTTTCCGCACGCAGGTAAGATCCGCGCAACGCCGCTACCAAGGATGAACGCGCCATGACGGATCTGGGTGCCATCAAGGCCATCGACGTCGCCGCCAGCGATCTGGCCGAATTGAAACAAAGCTTCGACGCCTGCGACAGCAATAGCGATGGCTGGATCCTGAATCAGGAATTCAGCGCGCTGCTCAAGAGCCTGGATCAGGACTTGTCCGAAGATGAATGTTTGCTGGCCTTCGAACTCACCGACGCCGATGGCGACGGCTCGATCAGCTTCGAGGAGTTCATGGGTTGGTGGAACGATATTCAATAGCGCAGTCGCGCAGCGACGGATTTAGTTAAAAACCACCGCCCACGATTGTGTGACAGGACTCACACGCCCGGTCGTCGCCACGCGTGACGTATTGCTCATTCTCCGCAAGAACTCGCCGCTTACTGCTTTCCCCTAGTCGAACATCAATAACCGCACCCCTAGGCTTGTCGCTGCTCGTGCCGATAGCGGTAGTCAAGGAGACATCATGAGCAGCGAATTGAGCGAGTTGGTGCGCAACGAATTGCGTATCGGAGATCCGGTCCGACTCAAGGACAGCGACGTAGATTTACGAGGCGACGTGTGGCAACTGCGCACCGGTCGCTACGTGGTCGTGCGTTGGCAGGACGAATGCCGCAGCACTCATTCGGAAACGGCCGTCGAGTACGACAGCTCCCGCAGCCGCGCCGAGTGGAGCCGCAACATCAGCCACGAAGATAGAGACCGCTAGGTCTCGACCCTGACCCATGAAGCAGGCTCCATAAAAGAAGGCCGCGCCGAGGCGCGGCCTTTGAAGTGCGCAGCCGTCAACATGGTGTCCGATGGGTTCTCAGCGGGTGCCCCCATCGTCCTGGGGAGGTCCATGTAACGAGTTGCGCAGGGTTCGATAAAAACTTCAGTCCTTCGACGATCCAGGCTCACAAACCAGGCTCACAAACCAAGATCAATGAGCCGGTGCATTGGAACCTGAACGCCCCAACCGGTGCGCAGGATCCTGAGTATGTTCCGTGATTCAGTGATGAATTCGTTTCGGCCGTTACGGACAGACAGCGGACTGTCGCCTCGCTCAAGCCGCATCGATCTGTAACAACACCTCGCGAACCTTGTGAAACTCCGAAGCCTTGTCGAAGAAATGATCCGCGCCACACTCGCGGCTCGCAATCCGGTAATCATCTGATGGATGGTTGGTAACCACGATCACCGCCTCGGGTCGGCTGCGGCTGGTACGCAGTTGCTTCAACACCTGAAAGCCGCTGCCGCCTCGTAGCTGGATGTCCAGAATCAGCACGCGCGGTTGCCACTGCCGCATGCCTTCCAGCGCGGCAGCAACCGCATCGGCGCTGCCTACTACCTTGGCGTTGGGAATGTCGCCGACGGCTTCGACCAGGCGTTCCATGACCGCGGGCGAATCCTCAACGATGTATATCGTCAGTTCGGATCCGGCCATGATATGGGCTCAGGCTCGATCACTGTCGCGAGGCGAGCAATCCGTCGGCTCATCCCCCGGCCTCCAGCTAGTGCGGCTCACTCCACCAATTGATTGCGGACTGCATAGGCCGCGATCTCGGCGTTGCTGCGCATTCCCATCTTTTCGAGAATGCGCGCGCGATAAGTGCTCACGGTCTTGACGCTGAGGCCGAGCTCGTTGGCCATGACGGCCGGCGAGACGCCGCGCGCAATTCGAGTGAACACCTGCAGCTCGCGCTCGGAGAGCCGGTTGTGCATCGGGCCTTCTTCATCGGCCGCACACTCGGAAGCCAATAGCTCGGCCACCAGCGGCGTGATGTAGCGGCGCCCGGTGCCGACCGCTCGCACGGCCTTCACCAGCTCCTCCGGCACGATCATCTTCGGCACATAGCCGTTGGCGCCGGCACGCATCAGGCGCACAGCAAAGCTGCGCTCCGGATGCATGCTCAACACCAATATCGCCAGCTCCGGCTGATCGCGCTTCAACTGCTTCAGCAGATCGATGCCGCTCTGGCCGGGCAGCGTGATGTCCAGCACCACCACTTCCACTTGCAAGCCATTGCGCAACTGCTGAAGCGCGTCCTCGGCGGAGCCGGCTTCGGCGACCACCTGCAGGTCCTGTTCTTCAGACAGCATCTCGCGCACACCGGCGCGCAAGATGGCATGGTCGTCGACGATCAGTACGCGGATCGGCGTATGCATGGCCTGAAACGCATCCCTAGCTTCGTTTTCCCGCGGGGCTAAATCGGTTGGGTTCAACATCGCTGTGGTACCTCGCTCATTGCTTCACGGAGGTCGCCCCCCTGCAAGGTGGTGATGGCAACTTCCTGTCCGTCGTTCAGGCCGTAGTCCATGGCCAGGCCTTGCGCACGGTATGCGTTGAGGCGGTTGTACAGAGTCTTCAGACTCACCCCGAGCAACGCCGCTGCGCGGGTCTTGTTTCCCCCGCACTTCTGCAACGTTGCAAAGATCATCCAGCGTTCCACGTCGGCCAGATTGGTGCCTACCGGAATGCGTAAGGCCACTGGTGCCGGCGTTAAATTGCGCTCACCACTTGCTGCTGCTTGCTCGACCGCCATCTCCTCAGCGGAATGGTCCTGCGATTCATCGCCTGCATAGTTGCCGCGATGCTCGTTGTGGGTCGCCCTTTCGACATGATTCTCCATGCGCTCGCTCCTGACGGTCAGCTTTACACTCGTGGCCCGATGGATCACAACGGCGTCAGGGCGAGGAAAAGTTCCCCACAAAGTGAAGTTCGTACCGTCAGACGTTTCCTACGTATTGACCTCGATGACACTTGGAGGCCCTCAAGCCGACACAGCAGTCGCATTGGTTGCGGGAATAAATGCCTCAACCATGGTGCCCGAGCCCTCCGCCGGGCGCTGGATCTGGAACCGGCCACCCATCTGTCGCATTCGCTCTCGCATGCCGACGATGCCGTGCGACTTGGGCTTGCTCAGTGACTCCTCGGCCACGCCGACGCCGTCGTCGATGATTCGTAGCCGGATGCCGCCATCCTCGCGGCCGAGCACGATGCGCACCTTGCTGGCCTGCGCATGCTTGGCAATGTTGGTGAGCGACTCCTGAGCGATGCGATAGAAGGCGATGGACCAGGCCGGATCCAGGTCATCGAAGTCTTCCTGCACGTCGACCTCGCAAGGCAGACCGGTGCGCCGAGTGAACTCGCGACAATGCGAGCGCATGGCGAAGGCCAGCCCGAGATTGTCCAGATGACTGGGCCGCAGCCCCTCGATGACCTCGTGCTTGAGCTCGACGGTCTCGGTCAACATTTGCAGCACTCGTTGCAACCGTTCCCGGATCTCGCGCGTACCTTCCGGCAAGCGGCGTTGAATCCAGTTCAAGTCCATGTTGATGGCGGTGAGATTGCTGCCCAGCGTGTCATGCAGCTCACGCGCGAGTTTGGCCTTCTCTTCCTCCGAGACCCGGATCAGATGTTGCGACAACTCGGTCAGCTCGGCGGTGCGTTGCTCGACCTGCACGTTCAACACCTGGTTGGCCTCGAGCATTGCATTCTCGGCAATCTGGCGAGCCGCCACGTAGCGAAGCAGAAGTTTGTTCAGGCCAATCAACACGGCGACCGTGACCACCGTGGTGAGTAACGCCAGACCGCCGGCGACCAGCAGATCACGGAGCACTTCACGGCGCAGCGCTTCGATACGCGCGTCCTCCTCCGCCATCATTCGATCGACGATGCCACGCACACGGTCCATGGTGGTGGTGGCTCTTTCGGTACCGGCAACGTCGGCCGTGCCATTCGGTCCTGGTTGCGGACTGCTACTGATCGTCGCCTTCAAGCGACTGACGGCATCGGCGGTGAACTCTTCCAACTCCGTGATATCCGTTTGCCGCGCGACGTTGTCTGCGGTCAGAGTGCGCAACTTTTCGATTTCGCTGCGCCAGCTGCGCATCGCGACGTAATAAGGCTCGAGATAGCCGGTCTGGCCGGTGAGCAAATAGCCGCGCTGCCCCGACTCGGCCGCGGTGATGACCGATTGGAACGAACTCAGCGAGCGCTTGATTTCATAGGAGCGCGCGTACTGCGCATGCGAATCCATGGTGGCCGCGGTGTTGATGACCAGCAGCGTGGCATTGACCATCAGCAGCGCAATCGAAATCACGATCACGATGCGCACATGCAATGGCACACCGCCGCTGGCAGCGGGTGGTGTTTGTAAAGTTGTAGAAGGCAAGGGACTGGAATGCGTTGCGGCCACGGGGTGTAACGGCTGTGTCTATTTTTTGGTTCCTTAGGTCAGCGCTCGCCGACAGGCACCTTCTGGCACTGCGTTGGGCGCGGAACCTTACTTTAGATCGACACGTTATCGACGCGAATTCCACGCGCTTCCCGGCGGGTTGAACGCCAATCGGGGGGATCGCGGTGTCGCAGGAGCATTGCGCCTGGCGCGTGGTTAGTTAGTCAACAAAGATGAGGTTACGCACATGAAGGGCAATATTTATTTGGTTCTCGCCGCCGCCGGTTTGGCGCTGGCGGGCTGCAACAAAGCCGAATCTCCGGCCGAAGTTCAGCACGATGTGGCAACGGCACAAGCCGAAGCACAACGCGATGTGAGCGATGCGCAGGCCGATGCCAAGGAACAGATGGCCGATGCGCAGAAGGACGTGGTCGATGCCCAGAACGATCACGATGCCGATGACGTGGCCGATCAGGCTCGCGACGCCAGCGAAACCGCCGCCAAGGGCGATTTCAAAGTTGCTGTAGCCCGCGCCGAAGCCACGCATAAAATTGCGACCGAGAAGTGTGAGGCTCTGCAAGGCAATGCCCAGGAAGATTGCAAGGCGCGCGCCGATGCCGATCTGGACGCTGCCAAGCGTGCGGCCGAAGCGCGTCGCGATGGCTCGGGTTGAGGGTTGATGGTCGACTAGTAGTTCGCGCTAGTTAGTTCGATTCACCTATAGTTTGGAACTCACGTAGTTCAGGAGCGATGGATATGGCACGGCAAAAAACGGCGGCATTGTTGTTGGCCGCAATCATGGCCTCGACCGTCGTCGCATGCTCGTCGACCCCGACGCAGCAATCGACCGGCCAGGCGATCGACGACGGCGTCGTGACGGCCAAGGTCAAGGCCAAACTCATCGAAGATCCGGTGACCAAAGCGCATCAGATCAACGTTGAGACCTTCAAGGGCACGGTACAGTTGAGCGGCTTCGTGGAGACCGACCAGGCTCGTAACCGAGCGCTGCAGCTGGCTCGCGACGTGGACGGCGTCAAGAGCGTCAAGGATGCGCTGGAGATCCGCAAAGGCGGCTAATCGCAGCTCGTCACTGAGTAGCGGAAGGGCGGGTGCATACCCGCCCTTTTTTATGGTGAATCCGAATCGGACGGCGCTGCGTATAACCCTGCGCTTCGGCTTCGAAGCGTCCACTCTTCACGAGGAATGGCAGCGATGACCTACGGCAAGAAACTTTCCACTCTGGCATTGGCCACCGCCGCCGCGGTGCTGTTCAGCAGCGCGCCGCTGACGGCCGCCAAAGCAGCGGATGAAGCCAAGGTGAAATGCGAAGGCGTGAACGCGTGCAAAGGCACCAGCGCCTGTGGCACGGCGAGCAACGCCTGTGCCGGCAAGAATGCCTGCAAGGGCACCGGCTTCTTGATGTTGAGCAAGGCTGAATGCGACGCCGCCAAGGCCAAGCTGAAGAAATAACTTCGGGCCTGGCCCGGTCCGATGATTTATCGTGCCGCTTCTCCCAAGCGGCCCATCGGAACCCCAAGCAGGGCGGCGGCTGCGGCCGCCCTGCTGTTCACTCGAGACTGTGACGTGCCCAAATCGCCTGCGACCTCGCTCGGCTTCGGCCTAGGCGTCCGCCCGGTTCACTACGAGGCCCTGCTCGGTGAACGCAAGGGCAGCGTCAGCTGGCTGGAAGCTTTGACTGAAAACTACCTGCTGCCGGGTGGCCGGCCGCTGCATTACCTGGAACGGCTGCGCGCCGAATACCCGATCGTGCTGCATGGAGTGTCGCTCTCCATCGGCAGCACCGACCCGCTGAACGAAAGCTACTTGCGCGAAGTGAAAGCGCTCGCCGACCGCATCGAGCCGACCTGGGTGTCGGATCACCTGTGCTGGACTGGCGTCGACGGCGTCAATCTGCACGATCTGATGCCGCTGCCGTTCACCGAAACGGCGTTACGCCACGTAGTCTCGCGGATCGCCGCCGTCCAGGAGCGGCTCGGCCAGCGTCTGGTGCTGGAGAACGTGTCGAGCTATGTGAGCTTCAGCAGCTCGGACATGACCGAGTGGGAATTCCTGCGCGAAATCGCCGAACGCGCCGACTGTAAGTTATTGCTGGATGTGAACAACGTTTACGTCAGCAGCGTCAATCATGGCTTCGACCCCATGACCTATTTGCGCGGCCTCCCGGTGGAACGCGTCCAGCAGTTTCATCTCGCCGGTCATCGCAACATGGGCGACTATCTCATCGATACTCACGACGAACCGGTGTGCGAAGCCGTGTGGCAGTTGTTTCATGCGGCCGTCGAACGGTTCGGCCCGGTGGCCACCATGATCGAGCGCGACGACAACATTCCCGAGCTGGACGAGTTGCTCACCGAACTCGAGCGCGCTCGAAACATCACTCAGGCAGCGCAGATGTCGAAGTCAGCCGCATGAGCGCTGAAATCGACAGCCGCGCGCTGGCGGACCTGCAGCGAGATTTTCAGCGCCATGTGATGCATGGTCATGAGCGCATCGTCGATGCGGTCGAAGGCACGGAACGCGTGCCGGCGACGCTGCGGCTCGCGGTCTATTCCGACGCTTATCGTTTGCGCCTGACTGAAGCGCTCGCCAGCACCCTGCCCCGGCTGCAACAGCTGATGGGCAAGGAGCCGTTCGCGACGCTCGCGAACCAATACATCGACCTGAGTCCGTCGACTTATCCTTCGATTCGCTGGTTCGGCGATCGCGTGCCCGTGTTACTGCGTCGGTCGTTTCCCGAGCAACCATGGTTGGCGGAGCTCGCCGAGTGGGAGTGGGCCATCGCCGCCGCTTTCGACGGCGCCGATGCCGCGCCGGTGGGCATCGAAGCCTTAGCCACAGTCCCACCGGAGCGCTGGCCGGAGTTGCGCTTCCAATTTCATCCGACAGTGCAGTGCCTGCAGGTGCGGACCAATGCGCCGGTGTTATTCAAGGCGCTGTCAGCAGATGCCCCGCTGCCCGAGTGCGTCAGTCTCTCCGAGCCGCAGAGCTGGCTGATCTGGCGCGAACAGTTGAAGACACAATATCGGTCGCTCGCTGCTGACGAAGCCGCGGCACTGACACTTATGCGCGCCGACGGCACCTTCGAGACCCTGTGCGACACGCTGTGTACCTGGCACGAAGCGGATACCGTGCCCGCGCAAGCCGCCGGCATGCTGAAGCGCTGGGTGGTCGAGCAAATGATCGTCGGAGTATCCTAGCGGCCCGAACTTTTCGGCCGCGACCTCATGACCTTCGTTTTCCCGCCGCCGGCGCCGCCCTCCGTAGCCATCGTTGGACGCACTGAGCGCTTTCCCGTCCATCGCATCTATTGCGTCGGCCGCAATTACGCCGCTCATGCCCGCGAGATGGGCAAGGATCCGGAGCGGGAAGCGCCGTTCTTCTTTTGCAAACCGGCTGATGCTGTTGTCGCCAACGGGTCGGCTTTGCCTTATCCGTCGCGGACTGCTGATCTACATCATGAGATCGAGTTAGTTGTCGCTATCGGGACTGGCGGAACCAACATTGGTTTATCGCAGGCGCTGTCGCATGTATATGGCTACGCCGTTGGCTTGGATCTCACGCGACGCGACTTGCAAGCTGAAGCCAAAGACAAAGGCCGGCCTTGGGATACCGGCAAAGCGTTCGATCGCTCCGCTCCTGTGAGTGCGATTACTCCCGCCGCGGCTGCTTCGCTCTCGGAGAGTAAGATCTGGCTCAAGGTCAACGGCGCGCTGCGCCAGCAAGGTGCTCTTGCTGACATGATCTGGAGCGTGCCGGAGATCATCGCCGAGCTGTCGACGCTGTTCGAACTGGCCCCCGGCGATTTGATCTTCACCGGTACGCCTGCCGGCGTCGCTGCGCTCCGCCCCGACGACCGCCTCGAAGGCGGCGTCGATGGGCTGGAAACATTGCGGCTCTCTGTGGTGTAGCGCTTTAAGAGGTTTTGCACGGGATGAGCAGAGTCCTTCGCTGCCGCAGAGCGCCCACCGACCTATCAGTTAATTCGCCGAAGTACCCACAACCATGAAGCTCTACAACTTCTTCCGCAGTTCCGCCGCCTTCCGAGTTCGGATTGCTCTGAATCTGAAAGGACTGGACTACGAGCGCATCTCCAAAGCCTTCGCGAAAAACGAGCATCGCGCAGCGGACTACCTGGCACTCAATCCGCAAGGCTTGATCCCGGCACTAGAAATCGACGGCGCAGTGATTTCCCAATCGCTGGCCATCATCGAATATCTCAACGACCTCAACCCGCAACCGGCACTGCTCCCAGCCGACCCGCTGAGCCGAGCGCAGGTGCGCTCGATGGCGCTGGCCATCGCTTGTGACATTCATCCGCTCAACAACCTGCGCGTACTGAACTACCTCCGCAAGGATCTGGCACAGAACGATGACGGCGTGAATACCTGGTATCGCCACTGGGTCACCGAAGGCTTCCGGGGTCTGGAACAGCAAGTAGCGAAGCACTCGAGCGCACGCCGCTACTGTTTCGGAGACACCGTCTCCTTGGCCGACGTATGCCTGGTGCCGCAGATGTACAACGCTCGCCGCTTCGAAACCGACCTCACGCCGTTCCCGACCTTGGTCGCGATCAGCACCCACCTGGAATCGTTGCCGGCGTTCGATAGCGCCCGCCCCGAAGCGCAACCCGACGCGAAGTAAGTGCAGCGAGCATTCACATGAAGCAATCCGGGAGTCTGGTGTGCGTCGGAATCGGCATGACGCTCGGTTCGCACCTCACTCCTCTGGCTCGGGATCACATCGAGAACGCCGATGTAGTGTTCACGGGCCTGTCCGACGGCATCGTCGAGATGTGGATCGCCGGCATGAATGCCGACGTGCGCAGCCTTCAGTCGCTGTATCAGGAAGGCAAGTCGCGCATGGAAACCTACCGCGACATGGTCGAAACCTTGCTCACCGAAGTGCGGGCGGGCAAGCGCGTTTGTGCCGCATTTTACGGCCACCCCGGCGTGTTCGCCTGGCCCACTCACAAGGCGATCGAAATCGCACGCAGCGAAGGTTATAGCGCGCACATGGAGCCGGGTGTGTCCGCTGCCGATTGTATGTACGCGGATCTAGGCTTCGATCCCGGCAAGTATGGCTGCCAGCACTACGAAGCCAGCCAGTTCATGTTCAATCGCCGTCGGGTCGATACCGGCGCTTATTTGATCCTGTGGCAGGTCGGACTGTCAGGCGATCAATCGCTGGCGCGATTCTCCACCGGCGCGGCGTATCGTCAGGTGCTGGTCGATGTTTTGAATCGCGACTATCCACTGACCCACGAAGTCATCCTGTATCAAGCAGCGACCTTGCCCACTTTCCGCCCCACCATCGTTCGGGTGCCACTGGCGGAGCTGCCCGACGCCGAAGCAGATATGCATTACACGCTGGTGATTCCACCGGCCCAGTCGTTGCAACCGGACCATCACATCCGCGATCGGCTGTCCGCACTCGATCGCAAATTCACACCGGCCGCGCAAAGCTGAGCCCCGGCAGCATGCACGTATTTCCGGTCGAGACTGCGCGTTTACAGATGCGACCGCTCACCGCCGGCGACGCGTGGCTGTACCAACATCTGTACAGCGATGCCGACACCATGCGTTTCATCGGCACGCCACTGTCGCCTGAACATGCCGCCAAAAGTTTTCAGAGCGCCCTGGCCGGGATGCAACGGCGACCCATCGAGCGCCTGTTTCTGACAGTGACAGAGAAGGCCACCCGCAGCGACGTAGGGATTTGCAGCCTGCAAAACTTCGACGAGCAGCAGCGCTGTGTACAAGCCGGCGTCATGTTCGTGGCCTCGGCGCGCGCCCAGGGCTATTCCAAAGAAAGCTTCATCGGCCTGATTCAGCAAGTGTTTGTCGAACTGCCGGTGGATGAGCTGTGGGTGCAGTTCGCTGTGAACCACGTGGCTGTGCAGCGGGCAGTGCTTAGCGTAGGCTTTGCACGCCGACAGGACTCGGCCCGGCAAGAAGGATCTCGCCAAGGGAGTGCGCCAAGCCATGCAACCAATCATCCCCCCTCAGCTGCAATCGATGGGCAGCCCACCGCCTGGGCGGTGCGCCGCGAATCGTGGTCGCCGTCCGCCCTCCGGAACGCGCAGTAACCCACCGAAACAGGCATAATTAAGTTAAGTCGCGCGCACAGACGCGGGCGATGCAAGCAATAAACAACTTGGGGAAGGAGGAAACCATCGTGTCCAATGTCGTCGATTGGTTGGCAAGGATCGGTCAGAGCTCGCGACTGCAAGCACTCAGCGGCGAACAACTGGCGCAGGAACTGGCCCGCGCCGGCCTCGAGCCCGCGGTGCAAGCGGCCATCGTCCAGCAACGCCGGCACCAGCTCGAACAGCTGATCGGCGCCAGCAAGAACGTCTGTTGCCTGATCCATGCGCCGCAGGACGAAGAGCCTGAGGAGCAAACACCCGAGGACGATAAGAGCCTCGCCCTGTCGGCCCCGTCCGATGCCGCGCATCGTGTCGCCCGCGCCGGTTGAATCATCGCGTGTCCGACTAGATTCCGTCCGGCACTGGTGGCTGGGCGGAATCGCTCATTTGTGTTTATTGGTGGCTGCCGTGCCGGCACTCGCCATCGGCGCCGAGGATTTCACCGGCCTGTTGCAGCGGGCGGACGCCATGAAAAGCGTCAACCCGGTCGAGTTCGTGCGCCTGCTGGATAACCTGCACGAGCAACAGACCCAACTGTCCGAGTCGCAGCGCGAGCACCTTCAATATCTCCAAGGCTGGCGTCATGCCTATGCCGGCGAATACGCCGCCGCCATACCTTTGCTGGAATCCATCGTCGACAAGGCCTCCGATCCGACGCTGCAGTTTCGTGCCGGCTCGACTGCCACCAATGTCCGCGCGCTGTCCGCGCAATACGAAGGCGCTTTCCTGCAACTCAACAAACTGTTGAACAAGCTGCCGGAAGTCACCGACCAGGACGCGCGCTTGCAAGGCATGTCGGTGGCCGCCGATTTATATGTATTGGTCGGCGAGTACGATCTGGGCATCCACTACGCCGAACAAGTGGTCAAAGAAAACGCTCGCGGTCGCGGCGTTTGTCGCGGCGAGCAAATCCGCCTCGACGCGCTGTGTAAGAGCAAACGCATCACGGCCGACAATCCCGATTTGCAGACCGCGGTCAACGCCTGCTTGTCGCAAGGCGAGTCGCTGGCTGCCAATGCCATCCGCACCACCCAGGCGCGTTTGTTCCTGAGAGAACATCGGCTGGACGAAGCCATTGCATTGCTCGAACGTCATTACGGCGAGGTCGAGCAATCGCGCTATCCACGCGGCATCTCCGAATGGGAATCGCTGATGGCGCAGGCGTATCAACAACGCGGCTCGGGCAACGTCGCGCAGCGTTTGGCACTCCGCTCGGTCGAGCACAGCGTGAAGGATCAGTTCACGCAGCCGTTGGTCGGCGCATATCGCGTGCTGTATGAAGAAGCCGAGAAACACGGCGACATTGCTAACGCCATCGCTTATCTGAAGAAATCCGCGCGCGCCGACAAGGCTTATCTCGACGACGTGACCGCGCGTCAGTTGGCGTATGAGCGAGTCAAATCGAACACGCTGTCCGCCAAATCTCAGATCGAAGCGCTCAATCAAGAAAACAAACTGTTGCAGCTACAACGCGAGCTGGACAGCAAGGCCGCCGAAACCAGCCGCCTGTACATTGCGCTACTGATGCTGGTGGTGGTGTTCATCGCGCTGTGGGCTTATCGCACCAAACGTTCGCAGCTGCATTTCATGAAGCTGTCGCAGGTGGACAGCCTGACCGGCATTTCCAATCGGCCGCGTTTCATTCAGCTCGCCGAAGGCGTGTTGGAAAACGCACGCAAGTCGCAACAGCAAGCCAGCGTCGTGCTGTGCGATCTGGATCATTTCAAAGCCATCAATGACCGTTGCGGTCACGCGGCCGGCGACCATGTATTGCGCCAGGCGGTGATGGCTTGTCAGACGCACCTGCGCGTCAGCGACATCTTCGGCCGGGTCGGCGGCGAGGAGTTCGGCATCGTGCTGCCAGGCTGCGGCCTGGAGGATGCCAAACAACGCGCCGAACGGTTGCGCCAGGCCTTGAGCAGCATCGATCCAATGTTCGAAGGCGAGCGCTGCCCGGTGTCGGCCAGCTTCGGCGTCACCTCCACCGAAATCTCGGGCTACGAGCTCCGCCAATTGCTGGCCCATGCCGACGCAGCCCTGTATCGGGCCAAGGCCGCCGGCCGCGATCGGGTCATGCCGTTCGACGGCGCCCTCGCCGACAAGCCGGCGGTTGCCATCGGCGAGGCACTACGCAACGTCGGGCACGCCTAGCAATAGTTACGCATTGTGTCGCCTCGCACCGGCGCAATACTTAGTTACAATGTTGCCGGGCGCGAACCGCGGTCATTGGTCATGATGCGAATCGGGCCCCCGACTACACACCATGACCGAGACTCGACACATCCTGATCGTCGATGACGATCGCGAAATCCGCACCCTGCTGGGCGACTTCCTGCAGAAGAACGGTTATCGAGCCACTGCCGTCGCCGATGGCAAAGCCATGCGCCGCGCGCTCGAACAAAACCATTTCGACCTGATCGTGCTGGACCTGATGCTGCCCGGCGAGGACGGCTTGAAGCTCACCCGTGAGCTGCGGGCTCATTCGCAGGTACCCATCATCATGCTCACCGCGCTGGGCGAAGAGATCGATCGCGTGGTCGGCCTGGAGGTCGGCGCGGACGACTATCTGTCCAAGCCATTCAGCCCTCGCGAACTGGTCGGTCGCGTCAAGGCCATCCTGCGACGGACAGCGCACATGCCTCGCGACCCGGTGCAGAGCACGGCGGCCATCTATCGTTTCGGCGACTGGCAACTCGACGTGACCGCCCGGTCGCTGACCCATGGCGATGGCTCGCAACACTCGCTGAGCGGCGCCGAGTTTCGGCTGCTCGCCATTCTGCTGGCGCATCCGACCCGAGTGTTGTCGCGTTCGCAGTTGATGGAGCTGCTGCGCGGGCGTGACATCGATCCGTTCGATCGCAGCGTCGATGTTCGTATCAGCCGTCTGCGCCAGGTGCTGCGCGACGATGCGCGTTCCCCTAAAATCATCAAGACGGTTTATGGCGAAGGTTATGTGATGGGCGTGCCCGTCGAGCAGGAATGATGGCTTGGCGTCCGGATACTTTGTTCGGACGTTTGTTCGTGGCCACGGTGGGCGTCATCGGCGCCATGCTGCTGATCTTTGTCTTGCTGATCGTGCGCGAGCGTCGCGAGCTGGCCTTGCTCGACAGCGGCGCCGGCAGCTCGGCGAGCACCATCGCCGAGACCAGCGAATACCTGGCCAGCCTGACACGCGAGCAACGTGACGACGCTCGCAGCAAACTTCGCGAACAGCGCTTGACCCCCGACGACGTGCGGCCACCGCCGCCGCGCATTCGGGATGAGGAACAAGCGGCGTTGGAACGCTCGTTCGCAACTCACCTGCAACGTCATCTCGGCCCGCAATACAAAGTCGCTACCGGGCCGCCGCGTGCACGTCGCGGTGAAGTCATTCCACTGTTTTCCATGCGCCCGGACATGCGTCCGGAGATGGCCCCGCCGCCGCCCGGAGCAGGACCCGGCCCCGGGCCTGGACCGCGCAATGAAGGCGGGCCACCACCGCCACGGCGCGATCGAGTGTTCGACGTCACGGTGACCTTACCCGACGGCGATAAAGCCATCTTTCGCACCGTCGCACCTCGTTCCGGACCGCGTTTGCCGCGTCAGATCTTTTTGGAGTTGGGCATTCTCGCTGTGGCGTTGAGTGTCGTGTTGTATGCGGTGACGCGCACGATCACGAGACCGCTAGGCGACCTTGCTCGCGCGGCCGACGAAGCAGGACGAGGCGCGACCATGACGCCTCTCAAGGAAACGGGCTCGCGCGAAATCCGTCGCGCCACTCGAGCGTTCAACGCCATGCAGGAACGCTTGCGCCGTTATCTCGACAGTCGCACTCAAGTGCTGGCGGCAATGTCACATGACTTGCGCACGCCTCTGACACGCATACGCTTGCGGGTCGAATCCATCGACGACGATCAACTGCGTCAGCGTTGCGTCGAAGATCTGGATGAGATGTCCAACATGATTCGTGGCGCGCTCGGCGTGTTTCGCGGCCTCAACGACGAAGAGACCGCCGTGCCCGTGGACATCAATGCGCTCGCGCTGGAGCTGCAGCGACAACATGCTGAGCTCGGTGGTGAGGTCAGCATCGTCGGCTCGGCCAAAGCCCCCTACGTCGCCAAGCCGCTGGCACTGAAACGCTGCTTGAACAACCTGGTGATGAACGCGATCCGCCACGGCGTGCGCGCCACCATCCAGATCGAGGACGGCCCACGACTCATCGTGCACGTCTACGACGAAGGCCCGGGCATTCCTGAGGACATGCTGGAGAAAGTGTTCGAGCCGTTCTTCCGCCTCGAGCAATCGCGTAATCGCGATACCGGCGGCACCGGCCTGGGCCTGAGCATCGCCCGCGACATCGCGCAGGCGCACGGGGCTTCACTATCTCTGCACAATCGTCAGAGCGGCGGTTTGGAAGCCCGGTTGGTGCTGCCTAGAGAGACTACAAAGCACTGATCTATAAAGATTTTTCGCTCTTACAGTTAGTAACTATTCATTACCGCAAAGGACGCGGCGCGCGCCTATTCTGTAACCGTGTTCCGAAGAGTCTGTGGACCCCCGAAGGACACGCTTCTAACCCAACGGAGAGATCGCGATGAAAACCAAAGTCACCCTGCTTGCGCTTGCCTGGCTTGCCAGCGGCGTGGCCTTTGCCGCCGACAAGCCGGCGACCCCGCCCGGCCCGAATATGGACCGTATGGCCCTGCTGCTGGACCTGGATGCTTACCAGAAGACCGAGGTCGAGAAGATTCTGAAGGCGCAGCACGAACAGATACGCACTGAGCGCGAAGCCGCTCGTGCTTCGGGCGCCGAGCGACCGTCTCGCGAAGAGATGGAAGCCAAACGCACGCAGTACAGGCAGGACTTGCAGACCAAGCTGAGCGGCGTGCTGAACGAGACGCAGCTGAAGAAGTTCGAAGCGCTGCATGAGCGCGGTCCTGGCCCCGGCCCGGGTCGTGGCTTCGGCAAGCGTGATCGCGGTGGCAAAGACAGCTCGACCACCGAGAGCTCGAAGAAGTAACGGGTTCTGTAACGAAGTTGCGACGGCGGTAGCAATACCGCCGTCGCTTTCCCAGACCGATTAGAAGATCAACGCAGCGCCGTCTGACCCACCGTCAAACCCGTCACGCCGGCCGGCAAAGCGCCCAGATCCGTGGCGCGAGCGTTACTGAGATCGATCGAATACAACCGCGTCGTGGTGCCCACAGTGAGCGCTGCGAATCCCGACCCCGTCGCCGGTGCCGCTGAAGTCGTCACTCGCACCGTGGTCGGAATATCGAAGCCGCTGGCTTCGGTGAAATCCAACGTGCTGCCATTCAAAGTAATGGTCTGACCCGCGGTCAACGTGCCGTTGTTGGGCGGATTCTGAATGAACAGCATGTTGCTCACCGGATCGATCACGTATTGCGTGGTCACGCCGCCAGTGAGCGATTGGCCGAAGCTGTTGGTGTAAGCAGCGGCCGTCACACCGGTGGAGCCGGCCGGCTGGCCGTTGATGCCACCGTCCGGGTTGGTGCCGTTGGCCGCATTGGCGTCGTTGTCGACCGCCACGCCGGTGTTGGGATTGAGCCGGAAATTCAAGCCCGTGCCGGTCACCACCCGAATCCGATCCACCGTGGGATTGAAGTCGAAGCCATAGCCCGCCGCAGCCGGCGGCAGATCGACGACCACACCGGCCGTCGTCACGAACGACACGGCACCCGCCGTACCGACCACACTGGCCGCGCCGGATTGGGGATCGAGGAAATACACCGTGCCGGTATCGGTCGTGGCATTCACCCCGAACGCGAACAGCTGACCGGTGGCCGGACGAAAGTCGATGCCGACCAATGTTTCTCCCGCCGTGATGCCCGCGATGGTCAGCGTGGTGGGAGTCGCCAAGGCAGTGCTCAACAGACGGAACAGTTGTGTGCCATCGGCGGACAGAGCAAACAACGGCGTCGCCGCCGGCTGCTGAAGCGCCACACCGATGATGCCGGTCGTGCTGATCGGACCCGATGTCGTCACACCACCGGTCGCGAGATTGACGCTGACCAATTCATCTTGCGTCCGTCCCGAGGCGCGCACGACCGCTGTACCTGAACCTGTTGCTGCCGTGTTCGACGTCGCTACGGTGACCGAAGGCGGAATATCGAAGCCTTGCACCGTTTCCACCGGCACGGACAGCGGCATGCACAGCGTCTGCGTGCCAGTGTTCGGCGGATTCTGAATACACAGCGCATCGATGGTTTGATCGAGCGTGTACTGCGTGGTCGCGGCGGCTCCCGGCAGGCTATTGGTATAGGCCGTCTCCTGCACCGACACGGTGGGGCCGTTGATGCCGCCATCCATATTCACGCCCGGCGCCACCGTGTCGCCATCGACCAGCGCGCCGCTGTTCGGATTGATGCGGAAGTTCTGGCCAGCACTGTTCACCACGCGCACCCGATCGACGGTGGGATTGAAATCGATACCGAACACAGTGGTCGCATCCAAGCCGATACGAACCGGCGTCGTGCCGTCAGCCGCCACGAAGCCGCCGACCACACCAATCGGCGTCGCCACCGCGGTTCGGGCAGAAACGTTGTAGAGCTGAACGGTGCCGGCGGTGGCGTTGTAGCCCAGTCCATACAGAGCGCCGTTCTGCGGCCGACGATCGATGCTGACCAACACATCGCCTGCATTCACGCCAGTGATCGCCACCGGGGTTTCGAAGCCGAGCGGAAAAGTGGCAGGAAACGCCGTCAGCATGTTGTTGGATAACAGCGCATTGCTATCCA
Source organism: Steroidobacter sp. (assembly GCF_016790065.1). GTDB lineage: Bacteria > Pseudomonadota > Gammaproteobacteria > Steroidobacterales > Steroidobacteraceae > Steroidobacter. The sequence continues at coordinate 24,114 of NZ_JAEUPY010000426.1, forward strand.
CCGCTGGCGTAGTGACATCCTGCGAGTACGCACGGCTGTCGGTGCCGAAATTGTTGGTGGCAGTCACTGTGAATGAATAACTGCCCGCCATGGTCGGCGTACCTGCGTAGGCACCGCTAGTGCCGTTCAGCGTCAGGCCAGGCGGCAAACTGCCGGTACTCACACTCCACATCACCGTGCTGCCGGCAGAAACGAAGTTGGCTGTATAGGGAATGCCCAGAGAACCGGTGAGCAGCGGTGAATCCGGCGCCGTGATGCGCGGCCGTCGCGCTTCGTCGTTGCCGTTATCGCTGCAAGCGGACAGCAGAATAAAAGATGCGCAGATCAGCACCGCGCTCGAGCCCAACTTCATCACTCTCATGGGGAATCCCTTTCTAGCTGTTCAGCTCACACAAGGATGTGCAGCGTTATTCGGGATTCACTGCCACGCGGATGCAGAATGTCGCGGAATGCAGTGTCTGACGCCGGCGACAACTAACTCGACGCGCTGCTATCGCTAGGCTAAATTGCCGACCATTCACTGCAAGGAACTCTCTTGAATTGGCTGGCCCATGTGTTTCTGTCCGAGTCCGACGTCCACTATCGCCTCGGCAATCTGCTGGCCGACATCGTCCGAGGCGAAGAGCTGCGCGGCATGAGTGCCGGCTTTCAACGCGGCGTACAAAAGCATAAGCAGATCGACGCGTTCACCGATGCGCATCCGCTGGTGAAGCGCAGCCGTGCACGCGTGAGCAGCGAGTTCCGGCGTTTCAGCGGCGTGCTAGTGGATATTTTTTACGATCATTTGTTAGCGACTCATTGGGATCGCTACTCGCCCATCGTGCTCGACGCGTTCACCGCGAAGTTCTATGCAGACATCGAGGCCAGCAACATCGAGCTGCCGTCCTCGGCGCGTGTCACCGTCGATCGCATCATTCGTCACGACCTGCTCGGGGCTTATCGAGGCACCGAAGGCGTCGAGCGCTCGTTACGGCGACTGTCCGCCTACTTGTCGTCGCGCTGGCGGCGAGAGTTCGCATTGGAAAAAGGCGTGGCCGACCTGGTGGCCGACCTGTCCGGCTTCGAAGCCGACTTCGTGGAATTTTTTCCGCAGCTGCAGGCGGCCGTCACCCAGCGGCGCTGAATGAGTTGGTCGAAGGGGTACTTTCCCGACGTCGAGAACCCGCGCAGTTCCAGTGACCGTCGCGGAAGTTCCGTACATTAGGACTTCCGACCACTGACATCGTTAGGTGATTGGTTTAGCTTGGCCTGCAGAGCGAGCCGGGCTTGCGCTGTAATGCAGCACCGACCCGCACCGCTCGCACCCTGGGGGATAAGCGCATGGCCACCGATACTGCGCGAGTAAAACTCGAACTAGCGTCCGGGAAAAACGAAATCACTGCGCCGTTTTATGAAACCGCGCAGCGCAAGCGAAAATTACCAGCACCTCCAGACGCAGTAACCGTAGCAGCGCCGGCCGAACCGCCGGTTGCCAATGCCTATGTCGTCGATGTGCCGTTGGCCGAGACCGTCATGACGACGGCCACACCGGTCGCGCCACCCGAATTCGCCGCGGAGCGACCCGTAGTCGCGCGCCCACCCTGGATTGCCTTCGGCGTTGCTTTGATCGCCGTCGCTGTCGGTGTGTGGTGGGTGATGTCACAGCGCATCCCTGCCATCGATCCGGCCGTAGTGATAGCGCGCAACCTCGACGATGCGCAAACGGCCATGGCCGACGGTCGCTACACCGATCCGCCGGAACGCAGTGCCTTTCATTACTACAGCACCGTGCTGGCGCTCGACCCGACCAATGCCGACGCCATGGCCGGCATCGACGCCATTGCCGATCGTCATCTCACCAACGCGCGAGTGCTATTGGCAGAGCAACGCATTGCCGAAGCAGGCGTGGCACTGGAGAAGGCACGACGCGTGCGGCCCGAACACAATGGTCTCGCTGTTCTCGATACTCAATGGCGCGCGGAGCTACGCAAGATTCTCGCAGCGGCCACCGTGATTGCGACGCCTGCGGCGGTCGAACCAGCCACCAAGTCGACTGTTAGCAAGAAGCGCGAGTCGGTGCCTTCGGAATCTGCCTTGGCGGCGGCCGAATCGGCCATTCAGAAAGTGGTTCGGGAAGCGGCCGGCGCGGGACCGAACACCAAGACTAAAGCGGGTGCGAGGCCGGTCGCGGCTGATCCTGCCGCGGTCGTTGCCGATGTCGCTGCTATTACTGCATCGCTGGCTGCGGCCCCAGCAGTAGCTCAGCCGGAAGCTGTCACGCCGACGGCGACTGAAGCATCAGCGTCGACGATGGCAGTGCATGTGCCCGCCGCTACGGCCGAAGACAAAGCCGGCGCCGTCGTGGCTCCGGTCGAGGAAAAGGCTAGCGCCGCGCTGCCGCCCGATCCGGTCGTGGTCGCAGCGACGCGTCCGTTCGAGCCGAAGCTGGTAAAGATGGTTCAACCTGAGTATCCGCAGGAAGCCGTGATCCGCGGCATCGAAGGTTGGGTCGATGTGAGCTTGCAGATCTCACCCAACGGCGATGTGATCGATCCGCGCATCGAGGCCACCAGCCGCGGCCGGATGTTCAATCGATCTGCGCTAGCCGCCGTTGAACAATGGAAGTACGAGCCACGCGGCGCTGGAGCGAACAGCGAACGAGTGGTGGTTCGTGTGCAGTTCCGGCGGTCGAACTAGCCCGAGCCCTTCTGCCGTCGGTCAGTGACGCGCTTGGCTTTTCCTGCCGAGCGCTCCAGCGAGTTCGCCGGATGCACCAGCACTGTGGTGGTCACTCCGATGTACGACTTGATCAGCTGCACCAGCTCGATCGCCACATCATCACGCCGAGCACGATGATCCTCCACTCCGCTGAGCAGCTCGACATTCACCGTCAGTGAGTCGAGATGGCCCTCGCGAAATATCTCCAGGTGATAGTGAGGCGCCAGCGCGGTCTGCTTCAGGATCAGTTCTTCGATCTGGGTAGGAAACACGTTCACGCCGCGGATGATCATCATGTCGTCGGTGCGGCCGGAGATGCGCTCGATGCGTCGCATGGAGCGAGCGGTGGGCGGCAACAATCGGGTTCGATCTCGCGTGCGATAACGAATCACCGGCAGCGCTTCTTTGGTCAACGAGGTGAGCACCAGCTCGCCCTCCTCGCCATCGGGCAGCACGCGGCCCGTCTCGGGATCGATGATCTCGGGATAGAAATGATCTTCCCACAGCACCGGGCCATCTTTGCTCGACACGCACTCCATGGCGACCCCCGGGCCCATCACTTCCGACAAGCCATAAATGTCGACGGCATCGATGCCCATGCGCGCTTCGATTTCCTGGCGCATGGCATTGGTCCACGGCTCGGCCCCGAAGATGCCGGTACGCAGCGAGCATGAAGCCGGATCCAAGCCTTGCCGCGCGAACTCTTCAGCAATGGCCAGCATGTACGAAGGCGTGACCATGATGATGCGCGGCTCGAGATCGCGAATCAGTTGAACCTGCTTTTCCGTTTGGCCGCCCGACATGGGAATGACAGTGCAGCCCAACTTCTCGGCGCCGTAGTGAGCGCCCAGTCCGCCGGTGAACAAACCATAGCCGTAAGCGATATGGACGATATCGCCCGCACGGCCGCCCGCGGCGAAGATGGAACGCGCAACCAAGCCAGCCCAAGTGTCGATGTCATTGCGCGTATAGGCGACGACGGTCGGCTTACCGGTCGTGCCGCTGGACGCATGCAATCGAACAGCTTTCTCGCGCGGTACGGCGAGCAATCCAAACGGATATTGACTACGGAAGTCTTGCTTCACCAGAAACGGAAAGCGACTCAGATCTTGCAGCGAGCGCACGTCATCGGGATGCGCGCCGGCCGCATCGAATGCCTGCTTGTAGTGAGGCACATTGTCGTACGCATGCCGCAACGACCATTGCAAACGCTGTAACTGCAGCGACCTCAGCTCGTCGATGCTGGCGCGTTCGATGGGCTCGAATGTTTCTTTATCCGACGACATGCGAGCGCCCTCGGAACAATGCAATGGTGTCGCCATTCTGGTTGGCAACAGTGACTTCATATACTCCGTTGCGCTTCGAGCGCCAACGCTCGACGGCGACGGCGGTCAACTCGTCGCCGCCACGGGCCGGCGCCAGAAAGTCGATGGCTGCTGCAGCAGCGACCACGGTTCCGCCATGCGAGTTACAGGAAAACGCAAACGCACTGTCCGCCAAGGAAAAAATCAGACCGCCATGGCAGGACGCGACCCCGTTGAGCATGTCCTCGCGCACGAGCATCGCCAGCTTGGCGTAGCCGGGACGAGTTTCGAGGATGCGCATGCCCAGGCTCTGGGAGGCGCGATCATTGGCGTACATCGCAGCGGCAGAGCGCTCTGCGAGGGCTTGGGCGGCGTCTGACACGCAAAGCTCCACGATAACGGGGTGTCCGAAGATGACACACCATTTCGCTCATCTCAACTTTTTCTGTGTCATGTCGTTCGCGGGCTGCCGGCCGGGTCGGTCGGCTGAGTCGAGGTCGAGCCGTCGTCTGCGACCGCTTCTTGAGGCTGGCCGCGGCGCCAACGGGCTTTGACGCGCTCGGTGAAGCCGTGAATGTAGGTGTACAGCACCGGCACGATCAGCAGGGTCAACAACGTCGAGGTAATCACGCCACCGATGACGGCGCGTCCCATCGGCGCGAGCATCTCGCCGCCGGCGCCGACCCCGATGGCCATCGGCAACATGCCGAAGATCATGGCCAGCGTGGTCATCAAGATCGGCCGCAAACGCACTTGGCCGGCTTCGAAGATGGCTTCGCGCACACTGCGTCCGGAACGGATCGCCTGATTGGTGAAGTCCACCAACAAAATGGCGTTCTTGGTCACCAGGCCCATCAGCATGATGAAGCCGATGATGGAAAAGATGTTGAGCGTGGTGCCGGTGAGGGCCAACGCCAGCAGCACACCGATCAACGACAGCGGCAACGACACCATGATGGCCACCGGCTGCAAGAAGCTGCCGAACTGCGAGGCCAACACGAAGTAAATGAAGATCACCGCCAGACCCAGCGCTGCGCCGGCAGCGGCCGACGTCTCATTCATTTCCTGCTGAGCGCCGCTGATGTCGAAGCGATAGCCCGGCGGCAAGTGCATGGCCTTCACTACATTCTCAGCATCGGTGCCTACGTCACCCGACGGCCGACCTTGCGCGTTCGCATAGATGGTGATGCGCCGTTGCAAGTTCAGACGCTTGATCTGTTGCGGGCTGGTGGTCTCGACAAAATCCGCGATCTGACGCAGCGGCACCAGCAACGGCGTGCCATTCGCATCGGTGCGCGTGCTGGTGACATACAAATCCCCCAGGTCAGCCGCGATCTCACGCCGCTGCTTGGGCAATTGCACGATCACGTCATAGTCCTGACCGTCCGGGCCGAGCCAGGTGCTGATTTGATCGCCCGCGATCAACGGCCGCAGCGCATTGCCGATGCTGGCCGTGGTCAGCCCTAAATCGCTGGCCACCTCATTCTTGATGCGCACGGCAATGGTCGGATTGGCACCGCGTTCGCTGCTTTCCAGATCGGCGATGCCGGGAATCTTGGCGAGCCGCGCCATCAGCTCCTGCGACAGCTCGGTCAACTTGACGTTCTCCGGCCCGAGGATGGAAATCACCACCGGCTGATTCTGGCCCTGCACCGTCAAGCTCAAACCGGCCATGGTCGACAGCCGGGTACGAATCTGTTCTTCGATCTTTTTCTGCGACGGCCGTTTGAACTGGGCTTTGTCCTTGAGCAGGATGCGCACGCGCGCGTAGTTGCGGCCTTCCTCGGTGCCGATGGTCGTCACCAGACTATCGACGCCTTCGATCTCACGAATGGCCACTTCGGCATCGGCAATCTTGGCATCGGTGTATTCGAGGCTCGAGCCGATGGGCGTATTCATGCGCATGAACATGATGCCTTCGTCCTGCTCGGGCACGAACTCCGTACCCACCAGCGGCACGATCAGGAAGCTGCCGAAGAACGACAACGCAGCCACGATCAGCAGCAAGGCGCGCGGACTGACGCTGGCACGACGAGTGACACCGTAACGACGATCGCTCAATGCCCAGCGCAGCAACTTGTCGTAAACGCGATGCGCGTATTCGATGACGCTCTCGACCCGTTCCATCAACTTGCCGAGCCACGGCACGCGACGGAATCGACCTTCGCTCGGATCCGGCCACACCGACGACAGCATCGGATCGAGCGTGAAGCTGACGAACAGCGACACCATTACCGCCACCGCCACCGTGATACCGAAAGGCAGGAAGAACTTGCCGATGACCCCGCTCATGAACGCGACCGGGATGAACACCGCCAGGATCGCGAACGTGGTCGCCATCACGGCCAGGCCGATTTCGCTGGTGCCTTCCAGCGCTGCGTCCCGATGACTCTTGCCCATGTCGGCGTGACGCACGATGTTTTCGCGCACCACGATGGCGTCGTCGATCAACAGGCCGATACACAACGACAGCGCCATCAAGGTCATGAAGTTGAGCGTGAAGCCGAACGCATGCAACGCGATGAAGGTAGCAATCACCGAGATCGGCAAGGTCAAGCCGGTGATGATGGTAGAACGCCACGAGTGCAGGAACAGGAACACGATCAGGATGGTCAGCGCCGCGCCTTCCAGAATGGTTTCCTTGACTCGATCCAGCGAGCCTTGGATGAACTTGGCATCCGACCACAAGGTGCGGATCACGATGTCCGCAGGCAGGCGCGACGTGAGTTCGGCGACCGCTTCGTCGATGCCCTTACCCACTTCGACGATGTTGGCCTGCTGCACCTTGAACACGTCCAGCGACACCGAGCGCATGCCGTTGACGCGCGAGATGGATTGCTCTTCGGCCTCACCGTCGACGATGTCGGCAATCTGGCTCAGGTAAACCGGCGCGCCGCCCTGATTCGCAACGATGATGCGTTCGAAAGCGCGCGGGTCCTTCATCTTGCCTTCGACGCGGACCAGCTGTTCCGTAGCACCGCGAGAAATATTGCCGGCCGGCAGATCCTGGTTGGCCGCGCGCACCGCTTCGATCACTTGATCGACGCCGACCCGGAAGCTTTGGAGCTGTTCGGCGCGAAGGAAAATCTGCACTTGCCGCTCGACGGCGCCGCCGACGGACACATTGCCCACGCCGTAAGAGTTCTGTAGACGTTTGACGATCTGCTGATCGGTGATGGTCGAAACTTCGCGCAGGCTACGAGTGGTCGAGTAAACCACCAAGCTCACGACCGGCTCGCTGGAGCTGTCGTTGTTGGCGCGAGAAATCATTGGCTCGCGAACTTCGCGCGGCAACGAGGGGCGGATCTGCGCCACCTTATCGCGAACTTCCTGAGTCGCGGCGACCACGTCGACTTCCATCCGGAAATCGATCATCAGGAACGCATTGCCCTCACGGGCCGTGGCATAGACGTTCTTGACGCCTTCGACGCCGTTGATGACGTTTTCCAGCGGCTTGATGACGTCGTTCTCGATGGCCTCGGGCGAGGCACCGGGATAAGTCACCGACACGAACGCTTGCGGGATGGCGATCTCGGGCATTTGTTCGACCGGCAACAGCCGATACGAATAAAAGCCGAGCACCACCAGGGCCAGCATGACCATGGTCGCGAAGACCGGCTGGTTGATGCTGGTGCGAGTAATCCACATGTGAGCAATACCCGCGCGCGAATGCGCCGTGAGTTAATTAGTTGCTGGCGATTTCGCTAGCGATCGCAGCCGTCACTTCAGACTTACGCACGCGGGCGACACCACCGGCTTTGTCATCGCCGATGTCGGCCACGATGACTTGATCGCCGGCCCGCAGACCGTCGCGAACTTCGACGAACGCCTCGCCTTCGCTACGCGGCCCGACCTTCACGTTGGTACGAACGATCTTTTCGTCGCGCAGAACGTAAACGTAAGACGCACCTGCTTCATCGCGCACGGCACGTTGCGACACCGCCAACACCGGCTGCGTCGAGTTCAGCATCAGCTCGCCTTGCGCGAACATGCCACCCTTGAGCGCGCTATCCGCATTCGGCACGGCGATATAGATAGGAATGGCGCGCGAACCGTCGGCCGTCATCGGATTGATCCGCTGCACTTCGCCTTGGAACACGCGATCGCCGAAACCACCGACACGGAAACTCACTTTCTGACCGACCCGCACCGCCGGAATCTCAGCGGCCGGTACCGCCGCTTCCAACACCATTTGTTTCAGATCGACCAGATTCACGATGGCAGAGTCGGGCGACACTTTTTCGCCCGGCTGTACCAAGCGCTTGGCAATGGTGCCGGAGAACGGTGCGCGAATGACGGCATCGTCCAGATTGATCTTGGCAACGCGCGCTTCAGCTTCGGCGAGCTTGAAGCTCGCGACGCTACCGGCGTACGCGCTCTCGGTCTGTTCGAACGTATTCTGCGAAATGAACTTCTGTTCGAGCAGGGTGCGATTCTTGTCGCGATTCAGTTTCGCGAGATTGAGATCGGCGCGAGCCTTTTCCACCGCTGCAGCTTCGCGATCGTATTGAGCTTGCAAGTTACGAGTGTCGACGCGAGCAATCACATCGCCTTCGCGCACATCCTGACCTTCGCGCAGCTTCAGCTGCTCGACTTCACCACCGACTTTGGATTTCACCGTCGCCTGCACGAACGGCGCGATGGAACCGGACAACGGCAAGTGACGCGACAACACGCGAGGCTCGACAGTTACAACATCCACCGCCGCCAATTCCACCGGCGCAGCATTGATTGCGGGGCCCGCAACAACAGGCGTCGCTGGTTCACGGGTAGCAACCCATGCGACAGCACCCAGCGCTGCCAACACTGCGACTGCGATCAAAGCTTTCATAGGTTTGATCTGAACGAAGCCAGCGCCGTGATCGGGCGTAGCAATAGTTGCATGAGTCAGTTCTTCTGACTGGGCCGCGGGCCGAGATTCCACCGGTCGGGTCGGAAACGGCGTGACCGCCGCCGAATGCGGTTCACGTATAGATACTTGCTGTGCACTGGTTTTCATTGCGGATTCCACGACCGGATGTCCTAAAGGCCGGCGGACGAGGACAGGCTTAGAACCCGGCAGCTCGCCCTTAGTTGCACTGTTTGGCTCAAAGAGCCCGGCAGTGCGCTTGCTGATTGGACGGAGGGCAAGCGTAAAAGGTTACAAGGACGGGGAAATTCTTTCTGCGACCGGATGCCGGCCCAGTGCGATGAGTCAGGGCGACGAGTCGGTGGATTCAGGCGTCGACTGTCAGATTTGTTTTTGTTTCCAGCGCCCGCGCCGGAATAACACCAGGCTCCACAAGGCCAGTGCCGAAAAACCGATGGGCACTGCAATGAATACACCCAGCGGCCCGAGTCGGAAAAATTCCGCCAACAGCCAGGCCAGTGGGATTTGAAACAACCAGAAACAGAAAAAATTCAGACGCGTTGGCGTCCAAGTGTCGCCCGCGCCATTGAAGGCGGCTTCCAGACACATGCCGGCTGCATACAATGGAAACGCCAG
>NZ_JAEUPY010000430.1 GCF_016790065.1 Steroidobacter sp.
AAGCACTCACGCAGCCAGAAATAAAAGGCGAGGTAGTGGTGCGGCGGCACCAGGTCCGGGCTGTGATAGGTCGAGTAAGGATCGATTTCATAGCCGCGAGCCGGCTGCAGTCCGACGAAGACCTTGCCAAGCCGTAGCCCGGAAATCATGAAACGTTGTTCGCGGAGCATGGGATCGCTGGACGCATCGCCCCATCGCTCGATGACAGCGCGCCGATTGTCGGCGGGCAATTGCGCGAACCAACTCGAATAGTCGTCGACCGAAACGCTTTGAAATGCCCAGCGCGCCGCCCAGCTTGCTGGATCGTTGGTAACGCCTTCGCGGAGCTGCGCCAGCAATTGGTCGCCATTCTCCGGAATGTCCGTCAGGTCATAACCCTGCGAGCGCAGGTCGTCCAGAATGGTGATAACCGACGCCGGAGTATCCAACCCCACGCCGTTGCCGATGCGTCCTTCCCGCGACGGATAGTTCGCCATGATCAACGCCACGCGTTTGTCTGCGTGCGCGAGCTGTCGCAGGCGACACCAGCGTCGGCTCAGTTCGACCACAAACTCGATCCGCTCCGCATCGGGCTGATACTTGGACAACTCGTACTGAGTGCGCTCGCATCGATAGGCTGCACCTTTGAAGCTGATGGCGCGCGTGACGATGCGGCCGTCGACCTCGGGCAGGGCCACTTGCATCGCGATGTCGCGTGGGCTCAAGCCATGATCGTTCGCTTGCCAATCGTCGCGATTGCCGCCGCTCAGCATGATCTGTAGCACTGGAATGTCGCCCGCTAACGGCGCGGGTTCCGGATCGTCCAGCGCGGCGGTGGCGAACGCCGTGGTGTTTAGAATCAGCGCCACGTCATGCTCCGAGCACAACGTTCGAAGCACCTGCAGGCACAGCGGATCTTTGAGTGAGTTCAGCGCCAGCGGCAGGGGATTCATGCCAGCGCGCTGTAAGCCTTCGAGCAGCGCGTCGAATGCGTCCGTGTTGCCGGCGGAAAGATGAGAACGATAGAAGACGACTGCAACCACCGGCGCGTTCGCGACCCATTGAGCACGCCAGGCATCGATGCCCGTGGCCGTGCGGCCGGGGTAGTAAACCAACGCTTCGGGAAACGGCCGAGGCGGGCGCGGTTCTTGGGGCCACTGCAAAAAGTCATGACCCAGGCTGATCAGGAATTCGACCGCGTTGTCCGGACCATTTTCTCGTAGATATCTGAGCAGTTGCTCGCAGCGCTGCCAGGGAACCGTGCTCTTGCTGGTCAGGTTTGGATCTTCGGTGCGGTCGCCGGAGAACAGCAGCAGTGTTTGTTGGTGCTGCTTGGACAAAGTCACCAAACGCTCGAGGCCGTACGACCAATACGATTCGCCACCGACATGATCGACCACGATCACTTTCGCGTGTTGTAGGACCTCATCGACATAGAGATCGATGGACGCCGGATTGCGCAAATGCATCAGGCTGCAGATGCGAATGGACGGAAAATTCGACGGCAGCCGGCGTGCAGCCGCGGCGAGCAGCGACAGAGTCGTGTCTGCCGCGCTCAAGATCACAATGTCAGCAGGGGCCTGCTCGATGCGTACGGTCACCGTCGCATCGGTATATCCACCAGCCTTGGCGGATAGCAGGTGCATCAGCTGGCGAGCGCGACGTCGGCCAAGGCGGTGTTGAGCGCCGTGGCATCGAGGTCCTCGCCGATGAACACGAGCGTGGTGCGAATGGTTTCATCGGCACGCCAACGACGATCGAAATAAGTGTCGAAGCGCCGGCCAACGCCCTGGACTACCAGACGCATCGGCTTGTCAGGCACTGCGGCGAAGCCCTTGATGCGATAGATCTGGTGATGCTCGGCCAGGCGTTTCAGTCGGGCGAGCAACTGCTCGGGCTCGACGCTGCCCAATTGCACTACGACCGAATCGAAGGCTTCGTGATTGTGGTCGTGTTCGCCATTCTCGTCGGTGTGGCCGCTGTGATGATCGGGGCGCAGATGAATCGTCTCTTCGGCGGCGGCACCGATGCCGAGCAACACGTTGAGGTCGACCTGACCCATCTTCGAACGCACGATCTTGACGGTCGGCGGCAGCTCTTCGCGAATCACCGCGTCGACGGCGCTGTCCTGAGCTTCCGTCATCAAATCCGATTTGGACACCACCACCAGATCCGCGGCCAACAGCTGATCTTCGAACAGCTCATGCAACGGCGATTCATGATCCAGATTCGGGTCGGCGCGGCGCTGCTCGTCGACGGCCGTTGGATTCTGGGCAAATTGACCGGCCGCAGTCGCCGGCCCGTCGACCACGGTCACGACCGCATCCACAGTGAACACATTCTTGATGGTGGGCCAATTGAACGCCTGCACCAGTGGCTTGGGGAGTGCCAGACCCGACGTCTCGATCAGCAGGTGATCGATGTCGGCGCGGCGCTCGGCCAGCTGTTGCATGACTGGCAAGAACTCTTCTTGAACCGTACAACACAGGCAGCCGTTCGAAAGTTCGTACAGCGTGCCGGCCTGCTCGCGTTCGTCGCAGCCGATATCGCAGCCTTTGAGAATTTCGCGATCGATGCCGAGTTCGCCAAACTCATTGATGATGACGGCAAGGCGCTTGCCGTGCTCCATCTGCAGGACATTACGCAGCAGAGTGGTTTTACCGCTGCCTAGAAAGCCCGTGACGATGGTGACGGGAATACGAGCGGCGCTGGAAGGTTGTGACATGGCAGTAGGAGAGTCGAGTCAAGGTGGCGTTCGGGCAATGAAGTGGCCTTTGATCGCGGTGGGCCAGCTTCGGTAGGCAACTACGCCGGTGTCTGACCGGCGATAAAGGTCGACGTAGTCGAGCAGTGTCGTGGCGCTGGCTTCATCCGGTGTGAAATCACCGATGACGTAGCCAAGCTTGCCGGCGGAGCGCACGTGCACCGTGCAATGACGTGAGCACGCCATCAAGCACGAAACACGATGCAGCTGTACTCCCTCGATTGGCGCTTCATGCAAGCGACGTTCGATGTGCTCGGCGAAGTGAACGCCGCCGCTGCGTCCCTCATGTTCGCGAAGATCCGGTCGATAGCGGCACGTATCGCAGACGAACAGCTCGACGGCAGGCGCGACGATGCTGGGATCGTCGCCCGTAGGCACTTCAAGCTGCGTCGAGTCGTCCATGCCACGACATCAGTTTGCGGAATGCGTGGCTCGATGCCGCTCCAAGCAGGATCCAGAAGATTGCATTGGCGAACGAGGTCGCAATCTGGAAGCGGTGTTGGAGTGTTTCCGGGGCCAAAGCGGCATGCACTTCGGGTTCCGGTGCGGCGACGAAATGCGGTGCTATGACCAATGCCACGCCAGCCACGGCTTTGAGCCAAGAGAATGGTTTGGCAAACAGCAACAGCAGTCCGCCGCCTGTCAGCACTGCCGTCATCGCCCACCACAGTTGTCGCTCCGACACGGGAGCGGCGACGGTGCCGGGAAGTTCCGGCGGCAAGCCCAGAGAAGGCGCGGCGAAGAACACGACAAAGCCGGCCACACCGAAGGCGGCGCCGCTCAACAAGCCACTCGGTTGCCGCCACAACAAGTACACACCGAGCAGCAACAGGCTGTAGCCCAGGCCCATCACCAGATTGGCGGCCAGGGTGAAGGAAGTGCGTTGCCAGCCGTCGGCCGGCGACCATTCTTCGTCGACGCCGTGCTCGTGTTCATGCGCAACTGCCTGGCTGACCGTTTCATAGGTCTCGGCTTCCATGATCAGCGGCGTCACCCAAACCGACTGCACGAAAGTCAGCAACAAGGCTGCGAACAGCCCCGACAGCGCCGCGGCTAATAAGGTGTCACGTAACATGACTTGATCAGTGGCAGGGGAATGCAGCGCCGTGACGCGTGTCATGAGCGGCGTTGTGGACGGCGGGCATCGGGGCGAATCCCACGAAATACAGGCACGCAACGCCGACCAGCATCGCGACGGCACCCAGCACTTTGCGTTGAGCCAGCGGCAGAACCTGCGATGCACTGGCGGCGGGGGAGGCGGAAAGCCCTTTGGAAGTCATGAAGCTCTCCGAGCTACTTGAGCGACGATGTCGACTGCAGCTGAGGCGGGAGAGCGATCGGATGGGCGAAATGCTGGAGCACACACGCCGGCCGACGTCTGCCCACCGCAGATCAGTGCCAATGCGTGAGGCCGGTCTCCGGACTCGCGAGTATTGATTCGGATCGCCTTCCCAAGCCGCGAACGGCACAGTGGCATCGTGATCCGGATCGACTCGCTTACCGTTGCGGGGGCAGTGCCAGGCTGATCCTTACAAAGGATGTCACTGGCTTCCCGTTTCACCGTCAGGGTCGGCTCGACCCCTCGGGCACCTCAGCAACCAAAATCATACCGACCGAGCACCGGCACGGTCAAAAGAATTCACCGCGCCGCTGAGGTTTTTGCTCGCCGCCGTGTCCAGCTTGGGTCGGCGTGGATTCCGCCATTGCAGCCTGCTCGGGGCTGGCGCAGCGTGCGAGACTGCCGACACCGGCCAAACGGGCCAGTGGGTTGGAGGAACGAGGTCGTTCGCGGCGTGGACAGGCTATTCGACTATGTCTACCGGTTGCAGCACCGGCTACGGCGCAGAGGCCGGACCCGCGAGGAAGCGGAAGACCTGGCGCAGGCGGCCATCCTTCGCGTGCTCGAATATTGTCGGCGCGGCGGGGAGGTGCAGGAGCCCGAGGCCGTCGTGGCCAGAACGGCCATGAATCTATCCATCAACGAGCATCGCCGCTCACGGCGACACCTGTTCGTCGCCGAAGCCGTCGAAGACCTGCCGCTGGTCGGCCAACAGCCTCTGCCCGAAGACATCATCGCTGCCGATGAGTGCTTGGCGCGCATGCAAGCGGCGCTGGCGTCCGTCAGCGACCGGACCCGCGAGGTCTTTTTGCTACATCGAGTGGCGGGCCGCAGTTACAGCGAAATCGCACGACAGTTTGGAATCTCCGAGAGCGCGGTCGAAAAGCAGATCGCCAAAGCCTCGTTGATTCTGCTGGAAGCGGCCAAGGGGAAGCCGGAATGACCATGGACCTGGGCAACGAATCACCTTCGCGGGAAGTGTTGGCCGAGGCGGCGGCTTGGCTGGCGCGCTTGCAACGGCCCCGGCGCACTTCACAGGATGACGCCGGTTTTCGGCAGTGGTTGGCGGAAGATCCGTCGCATGCGCGTGCTTGGTCGATGGCATCGGACATGTGGGAGAACGCGCAACGACTGTCGTTGAATATGAATCCCACGAAACCCCAGCCAACACGTTGGCAGCCGCGAGTGTGGTCGGCGATAGCGGCGCTGATCGTCATTGCCGTGTGTATGGTCTATCTGCGCGATCCCGTCATCAATACTGCGATTGGTGAACAGCGCATCGTCATGCTGGAAGACGGTACGCGGCTGTCCTTGAATACCGATACGCGCGTGCAAGTGAAAATGACTTCGGAAGTTCGTCGTATTCGCTTGTTGTCCGGTGAAGCGCTGTTCGAAGTGGCCAAGCGTCCGTCGTGGCCGTTCGTGGTGGAGGCTGGCGATCGGACCATCACAGCGCTTGGCACAGCATTCACGGTTCGCAAAGACGAGCAGCGTGTCGCGGTGACGTTGGTGGAAGGAAAGATCGCCATCGACGAAGCGGGGCAACGGCAGCATGCCGATTCGCCTCTAATGTCTTCGCTGCAACCTGGCGAGCGCATGACCTTCGCCGCCGACCGCGAACCGCAGCGGGACAAGCCGCCGTTGGACAGCATCGTGGCCTGGCAGCGGGGGCAAGCCATCTTCGACAACACGCGTCTCGCTGACGCAGTGGCCGAGATGAATCGTTACAACGGCGTGTTGCCGCTCTCGGTGGCAGATGCGGCGGCTTCAGAGTTGCCCGTCAGCGGCATTTTCCGTCTAGGCGATTCGGTCAGTTTCGCGCGTGCGGTCGCGTTCAACTATGGATTGCGGATCACTGAAGACGGCACTCACATGGTGTTGTCCAGTGTTGCTGCCACGGATGGCGATAGAAAAGTCGAGACTCTGTCGCAGCCACAATGATTCCGGCGGCGGAAAATTTCTTTGCGCGCCTGCTGAGGTTTGTCAGCGCGTTCGTGTCTAGGGCTCCAGCGAAGCAAATAACTACATTCGCCGGGAGACTGACCATGATCGTGCGACTCGCCTCCAGATCCGCTGCTACCGCTGTGAGTATTGCTCTGTTGACTGCGACGCCGTGCGTGGCGCAGGCAGACGCTGTTTGGAATTTCAAGTTACCGGCGCAAGCCTTGGCCGATTCGCTGCGTGCCGTGGGTGGGCAGGCATCGACCAATGTTTTCTTCGAGCCGAAGCTGGTCGCCGACTATCAGGCGCCGGCGCTCGATGCTGATCTCACTGTCGGTGAAGCACTCGGCCAGCTGTTGAACGGCACGGGCCTGACCTTCCGATATCTCGACGAGAACACCATCGCCATCGTCCGGCCGCTGCCGGTGGCCGATGCCAAGACGACCGCGCCGAGCACGACCAAGATCAAGAACCGATCGGTGCTGGCATCGCTGTCGGCATTCGCGCTGAGCGTGTTGAGCGCACCCACGCACGCTCAACAGTCCACAACCACAGACGTTGCGCCGCTGGATGAGGTCATCGTCACCGCCCAAAAGCGCTCTGAGTCGGTGATGGATGTGCCGCTGAGTATCACCACGCTCGGCGCGGTGGAACTGGAAGCACTGCGAGCACAGAACATCGAGGACTTCGCGTTCGAGATTCCCAATGCGACTTTCACGTCCACCGGAACGGCGTCGCCTCGCGTCGTTCTGCGCGGTACCAACAATGACGGCGGCAGATTCTCGCCCATTGCGGTGACCATCGACGATTCGAGCTTCGGCACCGTGGATATGCGCCCGATCCTGCAGTCGCAAGTGTTCGACGTCGAACGCATCGAAGTGCTCCGCGGTCCGCAAGGCACACTTACCGGCAGCAGCTCGTTGGGTGGCACGCTCAATATCATTACGGCTCGGCCGAACACCGAAGAGTTCTCGTTCAAGGGCACGCTCGACTACGGACGTTTCAGCACCGTGTTGCAGAAGGCGGTGGTGAATGTGCCAGTGAGTGACACGTTTGCATTCCGCACGGTCGCGTACACGGAGTCCAGCGACGGCGCAGTCAGGAACGTCGGCCCAGGCGGCGGCACGTCGAGCAAGAACAACTTCGGCGCGCGCGTGTCGTCGGTGTGGCAGGCGACGGAAGATTTGGAAGTGACGGCGGCCCTCTCGTACGAAGATCTGCGCTACGGGATGGACACGGCGTTGTATCTGGATCGCTTCCCGGGCGGCAATGCCGCTGCGACTCAGACGCGCGCGACGCTCGCCGGGCTCGGTGGCAACTACTATGACGACCAGGTGTCGTTCATCGAGCGGGCCGGCACCAACGGTGGCAACGTCAAGGTCGACGATCCCACCACACATCGCATCGATACTTTGCTGGGCTCGCTACGCCTGAAGTACCAATTCGATGCGGCCAATGTGGAGCTGATCTACGGCCACTTGGAGAATTCTTTGAAGGGCTCCCAGGACGTGGACTATTCCGAGTTCGCCGGCATTCGTTCCCATTACTTCTGGGACAACCGTTCCGATTCAGTGGAGTTGCGGTTGTCCTCGAACTCGAACGGCGCGTTCAGTTGGGTGACGGGCGTGACTTACGGCGATGATCGCATGCCTCAAGGCGGACGAGTGGGGCGAGGTGCGCGTGACTACGCAGGCACCTACGCACTGCTGCAGGCGTTCCGGACTTATCGCTCGGTCGAAACCAAAGCGGTGTTCGGCAATATCTTCTGGGACATCGCGCCACGCCTGCACTTGTCGGCAGGCGCACGTTTCACCGAACTCACCAGTGTGTTCGGCAACGCGGCCGTGTTCGTGGAAGGCGCTCCTGTACCGGCCATCAACAAGATCTCCGGAACGCTCGAGCAGTTCGATCCGCGAGTCGCGCTGAGTTTCGATCTCAATGACGACATGATGCTGTATGCGCAGTACGCCACGGGTTTCCGTCCGGGCTACGGCAACAATCCGATCGTGGTTGGGCCACGGCAGACGTTGGCAGGTCCGGCGGTCGTTCCTGGCACGGTAGATAGCGAGTACGCGACCAACTACGAGGTTGGCTTCAAGGGCATGTTGTTCGATGGACGGCTCGCGTTGACTGCGGCGCTGTTCTATATGGACTACGACGATCTGCAGGTCACGGGCAGCCAGATCGTCGATCCGGTGCTGTCCTTCTTCAGCTATGACGTGAATGCGGGCTCCGGCCGTTCGCAGGGCTTCGAACTCGAAGCTACCGCGAGAGTCAGCGATGGTTGGCGGCTGCACAGCGCGGTCGGCTATGTCGATGCGGAACTCGAAGGCGTGCAAGGCAATGCTGGACGCTTCGATTCGCCGGGCATCCGTCCCTGGACGGCCAATGTTTCTACTTCGTATGAGCGTGCCATCAACGACGAGTACACCGGCAATTTCCGGCTCGGCTACAACTGGCAGCATCGTGCCTACGCACGCATCGGCACCAACCGTGCCTATGAACTGCCAGAGTTCGGGGTACTCAATCTTTCTGCGGGCGTGTCTAACGGCCGTTGGGGATTGACGGCGTACATGGACAACGTGACCGACGAGGTTTATTGGATCGGCTATGCCGGAACGGATCTGCGCGGTACGAAGGCAGTGTTCGTGCCACGGACCTTCGGCTTGCGTCTCAACGTGACGCTCTGATCGTGGGTGAGAAGATGTTGGACCGCCGACGCTTTCTATGGGGCTCGGCGGGTGTACTGAGCATCGCCAGCAGCTTTGCATCGTCGACAACGGTGCGATCGGGCAGCTCGCTGGCGAACTGGTTACGTAGTGCTGAATTCACGGAAGGAGTGCGCGCCGAAATGCTCGGCGCGCACATTCCGGGCGTGAGTTTGGTTGTGATCGACGGCGCGCGGCAGATTCATACGGCAGGATTCGGCTGGGCCGATATCTCCACGCGTCGAGCGATGACGCCGGACACAGTGATGAACATCGGCTCCATCACCAAGACCATCACTTGTACAGCCGTCATGCAGCTGTGGGAGCAGAGCCGCTTCACGCTGGATGAACCCATCGACAAGTATCTGTCGTTCAAGGTGCGTAACCCTGCGTGGCCCGATCGTGCAATCAGCATTCGTGAGCTGTTGGTACATACCTCTTCGATCGCCGATGGCCCTGCCTATCGGGGTAGTTACGCCTGTGGCGATTCGAAATCGAACATGGGTGAGTGGCTGCAGGAGTATTTCCGTAGCGACGGCCGGAACTACGATGCGCAGGCCAATTTTCATTCCTGGGAACCGGGCAGCCAGTTTCGATACAGCAATGTGGCGTATGGCTTGCTCGGCTTGCTGGTAGAGCGTCTCTCCGGGATGAGCTACAGCGAGTACTGCGCCAAGCACATCTTCGAGCCGCTACGCATGACGAACTCCGGTTTCCTGCTTTCGCAGATAGATGCCGCCGCTCATGCGCGAACCTATAGTTATGTGACTCGGGACAAGCTTCGCGATGTTCGCGTGCCCGATCCGACCTGGCCGGTGCCGGAGCAGGGCGAGGCGGTCACGATTCGACACTGTCTCTACAGCTTCGCCACGATGCCGGATGGATTGGCGCGAACCTCGGCCAATGCACTCTCGCGACTCGTGCTTGCCTATTTGCGTGGCGGCGAGCTGGACGGCACGCGCATCCTTCGAGCAAGCACGGTTGCTGAGATATTCAACGAACGACGGTTGCAGGCTACGCGACAGGCGGGCAGCAAACTCGGCATCACGTGGTGGCGAACCGAAGACGGCACGTGGGGACATGGCGGTGGCGACCCGGGCATCACCACCAGCATGAAGCTGCGTCAGCGCGACAGCCGTGGCGTCGTGTTGTTCGCCAACGGCTACGGCGCCATGCCGATGTTCGATCGGCTCATGCAGCGGATTTTCACTCATCCGGCCTGAATCTGGCTTTTTTCACCCCGCCAGTACCTCCCCCGCCGTCTCGACCGTCTTAGCTGCGTACCGGTGTGCCGAGGCGTAGAGTCGAGTCGTGAAACCCAACGAGCCGAGCGAGCGGGCTGAGCATCCCGAGGCAGCAGGCCTCGAGGATCGAGGCGCGGCCGTGGCCCGCATCTTTCGGGAGCACAATCGCAAGCTGGTCGGCCTGCTGGTCACGCGGCTGAAGAACGAGCAGGAGGCCAAAGAGGTGGCGCAGGAGGCCTATGTAAAGGTCCTGCAGCTCGAGCCGGATCGCGGTGCTGTCAGCTATTTGCGCTCTTACCTGTTCAAAGTCGCCGAAAACCTGGCGATTGATCGGCTGCGCCAGCGGCACACACGGGCGCAACTGGATAGGCTGGATTCAATCGACGATTTCTTCGAGGAGCCGCGCGCCGAGCGGGCTGCGATAGCGGAGCAGCAGCTGCAGCTGTTGAGACGTTTTGTAGCCGAGCTGCCGGAGACCTGTGCGGAGGTATTTCGGTTGCACAAGCTGGCGGATCGGCCCATCGCTGAGGTGGCCGCCACCTTGGGATTACAGGAACGGATGGTGCGGCGGCATTTGCGACGCGCCTTGGTTTACATCTGTCTGCGTTGCGAGGGGCATTCCGTCGCGGACTCCTGGAAGGGGTTGTCATGACAACCGACGCTCACGCCATCGAAGCTGACAGACTGGAGCGGCTGGAACAGGCCACGGACTGGCTGCTACGTCTGCAGGAGTCGACGCGCACCGAGGACGACCTCAACCTTTGGCTGCGGTGGTGCGACGCTGATCCCAAGAATTTCGCTGCCTTCGAGACGGTACAGCGTCGCTGGCAAGAGCTCGACGCACTGAAGTTCGATCCAGCGATGGCTACGGCTGGTGTACTCGTCGAGCCAGCGAGGCATGCTCGTCGATGGAAGTTGCCACTGGCCATTGCCGCTGCCGCTGGTGTGGCCGCAGTTGCTGTCGGGCTTTTGGTTCAGCGCCAGCAAGTGACGCCTGATCCCGCGCCTGAAACAGTGGCGGCTGCTCACAGCAGTCGGGCTGCCACGTTGCCGGACGGGTCCAGGATCATTCTGGGGGCGCAAAGCCGCGTGAACATGGACTTCAACGGGCCCAAGCGCCAGCTGGATTTATCCTCGGGCGAGGCCTATTTCAAAGTGAAGCACGACAGCGCACGGCCCTTCGTGGTGCACGCTGGAGAAGT
>NZ_JAEUPY010000432.1 GCF_016790065.1 Steroidobacter sp.
CCACGCTGGTAGTGCCACCGACGGCAGGGATTAGACACATTCCTGTCGGCGTCTCCTTCGATGCCGTGCACAGCGCATTGTTGATCGGCATGCGCACGATAGAAGACGGGCCAATCGCGCCGCCCTACACGCCGGCCAACGACGTCATTCTGCGCTATGCCTACACCGGGAGTGCATGGCAAGCGCCGACGGTCCGTTCTTTCCCGCGTCTTCGCAGCACGGCACTGTCGCCCGACGGGCAGGTGTTACTTGCCGCGAGCGATGATGGCATCGATCAACTCGATTCGGTGACGTTCATCAGTACCGGCTCGTCCGCCAAGCCCGTCGAGACCAACGAGTACATCAGAACGCTGGCCTTCACGAACGACGGTAACGTCGTCGTCGCCACCGGCTACAAGAACGGCAGTGGCTCGACCCGGCTGTATCTATATTCGATGAGAGATGCTTCTTTCGTCTATCCGCGCCTGCTCGGCAGCGGGCAGTTCGGGGTCAATCTCTTCTATTACGCTCAGCTCGGCGTCAGCGGCGACGGGTCGGTCGCGTTGCTTGGCGAGCCTGGGAGCGGCGGCGGCCGGCCGTTAACACAGTATCAAGCCGCCACGGGCAAATGGGTGGACTCGGCTACGCGCTACAACTATTACGCTGGCAATGCCACGACCAATGGTTGGGCTCCAGCCCTGAACGAACGCGGTACCCGTTCTGTGGTCTCCGCTGCCGTTGCGTTCGGCAATGACAGTATCCTTCGCTCGCTCGACTCAGACCTGGAACCGTCAGGTGCGTTGATGAACGCATCGGAGGGCGTGTTGCTCAGCGCCGATGGCAATCGTGCGTATGTATTGGAGCGAATTTGGGGAACGCCGAATGTTTGTTCGATTCGCGCCTTCGATTTGACGGTGCCGCCTGCGCAGGCGACCAGCACCTATTCCGAGATCACCACCGGCGGATTCCCGATCGCGCGGTCTTGCCTGTGGGCTGTCAACTCGGATCCGATCGGTATCCTGTCGCCCGACGGGCGGACCATGTTCATCGCCGGTGCTGAGGGTGTCAGCGTCATTCCGTTGCCGTGAGCCCTGAGTGGCCGCGTGCCGACGAGATTCGTGCAGATCAGCGTGTTCAATCTGGAGTGCGCAGACGATTGCGGGTTGGCACGCCCACGATGACCAGAATTCCGGAGAGGCAGACGAATCCGGCGACCAGATACATGCCGGCGGCGGTGGAGTGCGTGGTGTCCTTGATCCAGCCGATCGCATAGGGGCTGACAAAGCCGGCGAGATTGCCGAAGGAATTGATGATGGCAATGCCCGCTGCCGCGGCGGCTCCCCGCAGATAAGCGGTCGGAATGCTCCAGAACAGCGGCGGTACGCACAGAATGCCCGCCGTTGCTACGGTGAGGGCGGCCAGCGCCGCTGCTGGCTGGTCACCGAGCATGACGCTCGCGGTCAAGGCCAGGGCTCCGACGAACGCGGGTATGGCGACGTGCCAGCGGCGCTCGTCGTGCCGATCCGCGCTGCGGCCGGCGAGCACCATTGCAATCGCGGCTACGGTATAGGGCACGGCCGACCACAGGCCGATGCGCAGCGGCTGCTCGATGCCCAGTTCGGCAATGATGGTCGGTAACCAGAAGCCGATGCCGTACAGACCGGTCACGGCGCAGAAGTAGATGAGACAAGCGAACCAAACGCGCGCGTCGCGAAAGGCGTCCGCCGACGAGCCAGCAGCAGTCGTGTCGGCATCACGTCGCAGATCCTCTTCGAGCAATTGTTTCTCGCGCGCACTCAGCCATCGAGCCTGGTCGATGCGGTCGTCCAGGAAATACAGCACGCACACGCCAAGCAGCACGGCCGGGATGGCTTCGATCAGGAACATCCACTGCCATCCAGACAAATCGAACAGGCCGTCGAACGTCTGCATGATCCAGCCCGACAGCGCGCTGCCGATGGCGCCGGAGATGGCGATTCCGGTCATGAACGCGGCGGTGATTCGAGAGCGCAGCCGCGCCGGGTACCAGTTGGTCAAGTAGTAAATGATGCCGGGGAAGAAGCCGGCCTCCGCCGCTCCCAGCAGGAAGCGCACAGTGTAGAACTCCGCTGGTGTCGTCACGAACAGGGTGGCTGCAGACAACATACCCCAGGTGATCATGATGCGGGCGATCCACAGCCGCGCGCCGAGGCGGTAAAGCATCATGTTGCTCGGTACTTCCAGCAGGAAGTAGCCGATGAAGAAGATGCCGGCGCCCAGGCCGTAGACAGTCTCGCTGAACTGTAGATCGTCGAGCATCTGCAGTTTGGCGAAACCGACGTTGACGCGGTCGAGGTAGGCGACGATGTAGCCGAAGATCAATATCGGCAACACACGGCGCGTGATTTTGGCGTACGCGCGGCTGAGTGCGTCCGGCCGCGCTTGCGTACCGATGGATTCGTCAGAGATGTCGTTCAAGCGAAGTCACCGCCCATGACGAAGGCCGCCGCTGCGGCGTTCGGCTACAGCACACTGCGATGTTGATCTTGCATCTTGGTTGCGAGGCTGAAGCGGGGTTCGAGCTCGCTGTCCGGCAACTGCCCGTTGACCAATCGCGCAGCGTAGCGTCCCACCGCCGGGCCGTGTTTGAAGCCGTGGCCGGATCCGGCTCCGACCAGACAGACATTGCGCCATCGCGGATGGCGATCGATCAGGAAGTCGCCATTGGAGCTGTTCTCGTACTGGCATACCCGTGTTTCCGACAGCGGCCGCTCGGCCAGTTGCGGGAAGCGTCGCTGCAGGAACTTACGGATATCCTGCAGGCCGTTGGCGGAGGCCACGCGATCGCCCGAGTCGGGATCGATCGGGGGACCGTGCTCGTCACGCGCCACTTTCATGCCGCGCCCCTCCAGATCCGGAAATCCGTAGTAAACATCGCCATCGTTGAAGTCGGCCCAGCCGGGAAAGTGGGCGGCGTCATAGCGCGGATCGCCGGCGGGTGCGCTCAGGAAGAAGGCTTCCTGGCGCGTTGGAAAGATGCGCTGGCCCAGCAGTTGCGGGAACAGCTTCGGCAGCCAAGCGCCGCACGCGAATACGATTTGCTCGGCATGCAGTGTCTCGCCGGCTAGCGTACGCACCGTCGCGGCGGCGGCATCTTCCTCGAGCGTAGCGATGGCTGCTTGACGATACTCGCCGCCAGCTGCCACGAAATGCCGCACCAGGGTTTGCACGGCACGGCGCGACATCAACGGACCGCTCATGGGTTCGTAGATGGCGGCCTCCAGTCCTGTGGTATTCAGCAAAGGGAAGCGGCGTTGCAGTGCTGTTCGATCGAGTTCCTCGATCGCGATGCCGAGTTCCCGATGCACTTGCAGGGTCTGCTCCATGTACGGTTCCATGCGTGCGCTCATGAACAGGACGCCATGTGGCAGGAACAACGGCGTTTCCGCCGCTGCCGAGAGCCAGCGCCAGCCTTGCATCGATTCCAAGGCGAGCCGGGTATAGACCAGGTCGCGGCCGTAGCCGGTGCGGTTCATTCGCGACTCGCCGCCGGAGGAGGAGCGCGAGTGCCCCGGTCCCCAAGCGTCGACCAACAGCACCCGCTTGCCAGACTGGAGCAATTGCCAAGCCGTCCAGCTACCGAATACGCCTGCGCCGATGACCAGTACGTCGGCGCTCTGGCCCGACGAGCGTGCGCGTGGCGGCGAAGTTGCGGCATTGGTGCGTCCGCTGAGCGGCAATGCTGCTCCGGCCATTCCAGCGAGCACGCCCCGCCGAGTCATAGAACCCATGCTCATCGAGTTTTTCTCCAGGATCGCGACTGTGGCATCGTCAACGGCGGCGGACAGCGGTCGGCCACGGGCGTTCGAGCGGCAGCGTGGTGCCGTCCAGATACAGCAGCGGCGCCACCTGATGATTGACGTGCGCATCGATGACTTCGCCGACGAAAATGTCATGCGTGCCGATGGGCAGCTGCGCTTTCAGTCGCACGAAGACGCTGGCTTGCGCCTCCGGCAGAAAGGGCAGACCCAATGCGCCGGTCTGCCAGGTACCGTGCATGAAACGTTGTTCGGCGTCCAGCGGTCCGCTGAAGATCGAGCACAGCTCTGCCTGGTGGGCGTGCAGGAAATTGACGCAGGCGAGGCGGGAGCGGTCGAGTGCCTGATGCATCGAGGCGTACCGGTTGATACACATCAGCAAGGATGGCGGTTGCATGCACACGGATGTTACCGCCGTAGCTGTCATGCCGCGCCGTCTGCCGTCGTCGCAAGTCGTGATGATGGTGACGCTGCTGGCGAAACGTCGCATGGCGTCGCGAAATGCCGCTTGCGTGTCCTGCGACAGGCGCTGATCCTGCTGGGCGTTCATGATGGGCGACCGGCCAGCGCTACGGCCTGCAGCTCGATGAGAAAACCAGGTACAGGTGGTGCCGCGATCACGGTTGTGCGCGTCGGTCGCGGGGGCGCGAAGCGCTCCATGAAAACGGCGTGCCAGGCGGGTAGATCCCCGGCGTGGCTCAGGAAACATTCGATTCGCAGCACGTCGTTCAGCGTGGCGCCGTTCTGCGCCAGTATGTGTTGGATGCGGTCGATGCAGGCCTGGGCCTGCGTCAGGCAGTCGGGTGCCACCGGGCGCAGTCCGCTCGGAGTGGGCTGCGAACTCGGGTCGAGCGCGATTTGACCGCCGACGAATACCAGGCCGCCGGCGGACCGGCAGGCTGGAAAAGGTTCCGTGAATGCGTTCATGGCTGGAGCATAGAGCCTCAAGTATGTAAACGCAAATGCAAATGCATATGTAAGATAAAAAATGCCGTCAGCGCATGTACTGGCCGCCGTTGATATCGAGCGTGGCGCCGGTGATGTAGCTCGCCTGCGCCGAAGCCAGGAACGCCGCGAGCGCGCCGACTTCCTCGGCTTCGCCCATTCTGCCGACCGGCACCGACTGGATCAGTGCCTGCAGTGCCTCTTGCGGCATCTGTGCCATGACCGGCGCGCGTACCACCGCCGGCGCGATCGCGTTGACCGTGACACCGTGCGGCGCCAGTTCCTTGGCCAGTACTTTGGTGAGCGAGATCAAGCCGGCCTTGGAAACGGAGTAGTGGGCCCCGGCCAGGCGTGAGCCGAGTTGTCCGGCGAGCGATGTGATGTTGATGATGCGGCCCCAGCGCTGGGCCTGCATGTGGGGTGCGGCGAGCTGGCAGGCGAAGAAGGCGCTGCGAAGATTGATGGCGAGGACGTCGTCCCATTCCTCGGCAGTAATGGCGTTGAAGGTACGGATTGGAGTCACGCCGGCGTTATTGACGAGAATGTCGAGGCGGCCGTGACGCTCGATGATGCGCTTCACGGTCTGCTCCAAGTCCTGCCGCGAACGCACGTCGAGCGCAACCGCCCAGGCATTGCTTGCGGTTGGGTCCAGTTCGCGAGCGACCTGCGCAGCCCGGTCGTACTGCAGGTCCGCGAGCACGACATTGCAGCCGTCGGCATGCAGAGCACGGCCGATAGCCTCACCCAGCCCTTGCGCGCCACCAGTGATCAACGCCGTGCGTCGCGCGTCGGGAGTGCTGTCGTCGGGGCGTTGCTCTGTCATGATGACCTCTGCTGGTGGGAGTTCGCGATGGGCGATCGAGCATATCATTGCATAAGCATATGCATACGAGTATAGATGTCGCCGCGCAGTCATCACGCTTGCAGCGAGTGGTTCATGAAGTCGTACTACGGCATTGAAGATATAGAGAAGGCGGCGAATGCACGGCTACCGCGTATCGTGCGCGAGTACATCGCAGGCGGCGCCAGTACCGAGTACACGGTGGCGCAGAATCGCCGCGCCTTCGATCGAATAACATTCTCACCGCGAGTGATGGTGGATGTTTCGGAGCGCACGATTGCGACCACGGTTTTGGGTCAGCGCGTGAGCATGCCGGTCCTGCCGGGCCCTGCCGGGCTCGCCTCGCTGGTACATCCGGAAGGGGAATGTGCGGCGGCTCGCGCCACGGCTGCGGCCGGCTCGATCTTCTGTATCAGCAACGCCTCGGGATATTCCCTGGAGCAGATCGCCGGTGCCGGCAATGCGCCGTTGTGGTTTCAATTGTTCTCGTGTCGGGATCGAACCATTGCGCGTCAGTTCATCGATCGTGCGCGGGCCGCACGTTGTCACGCGCTCATTCTCGGCGTCGATCTGCCCATAGGCGGCCTGCGCTATCGGGACGCACGCAATGGCATGGAATTTCCGCCACGAATCCGCGTGCGTGACTTGTTGGATTTCGCGGCTCATCCACGCTGGTTGTGGAACGCATTGGTGGTTCGCCGCGCCACCATGGGGAACTACGTGGGTCTGGTCGACGGCGCATCGATGGGCGCGACCGCGAGTTTTCTGAAGGAGCGAGTGCTCACTCCGGCGGTCAGCTGGGACGACCTCTCGTGGCTGCGCAGTCAGTGGGACGGCGGCCTGGTGGTGAAAGGAATATTGTCGGTGCCTGATGCGTTGGAGGCGGCTCGGCGCGGCGCCGACGCAGTGGTGGTCTCAAATCACGGCGGTCGGCAGCTCGACTGGCTGCCCGCCACGCTCGATGTGCTGCCGGAGATCGCCGACGCGGTACATGGGCGAGCCGAGGTGTTGATCGATGGCGGTGTTCGTCACGGCGCCGATGTTGTCAAAGCGCTCGCTCTTGGCGCGCGCGCTTGTCTGGTGGCGCGACCCTGGTACTGGGCCCTGGCCGCAGGCGGCGAGGCGGGGGTGGCGCGTATGTTTCGGGTATTCGCCGAGGAGATCGAAAACGTGCTTGGCTTGATCGGCCGTCCTCGGCTGGAGCAGCTGACGCGGGAATGTCTACGCGTCGGGTAGATGTTTCATCGGGCCGAGGTACGAGCGCGCCGGATTTTGCCCGCGCGCGCAGTGGTCACCTTGCGTTCGGTTGCTCGCTTCTGGGCCTTGGGATTGGCGGCCATCGCCGGGTGCGGGGCGCCGACGAGATTCGTCAGGATGGCGTGCAGCGTGTCGTGCATTTTTCGCAGGTCCGTCTGGCTGACGCCTTGAATGGCAATCTCATGCTGTCGTGTCACGGCGGGGACCAGCTCGGCCAGCTTGTCGCTCCCCTTGGCGGTGATCTGCACCTCGACGAATCGTTCCCGCTGTATCCGCGTGACCCAGCCACTGCGCTCCATCCGGTCGACGACCCTGCTGATGGTGGCTTGCGGCTGCTGTGTGAGTTCCACCAGTTCGCCGATATTGCGGTTGCCGGTCTGCTCCAGCACCACCAGGCAGCGCCACTCGGAGCGGCCCACTTTGCGCCTCACGAACTCTTTCGACATGCCGTCGAAATATCGAAACAGCACCAGCGACATCAGATAAAGCACGTCCTCTTCCAAGCGCATCTCGGGTCTCCATTGACAGGCGTGCACACTACTTTCGCGCCTGAATTGCCCATGATAGCGCGACAGAGCCCCGAGGAGGGGGCCTGTCAGCTCAGCTGTGCGCTGGCGTGCTCAGCGCGAACTGCCGACGGCCCTGGCCGCCGCGGCTCGGGCCTCGTCCAGGTCCAGCGCCGGCCCCGTGGGCGCCAATTCTTCGCCGAATACGTTGGCCGCGAACAACCGGTACGCCGCTAGATTACTGAACGGCATGAACGGGCCGGCGTGGGCATCGCGCAGCATCCGTTCGAACGGCTGCTTGCGTTGGAATGCTGCCGAGCCGACCGCGTCGATGATTTTCTGCATGATGGCGATCGTGTTGTTGACCGGCACCATCTTGGCCAGCGCCGAGCGGGCCATGACCTCCTGGATGGTGAGTTGCTCGAAGATCTGCTCCTCACGGACTTCCTGCGCGTGGCGGTAGGCGACGGCGCGGCCGGTCTCGAGCAGCACTTCCATTTCCGCGAATAGCTGGCGCACGGCAGGGTCGGTCTGACGATTACGCCGGGCGACCTGCTGTCTGGCCCACTCGATCGCGCCGGCGCCGATGCCGCTGTAGACCGCGCCGAAGCTGCTTACGCCCCAACACAGGATGGTGCGGGCGATGGTTTCGTTGTACTGCCCGATGGGTTGGCGATGCACGACGTTGTGCTCGGGCACGAACAGCGACTTGATCTCCAGGTCGCCGCTTTGAGTGCTGCGCATGCCGGCGACATCCCAGTTGCGGACTGGCCGCAGACCGGGGGAATCGCGGCTCACCTTGAGCAGCAGCAGTTCCGGGCCGTGTACTGGGTCGTCGTGCTGTACCGAGACCGTGAAGTCGGTGGCCACCTCGATATTGGTACAGAACACTTTGTAGCCGTCGACGATGTAGCCGCCCGGCGCGCGTGTGGCGCGTGTCTTGGCGCCCATGATGACGTTCTCGACGCCGGGTTCGGAAGTGAATCCGGCCCAGACCAGCGTGTTTTCGCCGGCTCGGCGCAGCACGTCCTCGATGGCCGGATTGCGGGTGATGCGCCAGATGCCGGCCCATTGTCCGATCGGCGTGAGGTGCATGTTGACGGCCAGTGCCGTGGCGGCATCGCCCATAGCCAGCCGCTCCTGGGCCAGCATCAGTTCGTAGAGTGACGCGCCCATGCCGCCGAATTCTTCCGGCACCGTTAAGCGCAGGTAACCGCAGTCGCGCATCAGGTCGTAGTTCTCGAACGGAAACGTGCCGTCGCGGTCGTGTTCGGCGGCGCGCAGCGCGAAGTCGTCGGCCAGGCGTGCCGCCAGCTCCACGATAGTGCGCTCGCGTTGATTTGCAGGTCTTCTCATCGGTTTGCGTCTCTTGCTGTTTCCTGAGTCGGCGGCTTCTGCGTGATGTCGCCGTCGAGTGCAGTAGATGTAGCGGATGTGTTAGCGGAGGATTTCGCCACGGCCGTGCCCAGGGGCGTGCCGTTGGCGAGCGCGGCGCGGAGCATGCTCTCGCGTCGTATCAGGACCGCTGCGCGTTCGAGCACCTCGGACTGCATGCTGGCCGGAACGATCACGACGCCATCGTCGTCGGCGACCAGCAAATCGCCAGGCTCGACGTCGATGTCACAAACCTTCAGCTTCACACCATGGAGCACCACGTCGGCTCGGCCCATCGCCCGTGCAGGCAGACTGCCGCGTGCGAATACCGGCAGCTGACCCCTACGCAGGGTGGCGCTGTCGCGCACGTAACCTGTGCAGACCACTCCAAGAGCACCGCGCGCGCTGGCTGCCGTCGAAGTAACGTCGCCCCACGCTGCGCACGGTAGGTCCTGTGAATGAAGCAGCAGGATGGCGCCGGCGGGTAGGGCATCGACGGCAGCGATCAGGCCTTCGCTATGGAGTTGTCCAGGGCCGATGCTGGTCGAGAGCAACGCCGGATACACCGGA
>NZ_JAEUPY010000439.1 GCF_016790065.1 Steroidobacter sp.
AAACTGCTGATCAAGCGGCTGCAGATCGCGCTGTCCAACAGCCGTTGCGACGGTTTGATTTTCGAGTCGCAGTCGATGGCGGAACTGGCGACGCGTGGCCGGGGCGCACCGGCATCCATGGTCGACGTGGTGCAACTCGGCGTCGATATAGACAAATTCAAGCCGGCCGCTTCCGACTACGTTTACGCCAATGTCGGGGTGCCACGCGAGCGTCGCGTCGTGCTGTTCACCGGGCATTGCTCGCCACGCAAGGGCATCGGCACTTTGGTCGACGCTGCTATCGAGTTGCTACAGGCACGCGGCCGCAAGGATCTGGCGTTCCTGATCTGCGGCAATCGCGGCGACGAAAGTCGGGAGTACGAAGCCAAGTACCAGCAGCTCGACATCGCGCCCTACATCCGCTTCCTGGGCTACCGCAACGACGTGTTGCCCATCATGCAGAGTGCTTTCTGCGGAGTGTTGCCCTCCACCGGCTGGGATTCATTTACTATGAGCTCGGTGGAAATGGCGGCCACCGGCTTGCCCATCGTCGCCTCCCGACTGCAAGGGCTGGAAGAAGCGGTGGTGCACGAGAAGACTGGCTTGCTGTTCGAGCCGGGCAACGCCAAGGCCCTGGCCGACAGCATCGAGCGCCTCGCCGACGACCCGGCACTGGCACGCCGCTATGGGGATAACGGCCGAGCACGTTGTGAAACCGAACTGTCCACTGCGGTTCAGCAGCGGCGTTTCGTGGCGGCGCTGCGCCGGCACTTTTGATGTGACTACGCGAATAAAAGAACAGCGCCGGAGCCTGCAATGACGTCCATTTCCGTCATCGTCCCGACCTACAACTACGGCAGTTATATCGCCGAGGCCATCGCCTCGATCGCGGCTCAGACATTGCAGCCCACGGAAATCATCGTCATCGACGATGGTTCCAAGGACGACACGCGTGCGGTGATCGAAGCGCTGGGTCAGGCCAACTTGCGTTACGTGTACCAGAACAACGCCGGTGTCTCCGCGGCCCGCAATACCGCGCTCGAACTGGCGACCTCCGACTACATCGCCTTCCTCGATGCCGACGATCGCTGGCGCCCGCAGATGCTCGAACAGCAGGCCGCGCTGTTGGATAGCGATCCGGACATGGTGTTCTGCTTCACCAACTTCGTGCGCTTCGATCACGCCACCGGCAACTTGTTGACCGATCAATTCGCCTACTACCCGGAGTTGGCCGGTCTGCCGCTCACGCCCGGCCCGCTGCCCAACACCGCCACGATCCGCGCCGACGCCTTCAGTTCGCTGATCCAGTTCGGCGAGCTGCCGGCTTTCACGCCCGCCATCCTGTTCCGCCGCGACAAGATCGCGGGCATGCGCTTCGACACAACGCTCAAGGTCTGCGAAGACACCGATTTCGTCATGCGGACGGCCATGCGCGGCAGCGTCGGCTTCAATCGCGAAGTGCTGGCCGAGATCCGGCGGCACGCCAAGAACGCCACCGTGGACTACTCCCTGATCTCGCTCGACAAGCTCAAGGCACTACAAATCATCGGTAACAGCGTGACCGCCGAACCGCACCGTCGCGCGCATGCCGAGCGCCTGGTGAAGGCTCATATCGACGCAGCCGTGGCCAATTGCCGAGCCGGTCGCACCCTGGATGGCGTGCGCACCTACGCCAAGGGACTACGAATCGGCGGCTCGCCGATGCGCAAGCTGAAGGGGGCGGTGCGCGTGTTACAAGCGGCCACCAGCTCCGCCAAACGATGATTCGCAATCCATCACGGGTACAATGCCCGCATGCCGACTCCGCTTAACAATAAACCCCGCTGCTGCCAGTGAGTGCCCTCAAGCGTCTGATCAAGAATGCGCTGGTTGCCGGCGCCTACCACACCGGCCTGCTCCAGCTCCTATTGCGGCTCAAGCTGCGCGATCGCGCCGTCGCCCTCACCTACCATCGGGTGCTGCCGGCCGCTGCGCAGGCGGACTCCTTTTCCACCGGTGCCATCGTGGTCACCCCGGCAACCTTCCGGCGCCACATGCAGCTGCTGCGCCGGGCGTTCAATCCATTGACGGCCGATCAATTCGCCGCCGCGCTGGCCGCGGGCAAGCTGCCACCCCGCGCC
Organism: Steroidobacter sp.; assembly: GCF_016790065.1. Taxonomy (GTDB): domain Bacteria; phylum Pseudomonadota; class Gammaproteobacteria; order Steroidobacterales; family Steroidobacteraceae; genus Steroidobacter. The sequence continues at coordinate 2,100 of NZ_JAEUPY010000439.1, forward strand.
TGTATCGTGACCTTCGACGACGGCTGGCTGGATAACCTGGAGCATGCTCTGCCGATTCTGCAGGAGTGCTCGGTGCCGGCCGTGCTGTTCATCGCCACCGATTACATCGGTACCGATCGCTGTTTCTGGCAAGAGACGTTGGCTCGCGCTTTGTTCGCCGCAGCCGGCGCACCTGATCGCAGCACTGCCCTATTCGCCGAACTCGGCGACGAACGCGTGCCCAAGCTGCCCCCGGCCGAAGCGAAGGCGGCCATCCGCCGGCTGATCGATCGCTGGAAATCTCAGCCGCAAGAACAGATCGACGCGTTGCTCGCTCGCGTGCAGTCAGCACTGCAAAGCTGGGGCGTCACCGTGCCAGCCACGCACCCCGATCGATTCCTGTCGTGGGCTCAAGTCAATGAGCTGCACGCCAGCGGCGTCGTGACCATCGGTTCTCACTGCCGCACCCACACGCCACTCACCAAGCTGAAGACTGCGCAGGTCAGCGAGGAATTGCAGAGCTCGCGACAAATCATTCGCGATCGCTCAGGCGTGGACCCACTCGACATGGCGTATCCGAATGGCGATCACGATGCAGGCATTGCCGCCGCTGTATCGGATTCCGGATATCGCACGGCATTTACCACGGTGCGTGGTCACGTCACGCCGGATGCCAACGCATTCACTTTGCGACGGATCAACATTGCCGAACAAGGCACCGATTCCCCGGGCGCATTTCTGGCGCGCATCGCGGGAATTTTCTAAGTGACGCGGATCCTCATCACCGACGGCGACAATCGCTCCGCACTGGCGGCGACGCGCGCGCTCGGACAGCTCGGACACCAAGTATTCATCGCCTCCGAAGCGCATCCGTCGCTGGCCTCGGCTTCCAAATATGCCGCCGGCTTCGATGCCTATAAAAGCCCGTACGTGGCGCCAGATCGATTCGTCAGCGACGTGGCGGAAATTCTGCAGCGGCGACAGATCGAAGTGCTGTTGCCGATGACGGAAATCACCACGATCCTGCTGACGCGCCATCAGGCCGCGCTGCCGGCGCAGGTGCGCATTCCTTTTCCAGCGGCAGACGTCGTTGCCACCGCAGCCGACAAAGCCAGTGTGTTACGACTGGCTCAATCCATCGGCGTGCCAATTCCGGTGACTCAGATCGTTGAGCGCGCCGAAGACATCGACGACTTCGTGAAACGCGTCGACTATCCGGCGGTGTTCAAGCCCTCGCGTTCGCGCACCTGGACCGGCGAACAATGGGTTTCCAGCGGCGCTGCCTATGCAGCCAATGCCGACGATCTGCGAGAGCGCTTGCGCAAGTTACATCCGGCCGTGTTTCCAGTGCTCATTCAAGAGCGCATCGTGGGCCCCGGTGTCGGCGTGTTCGTGTGCTGTGACGAATCGCGAGTGCTCGCGACGTTTGCGCATCGTCGGTTACGTGAGAAGCCACCGTCGGGCGGCGTCAGCGTTCTGTGCGAAAGTGCGCCGGTCGATCCGATAGCTCGCGAGCACGCCACTCGCCTGCTCAAGGAAATCGGTTGGCGTGGCGTGGCGATGGTGGAATTCAAACAAGACGCGAGCACCGGCACGCTGAAACTGATGGAGATCAACGGCCGCTTCTGGGGCTCGTTACAGTTGGCCATCGATGCCGGCGTGAACTTCCCGCAACTCGCGCTCGACATTGCGCTGAGTCGTGCGCAGCCGGTCACCAACTATCGAGTGGGCGTGCGCTCGCGTTGGTTCTGGGGCGACACCGACGCGATGATCGCGCTGCTACTACGCAGCCGCGAACAACTCAACCTGCCGGCCAATCATCCCGGGCGCTGGCGCACGTTCTTGAACTATCTGCTGCCTTGGCGGCCCGGCACGCGTTACGAGCTGGAGCGCCTCAGCGATCCAGGCCCGGCGCTACTTGCAGCTCGACGCTGGCTGCTCCGGAAATAACAGACCTCGAAATGAAAACGGCCCCGCAGATGCGGGGCCGCTGAGTTTTCGATCCCAGCCTAAGCTCAGTCGTCGGTCGAGTATTCCAACGTTGCCGGCGTCGTCAGCCAATTGCCCGGCGTCAGCGCCGGATTGCCCAGCAATGTTTGTAATGCCTCAGCCGCTTCGACATCGTTGGTACCGTACAGGGCCAGCGTGATGCTCGCCCACGTGTCGCCGTTCTGAATGACGTAGTAGGTCGGCACATCCGGCGTCACTGTCAACGGCGTCGGCAAGCCCTGCAGATGCGCACCTGCAGTCAACGTCGGATTGCCCATCGCGGTTTGCAAGGCTTCGCCGGCATCGTCCGAATCCACTCCGTACAACGTGTTCGCAATCGAGCGCCAGGTGGCGCCGTTCGGGATGACGAAGTACGGCGTGCTGTTCGAGCGAGCCACATAGATCGACGGCGCGGCACCATCCGGCTGCACCCACAGCACGGTGGCGTTCTCTGAATCATCGATGCTCGAGGCCAGCTCGGAAGGCGCCTCTGGACGAGTCTCCAGCAGCGTTGCCGAGCCCCACACGCCGTGACGCATGCGAGCCGCATAGATGTTCTTGTTTGCGCCTTCCTCATGAATCCAAGCGACCACGCCGTTGCCATCGACCAGGCTGACGGTGGGATTGAAATCCAGGCTGGCCGGATCGCTGATGTTTTCCAGCAGTGTAGCCGCACCCCACGAGCCCACGCTCGAATCGTAATAGCGTGCATACACTGAGTAGGCCGCGCCATCGTACTCGGCGTAAGTCGCCAAGGCGTTGCCCGCTGCGTCCACCGCCAGTTCGCCGTTGAAGGCGCCCGAGCCGGACGAATGCAACGGCACCTGTGCAGACCACGTATCGGTGGTCACATCGTAACGACGTGCAAACACGCCGCTACCCCGCCACAAGGCGAAGCCGTTACCCACAGCATCGAAGCCAATGCGTGGCTGACGATCGCCGTCGCCGTCGAGCAGCAGGATGGCGCCGTAGGCTTGCGCAGTGTTGTCCCAGCGACGCGCATGGATGCGGAACTCGCTGCCATCATTCTGTCGCCACAACACAGTCGCATTGCCGTGCAAGTCGATGGCAACTTCCGGATGCAGGCCCGCGGTGGCGCGACCGTCGATCAGATCCGGCGCACTCCACGTGCCGTTGTCGAATCGAGCCAAATAGACACTGATGGCGGTGCCATCGGATTGCAGCCAGGCGGCCGCGATGTGATTGCCGACGCGCGAGATCGTGGCGTACTCCGTGGACACTTCGACTGCATTGGCACTGTTCTCCAGCAACAGCGGCGCACTCCAAGTGTCAGTGGTCGTGTCGTAGTTGCTCCAATACAGCGATTGCACGACGCCGTCGCTCTGCGCCCAGATCACGGTGGCGTTACCAGTTGCGCGATCGACCGCCAAGCGCGGCTCATGCGCGTCTTGGGCGCTCTGATCCAGAATCACCGGCCCGGACCACGTGCCCGAGCTTTCGAGATAACGACGCACGATGACGTCCGTGCCCTGCGCCCAAACAGCGAAACCATTGCCGTCCGCATCGAATGCAACGCGGCCGCCGCTGGCATCGGCGTTGCTGGATTCGAGCAGCTGTCCTGACGACCAAACATTCAACGGCACCGTCACCGCCGCTGCATCCAACGGATAGTTGGTCGTGGTGGTGGTGTGGACCAGGCTCCAATCGAGCGGCGCGCTGTAGTCGTCCGACGGCACGTACTCGATGCTGGCCGGCACGACCAAGTGCAAGCCAGCACTCAAGGTCGGGTCGCTCAACAGCGTCCGCACTCGCGCGATGGCATTCACATCGTTGCTGCCATAGACCGCCTGCGCGATATGCGACCAGGTGTCGGTGGCCAGCACGGTGTAATACGCAGGCACCGGCTCAACCACATTCAATGTCGTGGGGAAGCCGGTCAAGAAAGCTCCGGCAGTGAGCGTGCCACCACCCATCGCAGTCTGCAGAGCCGTGCCGGCGGCAGCGGAATCCACGGCGTACAAAGTATTGGCAATCGATTGCCACGTGGCACCGTTCGGGACCACGAAGTTGGCGCTCAGATACAACGCCTGATAGACGGATTCAGACAAACCGTCGGGCTGAATCCACAACACCGCCGCGTTGCCGACCGCATCGATGGTCGAAGTGAGTTCGTCCGCAGTTTCGGTGCGAGATTCCAACGCTCTCGGTGCCGACCAAGTGCCGATGCCGGTGCGGCGAGTTACAAATGCATCGCGCACGTTGCTGGTGTTTTGAATCCACGCGACCACCGCTTCCTGGCCGAACATGGCGACGGTCGGGTTGTAATCGATGTGGGCCGGATCGGTGTTGTTCTCGACCAGCTCCGAAATACCCCACGCTGCCATCGTGGCATCGTAACGACGTGCGTAGACGGACACGATGGCGCCATCGCTCTCCAGCCACACCGCCATGGCGTTGCCGTCTTTATCGACCGAGAGTTCGCCACCCCAAGCACCGCCGCCGGTCTGATTGTGAATCGTCTCCTCCGCGCCCCAGGTAGCGGTCGCGGCGTCGAAGTGACGCGCAAAGATGCCGTCGCCGCGCCAGAGCGCGAAGCCGTTGCCTTGCGCGTCGAAGTAGATGCGCGGCTGACGATCGCCGCCGATGTCGATCTGCGTAACGTTGCTGAACGTTTGAGTCTGGTTGTCCCAGCGACGCGCGTGAATGCGAAACTCGCCATTGCCGTCACGTTGACGCCAGACATAAGAGGCGTTGCCGCTGACATCGATGGCCACTTCCGGATGCAAGGCTTCCAGAGCGCTGTCGTCGACCAACTCAGGCGTGGTCCAAGCGTTATTTTCGAATCTCGATGTGAAGATGCTGTAGATCGAGCCGCCCTCGGTCTGGCGCCACGCGACGGCTGCATGCGTGCCGGCGTATGAAATTGAGTTGCTCTCAGGCGCTGCGCTCACCGGGTTGTCGGTGTTGTCGATCAGCTGCGCGGCACTCCAGGCGTTGTTGCTCGCGGTGTATCGGCTCACGTACAGCGATTCGGCCACGCCGTCGCTCTGAGTCCAAGAAACAAACGCATTGCCGGTGGTGCGGTCGACGGCGAGACGCGATTGATGAGCGTCTTCGGTGCTCGCATCCAAAACGATGGGGGCGGACCAACTCGTGGTGCTCGCGGTGTAACGGCGAACGATGCAATCGTTGCCCTGAACCCAAACGGCAAAGCCGTTACCGGCAGCATCGAACATCACACGCGGGCTGCTCGCGGCCGCGCTGGCTGTCTCCAGCAAGTCGGTCGGCTGCCAGCCGCCGCTCGACAGGCTGGTGTTGTTGAGCGGATAAGAAACGATCTGGGTGTTGGTCAGCACCGAGCCGTTGGCCGTCTTGGTCACCGGATCGGGCACGGGATCGACCGGATCAGTGGGATCGGTCGGGTCAGTGGGATCGGTGGGGTCCGTCGGGTCGGTCGGATCCGTGGGCGTGGTTGGAGTGGTAGGCGTGGTGGGATTGTTGCCCACCGGATTGGTCGTGCCACCGCCGCCGCCGCCACCGCCGCAGGCGCTCAGTAGCACCAAGCACCAGGCGACCGCGAAGGCCTGCTTCAAACCACCCACTTGTGTCATGTCCCCTTCCCCCTTTCAGCGTCAGACCGGACCTGCCCTGGAAAATGCCAGCGCAAGGTACGCCGTTCCGCCGGTAAAGCGAGTGATCCAGCGCACGGAGTTGACGGATTGTTGACGCTGGGATCGGGGCCTATGTGTCCAATTTCTTTACAATTTTTGCCGGAAACGCGCTTGGAAAAACCGACATTTCGGCGCCTTCATTGGGGCCGCTGCGGACGGCACCCAAAAAGCTGTGACACAACTCACACTACGACCGCCAATCGGCCTAGAACGGGCCTGGGCGTTGTCGAACTGGGCTACAAAAATAATTGGCCCAAAAGAAAAGGCCCCGCGGTTAGGCGGGGCCTTTCGAGTCACCGAACCGGCAGCTTACGGGCTGACGGTGTAGCTCAAGGTCGACGGAGTCACCAACCACACGCCGGTGGCCAGCGTCGGGTTGCCCACCACACTCTGCAGTGCTGTGACCGCCGCAGCGTTGCTGGTGCCGTACAGCGCCTGAGTGATGCTCACCCACGAGTCGCCAGCCTTGACGACGTAGTAGGTCGGCACCGGCGGAGTCACGGTCAGCGTGGTCGGCGCGGACACCAAGCGCAGGCCAGTCGTCAGGGTCGGGTTGCCGACCGCAGTCTGCAGGGCCTGACCTGCCGCATCCGAATCGACGCCGTACAGCGTGCTGGCAATCGAGCGCCAGGTCGCGCCGGCCGGGACCAGGAAGTACGGGGTGGCATTCGAGCGAGCCACGTAC